>DATFQI010000159.1:0-21479 GCA_035264365.1 Solirubrobacteraceae bacterium
CCCGCGTCGATCGCGACCATCAGGTCGTCCTCGGAGTAGCGCTCGGCGTCGACGACGATCACGCCCTGCTTGTCGAACAGGTACGCGACCGACCCCGGCTCCCCGAGGTTGCCGTTGTGCTTGCCGAACGCGTGGCGGACCTCGGAGCCCGTGCGGTTGCGGTTGTCGGTCGTCGCCTCGACCAGCAGCGCCACCCCGCCGGGGCCGTAGCCCTCGTACATGACGGCCTCGAGCGCGTCGGCGTCGCCGCCCTCACCCGTGCCCTTGGCGATCGCGCGCTCGATGTTGTCCTTGGGCATCGAGGCGTCCTTGGCCTTCTGCACGGCGAGCGCGAGCGCCGGGTTGCCCTCGATGTCGCCGCCGCCCTCCTTCGCGGCCACCGTGATCGCGCGGGCGAGCTTGGTGAACAGCTTGCCGCGGCGCGCGTCGACGATCGCCTTCTTGTGCTTGATCCCAGCCCATTTGGAGTGACCGGCCATGACGTCCGAGTCTACGAGGGCAGCGCCAGGCCCGCCGCCCACGGGGCCTCGCCGGCGGCGTAGAGGTCGTCGAGCGCTACCGCGTCCTTGTAGGTGTCCATGCAGGCCCAGAAGCCCTCGTGGCGGAACGCGGCGAGCTCGCCCGTGGCGGCCAGGCGCTCGAGGGGCTCGCGCTCGAGCACCGAGTCCTCGCGCAGGTGCTCGAGCACCCCCGGCAGGAACGAGAAGAAGCCGCCGTTGACCCAGTGCTCCGCCCGCGGCTTCTCGTGGAAGCCGGCTACGCCGTCCTCGTCGTCGAGCAGCGCGACGCCGAACGGCAGCTCCGGCCGCACCACGGTCATCGCGGCGAGCGTGCCGGCGGCTTCGTGGCGGGCGCGCAGGGCGGCGAGGTCGATGTCGGCGACCCCGTCGGCGTAGGTGGCCAGGAACGGCGCGGCGGAGAGCTCGTCGCGCACCCGCCAGAGCCGCCCGCCGGTCGGCGTGTCCAGGCCGGTGTCGGCGCAGCGGACCTCGACCCCCTCGGGCCAGTACGTCTCGCGCGCGAACGCCTCGATCTGCTCGCCGCGGTAGCCGCACAGCAGCAGGAAGCGGCAGTAGCCCTGCGCCGCGTAGATGCGGATCACGTGCCAGAGGATCGGGTGCCCGCCGATCTCCACCAGCGGCTTCGGGATGCCGGGACTGTGCTCCTGCAGCCGCGTCCCCCGGCCGCCACAGAGGATCGCGACGAGCATCTGCGGCAGGCTACCCGGCATGGACGCAGACCAGCGCGGGTTGCGGGCGGACGCCTACGAGAGCGTCCGGGACGAGATCGTGGAGCTCGTCCCGGAGCGTGCGCGGCGCGTGCTGGACCTCGGCTGCTCGACCGGCTGGCTGGCCGCGGCGCTGAAGGAGCGCGGCCCGGTCGAGGTGGTCGGGATCGAGCGCGAGCCCGCCTATGCCGCGGTGGCGCGGGAGCGCTGCGACCGCGTCGTGGTCGGCGACGTCCAGGACGTCCCTTCGGACCTCGGCCGCTTCGACTGCCTCGTGGGCGCCGACGTGCTCGAGCACCTCGTCGACCCGTGGAGCGCCCTGGAGGGCTACGTGCGCCTGCTGGAGCCCGGCTGCCGCGCGGTGATCTCGCTGCCCAACGCCGCCCACTGGACGACCTACGCGGCGCTCGCCCGCGGCTCGTGGCCGCGCCGGCCGGCGGGCATCCACGACGCCACGCACCTGCGCTGGTTCACGCTGCGCGACGCGATCGAGCTGTGCGAGGGCGCCGGGCTGCGCGTCCAGCACGTCGAGCGGCGCCCGTGGCTGCTCTGGCGCGGCACGCGGCTCGACCGCCACGCCGGCCCGCTCGCCCGCCTCGCGCCGTTCACGTTCCAGCACGTGCTCGCCGCGCGACGGGCGTAGGATGGCGCGCCGATGAGCGCACCCGCACAGATCTTCAAGGCCTACGACATCCGCGGCCTCTACGGCGACGAGATCGACGGCGACGTCGCCGAGCAGATCGGCCGCGCCTTCGTGCGCGTGCTCGCCTCCATGCACGGCAAGGACGCCGCCGAGCTCCGGATCGGTCTCGGGCGCGACATGCGCCTGCAGGCGCCGGAGATGGCCGGCCGCTACCGCGACGGGATGGTCTCGGAGGGGGCGCACGTGCTCGACGCGGGCCAGGTCGGCACGGAGATGCTCTATTTCCTCGTCGGCTCGCAGGACCTCGACGGCGGGCTGATGTGCACCGCCTCCCACAACCCGGCCGCCTACACGGGCGCCAAGCTCGTCGAGCGCGGCGCCGTCGCGCTGTCGGGCGACGGCGGGATCGCCGAGATCCGCGACCTGCTCGACGCGGGGCTCGGGGACGCGCCGGGCGGGGGCAGCTCGGAGGACGTCGACGTCTACGCGGACTTCCACGAGGCCGCGCTGAAGTTCATCGACACGTCGGTGATCAAGCCGTTGAAGGTCGTCGTGGACGGCGGCAACGGCATGGCGGGGCCGATGGTCGGCCCGCTGCTGGAGCAGCTCGGGCTGGACCTCGTGATCACCTACTGGACGCCGGACGGCTCGTTCCCGGACCACGAGCCCAACCCGCTGCTCGAGGAGAACCGCCGCTTCATCATCGACAAGGTCCGCGAGGAGGGCGCCGACCTCGGCATCGCCTGGGACGGCGACGCCGACCGCTGCTTCTTCATCGACGACACGGGCACGTTCGTCGACGGCGACTTCCTCACCGCGCTGCTGGCCGAGTCGATCCTCGAGAAGCAGCCCGGCGCGGACATCCTCTACGACGTGCGCGCCTCGCGCGCGGTCCCGGACCTCGTCGAGCGTCTCGGCGGCAAGGCCCACATGAACCGCGTCGGGCACGCCTTCTTCAAGGTCCGCATGCGCGACGAGGGCGGCGCGTTCGGCGGCGAGGTCTCCGGCCACTACTACTTCGCCGACTTCTACAACGCCGACTCCGGCGCCGTGCCGGCGCTGCTGATCCTCGAGCTGCTCTCCAAGAAGGACGCCAAGCTCTCCGAGCTGGTCGAGCAGTTCCGCTCGAAGTACTTCATCTCCGGCGAGATCAACTCGGAGGTCGAGGACTCCGACGGGAAGATGGCGGCGATCGAGGAGAGGTTCTCCGACGGCGAGGTCTCCAAGCTCGACGGGATCTCGGTCGACTACGACGACTGGCACTTCAACGTGCGCGCGTCGAACACGGAGCCGCTGCTGCGCCTGAACCTCGAGAGCCTCGTCTCCAAGGAGGACATGGAGCGGCGGCGCGACGAGGTGCTCCAGCTCATCCGCTCGTGAGCGGCGCGATCCACCGCATGGCGATCCCGACCCCCTTCATGGTGGGCCGGGTCAACTGCTACCTGATCGACGACGACCCGCTGACGCTGGTCGACACGGGCCCGAACTCCGGCAAGGCGCTCGACTGCCTGGAGCGCGAGCTGGCCGCGCACGGGCGCAGGATCGAGGACCTCGGGCGGATCGTCATCACCCACCAGCACCTCGACCACATGGGCCTGCTCGACGTGCTCGCGCGACGGTCGGGCGCCGAGGTGGTCGCGCTGGACCTTCTCGCCCCGGTGCTCGAGGAGTTCGGCGCCGAGGCCGAGCGCGACGACGAGCTGGCCGAGGCGCTGATGCTGCGCCACGGCATCACGCGCGACGTCGTCACCGCGCTGCGCGCCGTCTCGCGCTCGTTCCGGGGCTGGGGCGGCGCGGCGACCGTGACCCGGAGACTGGCCGACGGCGAGGAGCTCGGGTTCGCCGGCCGCACGCTGCGGACGCTGCACCGGCCCGGGCACTCCCCGTCGGACACCGTCTTCTACGACGAGGCGGACGGGACCCTGGTCGCCGGCGACCACCTGCTGCACCACATCTCCTCGAACCCGTTGATCTCGCGCCAGCTCGGCGGCAAGTCCGGCCAGCCGGGCGACGGCCGCCCGCGCGCGCTGCTGACCTACATGGCCTCGCTGCGCGAGACGCGCGAGATGGAGGTCTCGCAGGTGCTGCCCGGGCATGGCGACCCCTTCGCCGGCCATGCGGCGCTGATCGACGAGCGCTTCGCGATGCACGAGCGCCGCGCGAGCAAGATCCGCGGGCTGATCGCCGCCGAGCCGCTGACAGCGCACGAGATCGCGCAGTCGCTGTGGGGCAACGTCGCGGTCACGCAGGCGTTCCTCACGCTCAGCGAGGTGCTCGGGCACATCGACCTGCTGCTCGAGCGCGGCGAGGCGGCCGAGCGCGAGGCGGGCGGGGTGATCCGCTTCGAGGCGGTGAGCTGACGTGCACGGGGTCGAGCTCGTCCTGATCTCCCTGCTCGTCGCGGTCTCGGTGCTGGCCGCCGCGAGCCGGGCGATCGGGGTGCCGTACCCGATCATGCTCGTCCTCGGCGGCCTCGTGATGGGCTTCATCCCGGGAGTCCCGGAGGTCGAGCTCGAGCCGGAGCTGGTGCTCGTGGTCTTCCTGCCGCCGCTGCTGTACTCGGCGGCGTTCTTCGCGAGCCTGCGCGACCTCCGCTACGACCTGCGCTCGATCTCTTCGATGGCCGTCGGGCTGGTGATCGCCACCGCCTGCACGGTCGCCGTCGTCGCGCACGCGCTGATCGACGACCTGCCGTGGGCGGCCGCCTTCGCGCTCGGGGCGATCGTGGCCCCGACCGACCCACTGGCCGCGATCGAGATCGGCCGCCGCCTCGGCCTGCCGCGCCGCCTGAGCACGGTCATCGAGGGCGAGAGCCTGATCAACGACGGTACCGCGCTCGTGATCTACAGGGTGGCGGTCGGCGCGGTCGCCGGCGGCTTCTCGCTCGCGGAGGCGGGGCTGGAGTTCGTGCTCGGTGCCGCCGGCGGGATCGCCATCGGCCTGGCCGTGGGCTGGGTGATCGCGGAGATCCGCAAGCGGCTCGACGACCCGCCCGTGGAGGTCACGATCTCGATCCTGACGGGCTATGCGGCCTACGTGCCGGCCGAGCGGCTGGGCGCCTCCGGCGTGCTGGCCGCGGTGACGATCGGCATCTACATCGGCTGGCGGGCGCCGGAGATCGCGACCGCCCGCCAGCGGGTCGCGGGCTTCTCGATGTGGACGATCCTGACGTTCCTGCTCAACGCGCTGCTGTTCGTGCTGATCGGGCTGCAGCTGCCGCTGATCCTCGAAGGGCTCGAGGACGAGCCGCGGGGCGAGCTGCTCGGGATCGGCCTGGCGGTGGCGGCCGTGGTGATCGTCAGCCGACTCCTCTGGGTGCACGTGATCACCTTCGTGATCCGGACGCTCGACCGGCGGCCGAGCCAGATCGCGCGGCGCGGCACGTGGCAGGGCCGGACCGTCGTGGGCTGGGCCGGGCTGCGCGGCGCGGTGTCGCTGGCGGCGGCGCTGGCGCTGCCGGCCGACTTCCCCGCCCGCGACCAGCTGCTGTTCATCACCTTCGTGGTGATCTTCGTGACGCTCGTGCTGCAGGGGCTGACCCTGCCCGCCGTGATCCGCTGGGCCGGCCTGGAGGACGACGGTGCAGAGGCGCGCGAGGAGCTGCTGGCCCGCCGCCGCGCCACCGAGGCCGCGCTGACCCGCCTGGACCAGCTCGAGGTGGAGGAGTGGACCCGCGACGACACCGTCGAGCGCATGCGCGGGCTCTACCGCTACCGCACGGCCCGGCTCACTGCGCGCGAGACCGACGACGAGGACGGCTACGAGCACCGCTCCCGCAAGTACCAGAAGATGGTCCGCTCGGTTCTCGACGCGCAGCGCGCCGCGGTCGTCGAGCTGCGCAACACCGGCGAGATCTCCAACGAGGTCATGCACCGGATCGAGCGCGAGCTCGACCTCGAGGACGAGCGGCTGGAGATCTAGCCTTCGATCTCCCTCAGGTGGGCGATGTTCTCGCGGTCGTCCGCGTCGGGAGACGGCTGCGCGGCGAACCAGGCGTCGAGGATCTCGGCCAGCACCGCCTCTGAGGTCGTGCGCAGGGAGAGCGCGAGCACGTTCGCGTCGTTCCACCTGCGCGCGCCGTCGGCGGTCGCGGCGTCGGCGCACAAGGCGGCGCGTATGCCACGCACCTTGTTGGCCGCGATCGACGCGCCGGTGCCGGTCCAGCAGCACACGACCGCCTGCTCGGCGCGGCCCTCGGCGACGTCGCGGGCCGCCGACTCGGAAGCCCAGGCCCAGTCGTCGCGCTGCTCCTCCGAGAGCGCGCCGTGCAGGAGCGGCTCGTGGCCGCGCTCGCGCAGCGCGTCCACCAGCGCTTTGGCCACGCCCGTGCACTCGTCGCTGGAGACGGCGATTCTCATCGTCCACAAGGATCTCTCATCGACGCGAATTAGGGTGCCCTAACCATGCGTACCCGACTCGTCTGGTGGGCCATCGGCCTCGCCATCCTCGCCGGCCTCGTCTCCTTGATGGTCACGGCGTCCACCGGCCCGACCGACCCGACCGAGGCGCACGGCCACCAGAGCCACGCGACCGTCGTCTTCAACTCCGCCGTGATCGTGTTCCGCGAGGGCTTGGAGGCGATCCTGATCTTCGCCGCGGTGACCGCGAGCCTGCTCGGCGCCAACCAGGGCCGCCGCAGGCCGGTCGCGGCGGGCGCCGGCGTCGCGTTCGCGGCCACGGTCCTGACCTGGTTCCTCGTGCAGGCGCTGCTGCAGGCGGCCGCACCGCTGGGCGCGCGCCTGGAGGCGATCACCGGGTTCATCGCGATCGCGGTCCTGCTCGTGGTCATGAACTGGTTCGTCCACAACGTCTACTGGTCACAGTGGATCGGCCGCCACCACCGGCAGCGCCGCAAGGTGCTCGAGCGCGGCGGCGCGGTCGTGGCCGGGCTCGTCGCCCTCGGCTTCACGAGCGTCTACCGCGAGGGCTTCGAGGTCGTGCTGTTCCTGCAGAGCCTGCAGCTGCAGGCCGGCACCGCGACCGTGCTCCAGGGCGTCGCGATCGGCCTGGCGGGCACGGCGGCCGTCGGGGTGCTCACGTTCTGGCTGCACCACAAGCTGCCCTACCGCCGCATGCTCGTGCTCACGGGCGTGCTGCTGGCGGTCGTGCTGGTGGTGATGACCGGCGGCACCGCGCTGACGTTCCAGGACCTCGGCTGGCTGCCCTCGACCCCGCTGCCGTTCGCGGTGCCGGGCTGGCTCGGCGCCTGGTTCGAGATCTACGGCACCTACGAGACGATCGCCTGCCAGCTCGCCGCGGCGATCCTCGTGGTCGGCTCCTACGTGCTCGCCGAGCACCTCAAGGTCCGCCGGCCGGCGCGCGCCGGCGGCGTGCCGGCGCGCCGCCCCGACGCTCCACCGGCCGGCGCTGCCTGACGACCGATATCGTCGGCTCCGTGGTCGGCGAAACCGAGCTGGAACGCGAGCTGCACGACGTCGGCAGGCGCCTGTGGAAGGGCCTGCCGTCCTCGGCGCGGCGTCCCCTGAAGGCGCTCGACGACAAGGCGATGGCGATGGCGTCCAGCGACGCCGAGCTCAAGGCCGCGCTGTTCCGGTTCGTCGACGTCGTCCCCGCGTGCCGCAACCTCGACGACCTCGCGACCCACCTGACGGGCTTCCTACGCGAGGTCGAGGAGCCGCCGCCGCCGATCTCCGTCGCGATGAAGATGGGCGGCTCGCGTGCCGGCCGGGCAGCGCTCGGCCGCGCCGCGGCGACCGGCGTCAAGCACATGGCGCATCGCTTCATCGTCGGCGAGAGCCCGAAGGCCGCGATGGGCGACCTGCGCGAGCTGTGGAAGGACGGCGTCGCCTCCTCGGTCGACCTGCTCGGCGAGGCGACCGTCACCCAGGCCGAGGCCGAGCGCTACGCGCAGCGCTGCTCGGAGGCGCTGGAGACCGTCGTGCGCGAGTCGGCCAAGTGGCCCGCCCGGCCGCAGCTCGAGGCCGACTCCGCCGGGCCGCTCCCGCGCACGAACCTGTCCGTGAAGGTCTCCGCGCTCACGCCGCTGCTGCGCCCCGAGGCGCCCGAGCGCGGCAAGCGCGACGCCGCCGAGCGCCTGCGCGGGCTGCTGCGCCAGGCGAAGGAGCTCGGCGCGCACCTGCACATCGACACGGAGTCCCTGGACTCGCGCGACGCCGTGCTCGAGCTGGTGCTCGAGCTGCTGGCCGAGGAGGAGTTCCGCGACGGCCCGAGCGCCGGGATGGTGCTGCAGGCATATCTGCGCGACTCGCCGCAGACGCTCGACCAGATCGAGGCGTGGCTGACCGGCGCCGGCGCGGCGCGCACGACGCCGCTGACCGTGCGGCTGGTCAAGGGCGCCTACTGGGACCACGAGATCGTCGAGGCCCGCCAGCACGGCTGGGAGGTCCCGGTGTTCGACGTCAAGGCCGACTCGGACCGCAACTTCGAGCAGCTGACCCGCCGGATGCTGGACTCGCGCACGCGCGGCTGCGGCCTGCGCGTGGCGATCGCCAGCCACAACCTGCGCTCGATCGCCCACGCGATCGCCTACAACCGGCTCTCCGGCGGCAAGGACGAGGACCTCGAGCTGCAGATCCTGCGCGGGCTCGGCGACCCGCTGCAGGAGGCGATCGCCGGCATGGGCCTGCGCGTGCGCGCCTACTGCCCCGTCGGCGACCTCGTGGCGGGGATGGCCTACCTCGTCCGCCGCCTGCTCGAGAACACCTCCAACGACTCGTTCCTGGCCGACCAGGCCCGCGGCGCGTCGATCGACCGGCTGCTCGCGCCGCCGGGCACCGCTGAGAGCCTCTCCGCAACCTGAGCCGCCCGCGCCCGTTCCAGGGTGCATGCTCGCCACGATGCTCGCCGTCGCCGCGGTCTGCGGCCGGGCCGGCGCCCCGACGCTCGCGCAGGGCGACGTCGCCCGCGTGTTCGTGACCGGCGGCGCGGCGCGGGGCTGCGTGCGCACCCGTCGCGGGAGCTGGCGGCTCGGCGCGGCCACGCGCGTGCTGGAGGCGCGGGTCGCCGGCCGCTATGCGCTGCTGCGGCGGCCGGGCGAGGTCCTGACCGTGTAGACCTGCGGCGCCGGCGGCGCAACGGCTCCGCGTACGGGCGGAGCCACGTCCCGCTCGAGTTCACCGCCGTGCGGCTGTACCGCAGCGGGATCGCCGCTTACGCGGCGCGCGGGCCCGGCGGTCGCGTCGAGATCAACACGACCGTCGGGGCCTGGGGCTTCGAGGGGAGCGACATCTCCCCCGGCTTCGTCGCGATGGCCGGCTACGTGCTCGCCTGGCGGCGCGCCGGCGGGCTGGAGGTGCAATTCGAGGACGGCTATCCCGCGCTGCCCAGCAGGCCGCTGTCGCGCGGCCGGATCACAGTCCGTGTCCACGACGGCTACCGGCTCCGTGCGCATCTGCGCGGGCGGCACCCGGTCGGGCTCGGTGCGGTGACGAGCCCATGCATCAGCTCCTCGGGCTGCGCGGGCATCGACCGGCTCCAGTTCGCAGGCGACAACGTCGCGGCGCGGACGTGGGACGCCGATCCGGTCGCGGACCAGTGGGAGGGTGCCGTGACCGTCACCGACCTGCGCCGCCGCACGCGGCGTACGACGTGCTCGTCGGACCGCGTGGGCGAGTACGTCGTCACCGGCGCCGGTGCGGTCGCGTGCCTCGTGGAGGCGGGTGACGCGCTCGAGATCCGCTCGGAGGGCGAGGTGCTCGACGTCGGCACGGGGATCTCCGGTCTCCATCGCCGCGGCGAGCAGCTCGTGTGGCTGCACGATGGCGCCGAGCGCACGGCGCCGCTGCCGTCCCGCGGCTAGCCTCTGCTTCGTGCTGAAGCCGTTCGCCAACGAGCCGATCCTCGAGCTGCGCCGCGCGCCCGTGCGCGCCCGGCTCGAGGAGGCGATCCGCGAGCACGACGCGCGGGTGGGTGGGGACGGCATCCGGGTGCCGGTGTGGATCGGCGAGGAGCAGCGCCACGGCGAGGAGCTCGTGTCGACCGACCCCGGCAAGCCCGACCGGGTGGTGGCGACGGCGGCCAAGGCGAGACCGCAGGACGTCGACGCCGCGCTGCAGTCCGCGCAGCGCGGCGCGAAGCGCTGGGCCGCCACGCCCGCCGCCGAGCGCGCCGACACGCTGCTGCGAGCCGCCCAGTGGCTGCGCGAGCGGCGGCTGGAGGCGGCAGCGCTGGCGGTGCGCGAGTGCGCGAAGCCGTGGCCGGAGGCCGACGGTGACATCTGCGAGGCGATCGACTTCCTCGAGTACTACGCCCGCGGCGCGCTGGACATCGCCCAGGGCGCCCCGCTGCTGCAGGTGCCGGGTGAGCGCAACACGATGGCCTACACCCCGCGCGGGGTCGTCGCGGTCATCTCGCCGTGGAACTTCCCGCTGGCGATCCCGCTCGGGATGGTCGCCGCCGGCCTGGCGACCGGCAACTCGGTCGTGCTCAAGCCGGCCGAACAGTCGCCCGGCTGCGCGCTGATGATCTTCCAGGCGCTGCGCGAGGCCGGCGTGCCGCCGGACGCGGTCGCGCTGCTGCCCGGCGAGGGCGACGTCGGGGCAGCGCTCGTCAAGGACCCGCGCGTGCACACGATCGCCTTCACCGGCTCGGGCGCCGTCGGGCTGGAGATCGTCAAGGAGGCCGCGCAACCGCGTCCCGGCCAGAACCACCTCAAGCGCGTGATCGCCGAGATGGGCGGCAAGAACTGCGTGATCGTCGACTCCGACGCCGACCTCGACGAGGTCGTGCCGGCGCTCGTCACCTCGGCCTACCTCTACGCGGGCCAGAAGTGCTCGGCCGCCGCGCGCGTGCTCGTCCACGAGGCGATCCACGACCCGCTGCTGGAGCGGCTCGCCGGCGCCGTCGAGGTGCTCGACGTCGGCCAGGCGGAACGGCTCGGGATCGACGTGCCGCCGGTGATCGAGCAGGAGTCGATGGAGCGCGTCGCCCGCTACACCGCCGAGGCCGAGCGCACCGGCCGCGTCGCCGCCCGCGCCGCCGAGGTGCCCGAGGGCGGCTGGTTCGCCACCCCGGCGGTCGTCGCCGACCTGCCCGCCGACTCGCCCGTGCTCAACGAGGAGATCTTCGGGCCGCTGCTGGCCGTCGAGCGCGTCAAGAGCGTCGAGGACGCCTGCGACCGCATCGACGCCTCCCCGTTCGCGCTGACCGGCGGCCTGTTCGCCCGCAACCCGGACACCGTCGACTACGTCGTCGACCGCACGCCGGTCGGCAACCTCTACGTGAACCGCTCGATCACGGGCGCGATGGTCGGCCGCCAGCCGTTCGGCGGCAACCGGCTCTCGGGCACCGGCACCAAGGCCGGCGGCCCTGGCTACCTGCTGCAGTTCGTCGAGCCGCGCGTGGTGACGGAGAACACCATGCGCCACGGCCTCGTCGTCTAGGCCCCCGGTGGGCGGGGTCCCAAGTCAAAGTTGAGTCTGCGGCCTCTCGTGGGGCCGCACCCGTTCTCCTAGCTTTCCGCCCATGCTCAGGCGGGTGCACGAGGACCAGCGCGGGATGTCGTCCTCGGACTACGCGGGCATCCTCGTCGTCGTCTCGCTCGTCTTCCTAGCGCTGTTCGCGCTCAACCTCGACGAGAAGATCGCGCCGGCCGTCGAGCAGTCCGTCTGCACGATCCTCGGCGTCGAGCACTGTGGCGAGGAGCCGGTCGCGCAGCTGCCCGAGAAGTGCCTCGTCGGCCAGTCGACCACCTCGGCCAACGCCAACGTCCTGATCGCCTTCGTCCAGATCGACAAGGACTCGATCCTGATCCGCGAGGACTACTCCGACGGCTCGTCCAAGTTCACGATCGTCGACGGCACCGAGGCCGCCGGGGAGCTGTTCGCGGGAGCCAAGGCGAAGGTCGGCAAGCTCGGGGCGGACCTGTCCGCCGAGGCGCTGGCCGGCGTCGGCCTGGCCGGCGGGCGCGTGTTCGAGTTCGACAGCCAGGACGACGCCGACGCCTTCCAGGAGACGGTGCAGGCGGCGGGCGGCTTCGACGGCATCCTGCGCGACCTCGCCTCCTACGACGACGAGATCCCGCCCGTCGGCTGGGACAACCCGCTCGGGGGCGTGAACGACTGGGCGCTCGACCAGCTCGGCATCGACGACAACGGCGACCTGCCGGCGCCCACGGAGACCTACATGGAGGGCAAGGCGTTCCTCAACGGCTCCGGCAAGGCGGGCGCGGGCCTGGGCATCGCCGACGGCGAGCTGAAGGCGCTGATCGAGGGCGCCGGCGTGGTCAAGGTGACCAACTCGGGCGAGAACGAGGGCGACGTGGAGTTCACGGTCCAGCTCGACGCCGACGCCAGCGGCGGGCTGACCGTCGGCACGCTCGGCGGCGGCCTCAACGGCCAGCTCGGCTTCACCGCGACGATCTCGCTCGACGCCCAGAACGGCTACGAGCCCGACAAGCTCGTGCTCAAGGGCAACGCCGGTTACACGGGCTCGCTCGACACCAGCCTGATGCTGGAGGGCGACGAGCTCAAGGACATCTCGACCGCCCTGAAGGAGGTCTCGCTGTCCTCCAGCGCCGGCGTCGGCCAGGGCCTCGAGATCTCGGCGGAGCTCGACCTGACCGACCCGTCCAACCTCGACGCGACGCTGCGCGCGCTGACGACCGGCGGCCGGGACGTGGTCCCGCTCGCGCTGGCGCTCGACGAGGACGGCAAGCTCGGCTTCGACACCTACAGCCTCGAGACGACCGAGACCGAGGGCGCGATCAAGGTCGGCGTCGGCATCGGCGGCGGCGCCGGCGGCAGCTCGAGCAGCGAGAGCCAGAGCGACCGCAGCGGGCTGGTGCGCCTGCCGGGCGGGAGCTTCGAGCCGCGCCTGTGCGAGCAGCCTTCATGATCATGCGGGTGAACAAGCGCTCTCTCATGCTGTGCGTGCTCGCCGCCGGGACGCTCGCCTCCTGCGGCGGCGGCAACGACTTCAGCGGTGATCCCAAGGTGCCCGACGGCTACAAGACCTTCGAGACGACCGGCATCTCCTTCGCCTATCCGGGCGACTGGCAGGTCGCCGAGCGCACGGACGCCGACGGCGCCCCCGCGGTCGAGATCACGCCGCCCGAGAAGGCCAAGACGCCTTACGGGCTGATCCAGCTGACGATCTCGCCGAAGGCGGGCGACCGCTTCGACAGCCTCGTCGACCAGTCCCGGATCGTCGTGCGCGACGTCAACAACGGCAAGGTCGAGTCCGACGAGGAGGTCGAGATCCCCGGGTCCAAGCGGGCGCTGCGCTCGACCACCGTCACGCCCCCCGGGCGCGGCACCGACCCGGTCGAGGTGCACTCCGACGGGCTCGACCTGCTGCGCGACAACGGCGACGTGGTGTTCTTCAGCGTCGCCTCACCGCAGCGCGACGGGCAGGAGTTCGACCCGGCCCCGATCGTCGACAGCTTCCGGTTCGCCGACTGATGCGGCCGTTCGGCGACCGCGTCCCCGCCTGGCCGCCGCCGGCGGCCGTGTTCGCGCTTGCGGCCGCGCTGGTCGTCGCCGCGCTCGCGCCGCTGGGGGCCGCGATCCCCGCCGCGATCGCCGGGCTCGACCGCACCTCGCCCGCGATCGCGCTGCTCGCGGCGGTGCTGACGGCCGCGGGGATCGTCGCCGTGGTCTGCGCCACCGCGCGACTCACGCGGTCCGTCAGCGGCGAGCAGCTCGGCCTGCGCGCGCCGGACGACCCGGCCGGCGCGCTGCTGACGACGCTCGCCGCGGCCGCCGTGCTCGGCGTGTTCGCCGCCCTGTGGGCCGTGCTCGGCGACCTGCGCGGCTCGCTCGACGTGCCCGCCGAGGTCGACACGCGCACCCTGACGGCCCAGATCTACGACCTGCCGCTGCGCGAGGCCGTCCCGTTCGGCCCGGGCCTGATCGCCTCGGCGCTGGCGACCTCCGTGCTGCCGGTCGTGGCCGGCGAGATCCTGCTGCGCGGCTTCGCCTTCCCGGCCCTGTGGGCGTGGAAGGGCCCGCTGCCCGCCGCGCTGATCGTCTCCGTGCTGTTCGGCGGCCTCACGTCGCTGGCCGGCCGGCCGGGGGTCGCGGTGCTCTCGATGCTGCTCGGGCTCACGCTGTGCGCGCTCTACGTGGCCACGGGCTCGCTGCTGCCGGGGATCGCGCTCGCCTCCGCCGGCTCGGCGGTCGCGCTCGGCTTCGCCTGCGCGCTGGCGCCGGCCGCGGTCGCCGGTCTGGCCGTGGGCTGCGCGCTCGTCTCGGTGGCGCTGGGCGCCGTCCCGGCACGCGAGCGGCTCGCTGCAGCGCGGCGGCCCCTGCTGCGCGGCAGCGCCGCGTGAGGCGCGCCGGCGCCGCCGCGGCGGTCATGCTCGCCCTCGGCCTCGCGGGCTGCGGCTCCGGCGAGATCTGGGTCGGCTACGAGAGCATCAGCCCGCCCGCCGGCATCGTGCCCGCCGGGAAGGAGGCCGAGCGCCAGGGCTCCAACAACCCCGACGCCGGCGAGCCGATCTTCGAGCTGCCGCCGCGCGAAGGTGAGACGATCCGCTACGCCGTGGCCGTCCGCAACGTCACCGAGCGCGAGATCTCCGTCACGGACGTCGTCGCCGACGAGGACCGCGACGGCGCGTTCGTGCCGCAGGAGGTGGTCGGGGCGCCTGTGAAGATCCCGCCCGGAGCGCGCGGCCAGGTCACCGTGGAGGGCACGGTGCACGGCTGCGACTACGGCGGTCAGACGGTCCCGCTCGCGGGCCCGGAGCTCGCGATGCGCGACGCCGAGGGAAACGAGACCACGCAGGAGCTGCCGCTCGACGTGAAGATCCGCCTGATCGTAGAGGGCTGCTGATGGCGCTGCGCTGGGTCCTCTTCGACCTCAACGGCACGCTCGTCGACACCGCCGTGATGGCGCAGCCGCTCGGCGACAGCGGCGCCGACGAGGAGCTGGTCGGCCACGCCGTCGACGACGCGATCCAGCTCGCGATGGTCGTCACGCTGACGGGCCGGGAGGCCGAGTTCAGGGACCTCGTGCGCGCGGGCCTGCGACGGCGGCTGCGGCTCGCCGGCCGCGACCCGGCGGCCGCCGACGACGCGATCGGCCTGATGGGCGCGATGCCGGCCTTCATCGACGCGCCGGCGGCGCTGGAGCAGCTGCGCGGGATCGGCCTGCGGCTCGGCGTGCTCACGCAGAGCTCCGCGCAGGCCGCCGACGGGGTGCTGCGCTTCGCCGGCCTGCGCGACCGGATCGAGGTCGTCATCAGCGCGCCCGAGTCCGGCGCCTTCAAGCCCGACCCGCGGCCCTACCGGATGGCGCTCGAGCGCGTCGAGGCCGGCGGCGAGGAGGTCGCGCTCGTCGCGGCGCACTGGTGGGACGTCGCGGGCGCCAAGGCCGCGGGCCTGCGCACGGGTTGGGTCGCCCGCCGCGACCTCGTGCTGCCGGACGGCGTGCCGGAGCCCGACGTCGGCGGGCGCGACCTGATGGAGGTCGCGGAGGGGCTGGCGAAGCTCGCCTAGACCCGGCCGAGCCGCGGCACCAGGCGACGGGCCGGCGGGCGGCGGAAGTTGCGCTGGTTGAGCGCCGCGTTGACCGCGACGAGCCCGGTCTCCGCGGCCAGGCTGGCGGCTCCGAGGGCGCTCACGCGCCGCTTCGAGCGCCGGGCCGCCTCGCTCGCCTCCTCGGCGGCGTGGTCCCCGTCGCGCAGCGGCACGGCGCCGCCGGGCGCGGTCTTGGCGAACCGCATGCCCTCGGCCGCGGTGGCCAGGCCGGTGACGGCGACGACCCCGACGAGCACGTCCTTGGCGCGCGCGAGACGGCGCTCCCCGGGCGACAGGCGCCCGTCGGCGGCCTCGTTGAGCCGCGCGCCGACCCAGCCCGTGGTCACGGCGAGCAGCGACAGCGAGTTGATCGCCCCGTAGCGCCGCCAGGCGGCGTTGACGAGCTTGCCGCGCTCCGCCGGATCGGACAGC
Source organism: Solirubrobacteraceae bacterium (assembly GCA_035264365.1). GTDB lineage: Bacteria > Actinomycetota > Thermoleophilia > Solirubrobacterales > Solirubrobacteraceae > DATFQI01. Next base: position 15,743 of record DATFQI010000159.1, read on the forward strand.
TCGGTGACGCTCGGGTGCAGCGCGAAGCGGCCGAAGAGGTTCCCGCCGAGCAGCCCGGCGAGCCCGGCGTCGTGGGCGGCGCGGCCGAGCTGGCTCAGCGCGAGCGGGGGTGCGGGGATCCGGGCCATACCGTCACCCTTGCCACGGCCGCCGCGCCGCAAACAGGCCGTCGCCCGCACGGGCCGCGACCGCAGTTCGTCCGCTAGAGGTGCGCCCGGTCGTTCCAGGTCGTCAGGACCCAGCCCGGCAGGTCGAGGCCGTCGAACTCGCGGCTCGCGAAGCGCTCGAAGATCGTGATCCCGGTGTTGGCGTGGCCCGCCTGGAAGAGCCCGGGCACCAGCGCCGGCGTGAAGGCGTCGCCGAAGAAGACCACGCCGAGGAAGAAGTGCAGGAAGTTGTGGTGGCTCACCGCCACGATCCGCCGCTCCGAGGCGAGCTCGCCGAGGCGCTCCATCACGCGCCGGACGCGCGCGACGACGTCGTCGAAGGACTCCGCGCCGGGCTCGGCGAAGTCCGGCGGCACGGTCGGCATCCAGCTCAGCGTGCCCGTGTCGCCGTAGTCGGGCGAGGCGGCGTAGAACGCGTCGGACTGTCGCACCTCGTAGAGGTCCTCGTCGGTCTCGACCGGCAGGTCGAGCACCTCCGCGATCCCCTGCGCCGTCTCCTGCGCGCGCGTCATCGGGCTCGCCACGATCAGCTCCAGCCCCTCCCCCTCCAACCGCCGGCCGAGGCCGCGCGCCTGCTCCCAGCCGAGCTCGGAGAGCCGGTCGGCGTCGTCGGGACGCCTGTCCCCGTTGCGGTCGGACAGGTTCGCCACGGACTCGCCGTGGCGGACGAAGTACAGCGTGAGGTCCTTCACGCGCGGACGGCGGCCTCGCGCAGGAACAGCTCGTGCAGCCGGGCCTCGCCCGCGATCTCCGGGTGGAAGGAGATCGCCAGCAGGTTGCCCTGGCGCGCCGCGACGGGATGGCCGTCGACGGACGCGAGGATCTCGACGTCCTCACCGTGCTCCGCGATCCACGGGGCGCGGATGAAGACCGCGCGGACCGGCGGGCCGGCGATGCCGGGGATCCGCAGGTCGGCCTCGAAGGAGCGGATCTGGCGGCCGAAGGCGTTGCGCTCGCAGCGCCAGTCCGCGATCCCGAGGTGGTCGCGGTCGAGCATGATCATGCCCGCGCAGGTCCCGAGGACCGGCGTGCCGGTGGCGGCGAACTCGCGCAGCGGCTCGCCGAGCCCCTCACGCGCGATCCCGAGCGTCATCGTCGTCGACTCCCCGCCGGGGATCACGAGGCCGTCGAGGCCCTCGAGGCCCGCCGGGGTGCGGACCTCGCGCACGTCGGCGCCCAGCCCGCGCAGCATGCGCGAGTGCGCCTGGAAGTCTCCCTGCAGAGCGAGGACGCCGACGAGCGGCATACCCGCTACCAACCCCGGTTGGCGAGCAGCTGTCCCTCTTCGAGCTTGCGCGTCTCGAGCGAGGTCATCGCGGTGCCGAGGCCCTCGGAGGCGCGCGCGACGCGCGAGGGATCCTCGAAGTGCGTGGTCGCCTCGACGATCGCGCGGGCGCGGGTCGCCGGGTCGGAGGACTTGAAGATGCCGGAGCCGACGAACACGCCCTCGGCGCCCAGCTGCATCATCAGCGACGCGTCGGCCGGCGTGGCGATGCCGCCCGCGCAGAACAGCACGACCGGGAGCTTGCCGTCGCGCGCGAGGAGGCGGACCAGGTCCAGCGGCGCCTGGTGCTCCTTGGCGGCCGTGGCGAGCTGCGCGTCGTCCATCACCGTCAGCGCCTTGATCTCGCCGGTGATCCGGCGCATGTGGCGCACGGCCTCGACGATATCGCCGGTGCCGGCCTCGCCCTTGGAGCGGATCATGGCCGCGCCCTCGGAGATCCGGCGCAGCGCCTCGCCGAGGTTGGTGGCGCCGCACACGAACGGCGCCTTGAAGTTCCACTTGTCGATGTGGTTGGCCTCGTCGGCGGGCGTGAGGACCTCGGACTCGTCGATGTAGTCGATCTCGAGCGACTCGAGCACCTGCGCCTCGGCGAAGTGGCCGATGCGGGCCTTCGCCATGACCGGGATCGTCACGGCCTCCTGGATGCCCTTGATCAGCGACGGGTCCGACATGCGGGCCACGCCGCCGTCGCGGCGGATGTCGGCGGGAACGCGCTCGAGCGCCATGACGGCGGCGGCGCCGGCGTCCTCGGCGATCTTGGCCTGCTCGGCGTCGACCACGTCCATGATCACGCCGCCCTTGAGCATCTCGGCCAGCCCGGCCTTGACGCGGAAAGTGGACTCGTCTCGCATCGTGCATCGCAGGATAGCCACGGTCCGGAGCCCCCTCTTGTCCAAACCGGCGGAATAGATCCTGCCCCCGCGGCGTCATTGGACCTATGCGAATCCTGATGACGACGATCCGGGGCGAAGGCCACATGCGGCCGCTGCTGCCCTTCGCCGACGCGTTCCGAGACCAGGGCCACGACGTGCTGATCGCCACCCCGGAGACGGCAACCGGGCTGGTGCTCGACGCCGGGCACGAGGCGTGGGCGCTGCCGCAGGCACCGGCGGCGTTGAGCGACGCCGTGTTCGCGCGTGCCCACGCCGCGGGGCCGGACGAGGCGAACCGGATCGTGATCGGCGAGCTGTTCGCCGGCACGCACGCACGCGCGGCGCTGCCCGGCGTGATGGGCGCGGTCGCCGAGTGGCAACCGGACGTGCTGATGCACGAGTCGTGCGAGTTCGCCGCCGCGCTGGTCGCCGAGCAGGCGGCGCTGCCATCCGTGCGCGTCGCGGTCCACATGACCGCGCTGGAGGCCTACATCGCGCGCTTCGCCGCGGCCGACGTCGATGCCCTGCGCGTGATGCTGGGGCTCGAGCCGGATCCGGACGGCGAGCGGCTGCTCGCCTCGGCGAGCGTCACCCTCACGCCGCCGGCGCTCGACGGCGGCGTGACCGCCGGCCACTACCGCGAGCCGCACATGAGCCTGGAGGTGCCGCCCGGCGACTGGCGCGCCGATGCGCGGCGCCCGCTCGTGTACGTCTCCTACGGCACCGTCGCGCCGCAGGGCGACGCCTACCCGGGCCTCTACCGCGACGCGATCGAGCAGCTCACGGCGGTCGACGTGCGCGTGCTGCTCAACACGGGCCGCCGCGACCCGGCCGAGCTGGGCCCGCTGCCCGCCGGCGTGCACGCCGAGCCCTGGGTGCGCGAGGCGTCCGTGCTCCCCCACGTGGCGGTGATGGTCTCCCACGCGGGCGCCGGCTCCGTCCGCACCGCGCTGGCGGCCGGCGTGCCGCTCGCGCTGGCGCCGCGCTTCGGTGACCAGCCGCTGAACGCGCGCGCCGTCCAGGAGGCCGGCGCCGGGCTCGTCGTGGACGGTCCCGAGCGGATCGGTGCGACCGTGAGGACGCTGCTGACCGACCCGGCCTACGCCACCACGGCGGCCGCGATCGCGGCCGGCGTCGACGCGCTGCCCGAGGTGGGCGAGGCGATCGCCGTCCTGCGCGACCGCGCCGCCGTCACTTGAGCTTGAACGCCCGGATGCGGTCGTCGTAGGAGGCCGCATCGCGGGCGTAGAGCCCGAACGCGAGCGCCTGCAGCACCGACAGCAGGCCGACGTGCGAGCGCACGAAGGCCGGCGAGCTCGACGAGTAGTAGAGCGTGCGCTCCGACAGCTTGGAGACCTCTGAGAGCGTCGCGTCGGTGATCGCCAGCGTCGTCGCCTTGCGGTGGCGGGCGATCTTCATCGCGCGCACGACCAGCGGATGCGGGCGACCGGCGGAGAGGCCGATCACGAGCGTGTTCTCGTCGATCCGGCCGAGCCGGCTGAGCGTCTCCTGCGACGGCGAGGCGGCGATCTCCGCCCGCACGTCGAGCAGCATCAGCAGGTGGCGCAGGTAGGACGCGAAGAACGCCATCTGGTCGGTGCCGGCGATCAGCAGCTTCTCGGCGGAGGCGATCGCCTCGATCGCGGCCTCGACCTCAGAGCGCGAGACCTTCCGCGCCGTGTCCTCGACGTTGACGTGGTCGGCCGCGATCGCCTGCTCGAACGGGTTCTGGTCGAGCGAGAAGAGCGGCGCCGACGTCGGCTCCAGGCCGGCGGGCGGCGAGGCGAAGCGGCGGTGGTGCTGGCGGTACTCGTCGCGCGCGGCTTCCTGCAGCTCCGGGAAGCCCTCGAACCCGAGCGCCTGCGCGAAGCGCACGACGGTCGAGGAGGACGTGCTCGCGCGGCGGGCGAGCTCCTCCGCGGTGTGGAAGGCGATCTCGTCGAGGTGGTCGACGACGTACTGCGCGACATCCTTCTGCGAACGCGAGAACTCGTCGAACCGCGAGGAGATGTAGGCGGACAGGGTCTGGTGGCCCTTGGCAGCGGGCGGCATGGGAACGGTCCTCGGCATGGCGAGGCGATCTTTCGACGACCGCGCCCTAACCTCCTCCCCCGATATGCGCCGGCTGCCCACCCGACTGGACGGACTCGTCCTGCTCGAGCCCGCCGTGCACGGTGACGAGCGGGGCTTCTTCATGGAGACCTGGCGCGACGACGCGTGGACCGCGCACGGCGTCCCGTCGGCGTTCGTGCAGGACAACCACTCGCGCTCGCGGCAGGGCACCGTGCGCGGGATCCACTTCCAGACGCACCCCGGCCAGGGCAAGCTCGTGCGCTGCGCCCGCGGTGCGGTGCTCGACGTGGTGGTGGACCTGCGGCGGGGCTCTCCGACCTTCGGCGAGTGGGAGTCCGCCGAGCTCGACGACGTCCACGGCCGCCAGCTGTGGATCCCGGTCGGCTTCGGGCACGGCTTCTGCGTGCTCTCGGAGACCGCGGACTTCGTCTACAAGTGCACGAACTACTACGACGGCGCGACCGAGGCGGGGATCCGCTTCGACGACCCCGAAGTGGGGATCGAGTGGCCGACCGGGTTCGAGCTCCTGTACTCGGAGCGCGACCGCAACGCGCCGCGGCTGGCCGAGGTGGCGGACTCGCTGCCGTTCACGGTGTGAGCGCCGGCCGCTTCGCCCCGAGCCCGACGGGCGTCCTGCACCTCGGGAACCTCCGCACGGCGCTGCTGGCCTGGCTGTTCGCGCGCTCGGCCGGGTCCCGCTTCCTGGTACGGATGGAGGACCTGGACACGGGGCGGGTGCGGCCGGGGCTGGACGTGCAGCAGCTGGACGACCTCGCGGCCGTGGGGGTCGACTGGGACGGGCCGGTCGAGTACCAGTCGCGCCGGGTGGCGGGCTACGAGGCGGCCCTGGAGGCACTGCGTGCGGAGGGGCTGATCTACGAGTGCTTCTGCACGCGGGCCGAGATCCGCGAGGCGGCGAGCGCGGCGCACGGTCCGCTCCCCGAGGGGGCGTATCCCGGGACCTGCCTGCGGTTGAGCGCCGCGGAGCTCGCCGAGAAGCGGGCCTCGGGTCGGCCGCCGGCGCTGCGGGTGCGGGCGGGCGGCGCTGCGGTGTCGTTCGACGACCGCCTGCTGGGCCGGTTCTCGGGGGTCGTGGACGACTTCGTCGTGCGGCGCGGCGACGGCGCGTTCGCCTACAACCTCGCGGTCGTGGTCGACGACGCGGACCAGGGCATCGAGGAGGTCGTGCGCGGCTCCGACCTGGCGGACTCCACGCCGCGGCAGCTCTGGCTCGCCCGGGCGCTGGGGCTGCCTGAGCCCTCCTACGCCCACGTGCCGCTGGTGCTCGGGCCCGACGGCGCGCGGCTGGCCAAGCGCCACGGCGACGTCACCCTGCGCGA
>DATFQI010000160.1:0-3553 GCA_035264365.1 Solirubrobacteraceae bacterium
CTCAAGCGCAAGTGCCAGGACGGCGTGAAGATCGTCGCCAGCCAGCCGGCCGACTTCGTCCCCGACAAGGGCCTGTCGGTGATGGAGAACATCCTGCAGGCGCAGAAGGACATCGACGCCGTCTACACGCACGACGACGACATGGCCGAGGGCGTCGTCTCCGCGATCCAGAACGCGGGCCGCGAGGACGAGATGTTCCTCACCGGCGCCGGCGGCTCGAAGGCCGCGATGGAGCAGATCAAGGAGGGCGGCCTGTACCGGGCGACGTTCCTCTACAACCCGTCGATGTCCGCATCGGCGATCCGCATGGCGCGCCTGATCGTCCGCGGCCAGGGCTTCGAGGAGCTCACCGAACCCGAGGTCCCGTCGAAGATCACGGTGCCGGCGACCACCGTCACCAAGGACAACGTCGACGACGTGATGAACCTGGGCTTCTAGCGACCCAGGGCCCCCGGGGGAGGGGGCCCGTCAAGTCACCGGCCGGCCGCCGTCCGCACGGCGTCCGGCCGGTGTCGTCGTTAAGGTGCCGCGCCATGCGCAAGGGATTGAGCACCGCCTACTCCGGCCTCGGCTACCTGATCGTGCTGCTCGGCGTCGTGCAGTTCTTCCTCGCCGGCCTCGGCTTGTTCGCGGGGGAGACCTTCGAGGCTCACGAGGGGCTCGGGTGGGGCATCCACTCGCTCACGATCCTCGTGCTGCTGCTCTCGATCCTCGGTCCGCGGACGAGGCAGGACATCATCCTTGGCGTCTCGCTGTTCGTGGTGACGACGATCCAGACGTCGCTGCCCGGCCTGCGCGACGACGCCGGCTGGCTGGCGGCCTTCCACCCCGTGCTCGCGCTCGCGGTGCTGGGCATCGCCGCCCACATCGGGCGCCGCTACATCGGTCGCGCGGCGGGTGGCTCGGGAGAGCCGGCGGCGGCGGCCTGAGGGAGCGGCCCGAACGCGCGGTAGAGCGCGATCAGGACCGCGATCGACATCCCCATCAGCGGCCACAGGGGCCAGAAGTAGCCCGCGCCGGCGGCGGCCCAGGTGGCGACGAGGATGGCGGTGACGAGCGGGCCCGTCACGGTGAGCAGGATGGCGTCGCGCCGAGCGTGCGCCCGCTCGTCGGCGCGCTCGGGTTCGGTTGTGGAGTTCATGTGTTCCCGGTCGATGGCGTGTTCCCTGACGACATTCAGGATGACTTTCTCCGGGCTCCGGAGAAAGGCGGGTGCCATGCCTCCCGCGGGAGGAACCTCCCCTACGGGACCGGTGAAGGAAACCGCACCGGGGTCGCGCCCTCGAGCGGTGCGCCGCGGGTCAGGCGCAGCTTCTCGGTTCGCGTGAGCTGCTTGATGCGGGCCTCGAGCTTGCGCGCGTCGGTGTGGGTCGGGACCTCCCACGCGGCCGCGAGCCTGTGCGGGCGCCTGGTGGCCGTGTAACGGCTGGCCTTGCCTGTGGCGTGGGCCTTCAGCCGTTGCGGGACGTCGACGGTCCAGCCGCAGTAGAGCGAGCCGTCGGCGCAGCGGAGGAGGTACACGAAGGCGGAGGGCACCGGGGACCTATTCTGCGCGCTGTGGCCAGGATCCTCGTCACCGGCCATCGCAACCCCGATCTCGACTCGATCGGGTCGGCGATCGGCTATGCGGAGCTGCGCGGCCGTGTCGACTCCGGGCACGAGTACGTCGCGGCCCGCCTGGGCGAGGTCAACGCCCAGACGGCGTGGGCCCTGGACCGCGCCGGCGCCGACGCTCCTGTGCTCCTCGACCACGTGAAGCTGCGGGCGCGCGACGTCATGCGCTCGTTCCAGGTCACCGCCTCCGAGGAGGACCCCGTGCGCGACGTGGGGCTCGCCATGGGCGAGCACGCCGCCGACGTCGTGCCGGTGCTCGACGCGGAGGGCGCGCTCGCCGGGGTGCTCTCCGAGCGCTCGCTCGCCCGCCGCTACATCCGCGAGTCCCAGGACGCGTCGGACTTCTCCAGCCGCCCCGTGCGCCTGGAGGCGGTGCGCGACGTCCTGGGTGGCGAGATCCTCGTGACCGGCGACGGCGACGTCTCCGGGCGGCTGTGGGTGCTGGCCATGGAGGCGGCGGCGCTGAGCGGGATCGTGCGCGAGGGGGACATCGCCGTCGTCGGGGACCTTCCGGACGCCCAGCTCGCGGCGGTCGACCTCGGCGTGGACCTGCTCGTGCTCTCCAACGGGTCGCGCCCGGGCGAGGAGGTCCTCTCGGCGGCGCGCGAGGCGCGGGTGAACCTGATCGTCTCGCCGCTGGACTCCTACGTGAGCGCCCGCATGATCCAGCTCGCGGTCCCCGTCGGGCGGCTGATGGACCGCGAGCCGCTCACCGTCGCGCCCGACGACATGCTCGACGACGTCACTCCCGAGATCCTCGACGTGGACTACCGGGCCGCCGTGGTGGTGGACGAGCAGCGGCGGCCGCTCGGGCTCGTCGGGCGCTCCGCCCTGGTCGCCCCGCCGCGCCGGAAGGTGATCCTCGTCGACCACGCGGAGGCGGCGCAGAGCGCCCCCGGCATCGAGCAGGCCGAGATCGTCGAGATCCTCGACCACCACCACATCGGCTCGATCGAGACGCACGCGCCCGTGCGGGCGACGTTCGACCCGGTCGGCTCGACCGCGACCCTCGTGGCGGAGCGCTTTCGGGCCGAGGGCCTCGAGCCCGGCCGGCCCGCCGCGACGATGCTGCGCGCCGCGCTGCTGTCGGACACCGTGGTGCTCACCTCGCCGACGACGACCGACCGGGACTCCCGCGCGGCGCGCCGCCTCGGCGAGCAGCTCGACGTCGATCCGGAGGCCTTCGGGATGGAGATGTTCCGGGCCTCGTCCGACGTCTCGGACCTGTCGGCGGAGGCGATCGTCTCGCGGGATGCCAAGACGTACGACCTGGCGGGCGACCGCACCGCGCTGATCGGGCAGGTCGAGGTGGTGGGCGTGGACCTGCGCGAGCGGGCGGACGAGCTGCGGGACGCGCTCGAGGCGACCCGCGAGAACGGCGGGCACGCCGTCGCCGCGCTGATGGTCACCGACATCGCGGCGCGCGGGACGACGCTGCTGGTGGCGGGGGACGTCGCGGCGGTCGCGCGCGCCTTCGGGGCCGCGGCGGACGACGGCGCGATCGACCTGCCCGGCGTGATGAGCCGCAAGAAGCAGGTCGTCCCGAAGCTGTTGTCGAGCTAGGGGGCGAACAATCCGGGCTACGTCCTAACGTGGTCACGATGTCCGACACCGCCACGCTCGAAGCCCGCGCCAACGAGCTGCTCCGCGAGCTCGCGGGGCCCGAGGCCGAGTTCCGCGAGCATCAGCTCGAGGCCGTGCGCGACCTCGTGGCCGATCGCGCCCGGGTCCTGTGCGTGCAGCGGACGGGCTGGGGCAAGTCGGCGGTCTACTTCCTCGCCACCGCGCTGCTGCGCGAGCGCGGCGCCGGCCCGGCGCTGATCGTCTCGCCGCTGCTGGCGCTGATGCGCAACCAGATCGCGGCGGCGGAGCGGCTCGGCATCAGCGCGCTGACGATCAACTCGACCAACCGCGAGGAGTGGGACGAGGTCCGCGACCT
>DATFQI010000161.1:0-28929 GCA_035264365.1 Solirubrobacteraceae bacterium
TCGACGATCTTGGGGTCGATCATCGAGCCGCCGTCGGCGACGGCGCGGATCGCGGCCATCAGCTCGGCGCGGTTGTGCACGCGCTCCTTGAGCAGGTAGGCGCGGCCGTCGGAGCCACGATCCAGCAGCGCGAGCGCGTAGAAGGGATCGGAGAACTGGCTGAGCACGACGACGCCGACGTGCGGCTGCGAGTCGCGCAGCTCGCCGGCCAGCCGGATCCCTTCGTCGGTGCTCGTGGGCGGCATGCGGATGTCCGTGAGCACGACGTCGGGCTCATGGCGCTCGCAGGCATCGCGGAGGGAGTCGGCATCGGCCACCGCCGCCACAACCTCGACGGTGGCGTCCGTCGCGAGGAGCCGGCGCACGCCCTCGCGGACGATCAGGCTGTCCTCGCCGATGACGATCCGGATCGACATTCAGTTAGCGGTCGTCCATGCACGGCGGGGGCCGGGCGCGTGCGCGCCCGGCCCCGACCGGCAGGTCAGACGGCTGCGCCCTGTCCGAGGGACGAGCGCAGGCGCTCCTCCTGCTCGTTGTCGAGCGACGTCTGGATCACTTCGCCGCCGAAGGGCTGCAGGCGCTCGAGCAGCTTGTCCGGCGCTTGGCTGGAGCCGAGCGCGATCAGCGCGGCGGCGCCGGGCTCGAGCTTGGCTCCGAGCTGCTTGAGGAAGTCGTCGTTGACGCCGGCGTCGGTGACCTTGCCGGCGACCGCGCCGGAGGCGGCGCCGACGGCCATGCCGAGCAGCGGGGCCAGGAACAGCAGCCCGATCAGGCCGCCCCACAGCGCACCGCCGGCCGCGCCCGCGCCGGTCGTGCTGACCGCCTGGTGGAGCTTGATCTTGCCGTCGGCCTGGTGCTCGACGACGACCGCGTCCTGGAGGTCGAGCAGCCGCTCCTTGGTGGCCTCGATCAGCATGCCGCGCACCTCCTCCGCCGTCTCGGTGTCGGGGTAGGCGATCGCGATCAGCGTGCTCATAGTGCTCCTCTCATTTGGGTGCGCCGACGCTCAGCCGGCCGTGATGCGGCGGTCGCCGCCGTAGGCGGCCAGGCCGTAGATGACCAGGACGTCGATCGCGAAGATCGCCAGCGACCAGAACGGATAGGCCGGGATCGACAGCAGCGCGGCGATCGCGTTGACCGTGGCGGCAGCGATGCCGAACCAGCGGCCGAAGCCGCCGCCCGACCAGATCGAGAACGCCGCCGCGAGCTGGAGCCCGCCGAGGACCAGGATGATCCAGCCCCACGTGCGCAGGTCGCTGAAGACGTACTTGGCGTCTTGGACGAAGAACGAGGACTTGTCGATCGCCGCGATGCCCCAGATGATGTTCAGGACCCCGACCATCATGATCATGATCCCCGCGAACAGCACCCAACCGCTGCCCTCGACGGGATAGGCCGCAGAGCCGCGCGACTGGCCGCGCTCCCCGCTGGCAGGCGTTGTGGCCATGCCGGCTCCTTTCGGTTCGTGGATCTACCGCGCTGATCGTCCGGTAATGCGGGGGAGCGCTCAATGTGGCGCGCACCCTTCCGCGGGTGGGGTGCGCCTACCCCTCGGCGTGCCCGCACGCCACGATCAAGCGTGCGCGCATGATGGCCGCACCCCGTCCGGCTTGCCAAAGTCGCCCCATGCACCAGCGGCGCAGGCCACGGCACGTCCTCATGCGGCTGACGATCGTCTGGATCGTGAGCGCCGGAGCACTGCTGCTGGCCGGCGCCGTACTGTCGAACGTCGACGTCGAGGGCTTCGTGCCCGCGCTCGGGGCCGCCGCCGCGATCGGCCTCGTGAACGCGCTGCTGTGGCCACTCGCCATCCGGCTGCTGCTGCCCATCACGGTGCTCACGCTGGGGCTCGGCTCGCTGGTGCTCAACGGCGCGGTGGTGCTCCTGGTCGCCGAATTCGACACGGGCCTCGTGGTGAACACGCTCGGCGCGGCGATCGTGGTCGCGTTCGTCCTGACCGTGGTCAACACCGCCGTGACGTCGCTGCTGGCGATCGACGACGACGACTTCTTCTACCGCAATGTCGTCAAGCGGCGCGCGCGCCGCACCGCGCCCGCGGCCGCGTCCGACGTCCCCGGGCTGCTGTTCCTGGAGATCGACGGGCTGGCGTACGACGTCGTCCTGCGCGCGATGCGCGACGGCAACGCGCCGACGATGGCGCGCTGGCTGCGCGACGGCTCGCACCGGCTCACGCGTTGGGAGACGGACTGGTCCTCGCAGACCGGCGCGTGCCAGGCCGGCCTGCTGCACGGCGACAACGACGACATGCCCGCCTTCCGCTGGTGGGAGAAGGACCGCAACGCCGCGATCGTCACGAACCACCCCAAGGACGCGGCCGAGCTCGAGCGCCGGCACTCCGACGGGCGCGGACTGCTGTTCGCCGACGGCGCCAGCCGCGCGAACATCCTCTCGGGCGACGCCCCGCACAGCCTGCTGACGATGAGCACCGTGGCCAAGCGCGACCGTCCGGGCCGGATCGGCCAGGACTACTTCGCGTACTTCGCCAACCCCTACAACGTCACGCGCACGCTCGCGCTCGTGATCCGCGAGGTCGTCAGCGAGCTGTGGAGCGCGGCTCAGCAGCGCCGCCTCGACGTGCGCCCGCGCGTGCACCGCGGCTTCGTGTACGCGCTGATGCGCGCGTGGGGCACGATCATCCAGCGCGACCTCCAGGTGCAGGCCGTGATCGCGGACATGTACGCGGGGCGTCCGGTCACCTACACGACGTTCCTGGCCTACGACGAGGTTGCCCACCACTCGGGCGTCGAGCGGCCTGAGAGCCTGCTGACCCTGCGGCGGGTCGACCGTGAGCTCGGACGGATCGCCGCCGCCGCGGCCGATGCCGCCAGGCCGTATCGGCTCGTGGTGCTCGCCGACCACGGCCAGTCGCAGGGCGCGACGTTCCTCGACCGCTACGGCATCACGCTCGAGGCGCTGGTGCGCGAGGCGGCCGGCTCGGAGACCGTGGCGGCCGCTGCGGACCACGACGAGGCGGCCGGCTACCTCGGCGCCGGGCTGATCGAGGCCGGCGGCGGGGACTCCGCTCCGGCCCGCGCCGTCCGCCGGGCGACCCGGCGCAGCGTCGACGACCGGCTCCTCCCCGAAGGCGCGGCCGGCGGGGACGGGCCCACGGAGCTGCCGGAGATCGTCGTCATGGCCTCGGGCTGCCTCGGCCTGGTGTCGTTCCCGCGGATGCCCGGGCGCGTCACGATCGAGCAGCTCGACGAGCACTACCCCGGCGTGATCCCGGCCCTGCGCGACCACCCCGGCGTCGGGTTCCTGCTCGTCCGCTCAGAGCGTCACGGCGCCCTGGCGATCGGCGCCGGCGGCGTGCGGTACCTCGACGAGGACCGCGTCGACGGTGACGACCCGCTCGCGCCGTTCGGGCCCAACGCCGCCCGTCACGTGCGGCGGACCGACGGGTTCGCGCACTGCCCGGACATCGTCCTCAACAGCACGTACTGGGCCGAGCTCGACGAAGTGGCCGCGTTCGAGGAGCTGGTCGGCTCGCACGGCGGGATGGGCGGTGCGCAATCGCATCCGTTCGTGCTGCACCCCGTGGAGCTGACGCTCCCGGACGAGCTCGTCGGCGCCGAGGCGGTGCACCGCGAGTTCCGGAGGTGGCTCGTCGCCCTCGGGCACGACCGCTACGCCGAGCAGGCGGTGCGCGTGACGCCGGGCGCCGGCTGACTCGACCGGGCCGCTGCAAATGCCGGGCGTGGGCTGTCCCGTGGGGCGGCGTCTCAGCGTCCGTACTCGTCCCAGAGCCGCCTGAGCAGCCGCGGGCCGAACTCCTGCTTGCGCACCAGGGGGACCGCCTCCAGCTGCGCGGCCGAGGGCACGTCGATCCGCTCCTCGATCGAGATCAGCACCACCACCAGCTCAGGGTGCGTCCCGGCGAGCCGGCGCGCGACCTCGATCCCGCCGATCCCGGGCATGCGCACATCGAGGAGGACGAGGTCCGGCGCGCAGTGCTCCACCGCCTCGAGGGCCTCGTCGCCGGACGCGGCCTCGCCGATCAGCTCGAACCCGGGCGTCGCGTCGATCACGTCCCGGGCCACGCGCCGGAACAGGACCTGGTCGTCGACGGTCAGGACACGGACGCTGCGCGTCGTGGAGGGGTGAGGGCCGAGCGTCATCGGAGGGGCCACGGGCTGAGCGCGAATGTAGGGCCGCCGCGCCACCTCCGGCAATGGCACGTGCCCGCCAATGCCGAGGGTGCAGGCTTCCCCAAGCGTCTGCGAGCGTGCCCGGGCGCCGGATCGGGTTATCCGCGTGCGTCGATTTCTGACCGGGGAGGCTCGCCTCTCCGGGCGACACCGGCGTGCGCCCTGGCGTGCTCGCCCTGCGCGGGGTTGCATCGGGTCATGCCGCCCGAACCGTCCCCCGCCCGGCCGCCCCGGCGCTGGTACGCCCGCCTGCTCATCCTGCTCGCCTCCGTGCTCGCCTTCCTGGCGCTGCACGCGATCTGGCTGGACCGGCAGCTGCTCAACACGGACAACTGGGCGGCCTCGAGCAGTGAGCTGCTCGCCCAGCCGGCCGTCCGCAACCAGGCCGCAGCCTTCCTCACCGACGAGCTGTACGAGAACGTCGACATCGAGGCCGAGATCCGCAGCGCGCTCCCGCCGCGCGCCCAGGTCCTGGCGCAGCCCGCCGCCTCGCTGCTGCGCGACCGTGTGGAGCTGCGCGCGCGCAAGCTCCTGCAGCGGCCCAGGGTCCAGACGCTGTGGGAGGACGCGAACCGGGCCGCCCACCAGATGCTGATGCGCGTCCTCGACGGCGGCGGCACCGCCGTGTCGACCCAGAACGGCACCGTCGTGCTCGACCTGAAGACCCTGCTGGCCCAGCTCGAGGCGCAGACCGGGATCGGGGGCCGCGTCGGCGCGGCGCTTCCGGCCAGCGCGGCACAGATCACCGTGCTCAAGTCGGACCAGCTCGACACCGCCCAAGACGCCGCGAAGATCATCGACGGCCTGCCGATCCTGCTCGTGGGGCTCTCGCTCGCTCTGTTCGCGGCTGCGCTGCTCGTGGCCCCCGCCTACCGCCGCCGGACGGTCCGCGGCTATGGCATCGGACTGCTCGCCGCGGGTGCCGGCGCGATCGCCGCGACGGCGTGGGCGGGCGACTACGTCGTCGGCTCGCTGTCCAACACGGCGGCCACGGAGCCCGTGGTCCGCGCCGTCTGGGACGTCTACGACTCGCTGCTCGTCCAGGCCGCGACGGCGGCGATCTTCTACGGCGCCGTGATGGTCGGGGGCGCATGGCTGGCCGGCCCGACGGCCTGGGCGGTGGGCCTGCGCCGCGCGGTCGCGCCGTACCTGGCGCAGCCGGCGCTCGCCTATGGCGTCTTCGCGGCGGTCCTGTTCGTCGTCGTCGTGTGGTGGTCGCCGACGCCCGCGATGCGCAACCCGGTCACGGCGATCCTGCTGGCCGGCCTGCTCGCCCTCGGGTTCGAGGCCCTGCGCCGCAAGACGCGGCGCGAGTTCCCGAGCCCCCTCGTGTCGCAGGCGGCGCCGTTCGCGGGCGAGGCGGAGAACGGCGAGACCGTCCGTCCGCACACCCCGGAATCCGTCGGCTAGCGGTGGTGCGGGCCGTCAGCGGCGCCGCGGCGCGAGTCGCGCGACCCGCGCGCCGGCCGCGTACAGCGACGGGCGCCACAGGTGCCTGGCGAAGAAGCCGAAGGTGCGCAGGTTCAGCATCGGCTCGTCGAGGCGGTGGCGCCGCGGGCCCGCCGAGTATCTCGTTCGCATGCCGAGAGGCTGCTCCGCCGGCTCGCCGCGGGCAAGGGCGTGCGCACCACCATCGAGACAAGGAGAGCCAATGGGACTGAGGCGCCACCGACACGACCGACCCGCGGGCACGACCTACCAGATGCGGGAGAAGATGTTCTCGATCGGCGACGACTACTGGATCGAGACGGAGTCGGGCGAGCGCGCGATCAAGGTCGACGGCAAGGCGCTGCGCATCCGCGACACGCTCGTGCTCGAGGACCGCGACGGCCGCGAGCTGCTCAAGATCCAGGAGAAGAAGCTCCGGGTCCGGGACACCATGGAGATCGAGCGTGACGGTCGCGACGTCGCGACGGTCAAGAAGGCGCTCGTCGGGATCCGCGACCGCTTCTCCGTCACGGTCGAGGGAGGCGGTGAGCTGAAGGTCAAAGGCAACTTCGTCGATCACGAGTACGAGTTCGAGCGCGACGGCGAGACCGTCGCCGAGGTGTCGAAGCGCTGGCTACGCGTGCGCGACACCTACGGGATCGCGATCGCCGCCGGCGAGGAGGACGTGCTCATCCTCGCGGCCGCGGTCTGCATCGAACGGATGAGCCACGACTAGCGCGACGCCTCAGCCGGTCGCGAGCTCGCGCGCGAAGAACTCGAGCGCCGTGCGCGTCTTCGTCTGCTGCTCGCCGGACAGGTCGATCCCGTGCTCGCCGAGGTAGACGCGCTCCTCCGCGGCGACCTGGAACGCCTCCGACGGCAGGCACTTCGTCGACAGCTCGAAGATGCGGGTGCCGTCCGGGTACAGCCACATCTCCGCGACCACCTTGCGGGCGTGGTCGCGGGGCTGCCACTTGGCCTTGAGCACGAAGATCGGCCCGAGCACCGCGAGCTCGTCCAGTTCGACACCGTTCGGTGCGTGCTCTCGGAAGAACGCGCGCTGGGCCTTGGTGAAGAGCTTGCGCGGGGCGCGCTCGCCCAACAGGACCTTGTGGACGGCGCCGGAGTCGGCCTCGGCCTTCAGCCGTCCCGAGCACACGAACCCGCCGGGCATGGCGTCGACCTCGACACCGAAACCCTCGAGCCGCCGGACGGGATCGCCGACGCGGTCGGGGTCGAGCGGCCGGAGCTTGACCACAGAGTCGCCCGGTCGCCCCTGGATCCGCCGCGCCCGCACGACGACGCCGGCACGGTCGAGCGCGAGGTCGGGCGTGTCGAAGAAGACGACCTGGCGGATCTGGGCGTCGAGCGGGTCCAGGCCGAGGCTGCGGATCGCCGCGCGCTGCTGGCCGGCGGGGAGGGTGAGCTTGAGCTCCACCGTGTCCGAGCCGCCGAGCAGTGTCATCAGCTCGGCGAGCTTCGTATCGGGCATGGTGGGGCGCGGTGGGGTCTTGACGGCCATCTCCGGAGGCTTCCATCGGGCCGCCGCGGCGAACACCGTGCGCCCATGTGTGTTCGTGAACCGATACCGGCCTGAGCCTCACCCGCGCGACGCGAGCAGCGACGCGACCGCGTCGGCGAATGGCGAGCCCCAGCCCGTCGCCGTGTCGAAGCCGGCGCGCGCGGGACAGCAGGAGCCGCCGAAGAGCGCGTTGTCGCCCTGCGTGACGTCGGCGAACGCCGACGGCTGGCGCTGCGCGAGCCGGTACAGCAGCGGCGGGACGAAGCCGGGCCGTGGCAGGCCCTGGGTGCGCGCCTGCTGATTCCACAGCGCGACCATGCCGGCGACGAGCGGCGCCGCCGCGCTCGTGCCGCCCACGAAGGCGATGCTCTGGCCCGAGCCCTTGCAGCTCTGGACCCCGTTGGAGCAGACGATCGGGTAGCCGGGGTGGGGGTCGGCGAAGGCGGCGACGTCGGGCACCATGCGCCTGCCGGAGCTGCCGAAGGACTGGGCGGGCTGCCACCAGGGCCGCGATTCGAAGGCGCTCGAGCCGCCCCCGCCTCCCGCCGTGCTCGCGAACGGCGCCGGGTAGGCGGTGTCGTTCCAGACGCCGGTCGAGGCGATCGCGTTGTCGGCGCCGAGCGTGAGATTCGTCCCGCCCACCGCCAGCACCCACGGGGACGAGGCCGGCCAGGACACCTGCGGCTTCTTGTCGGCGGATGTGAGCTGGCTCGCGGGGACGCCGCGCGCGCAGGCCGAGGAGCCCGTGTCGCCCGCGGCGACCACGGTGGTGATGCCGAGCGCCGCGGTGGCGGTGAGCTGGCGCTCGACCAGCGTGCGCGCCGCCGTGTACGGCTTCACGACCGACTCGCACTCTCCGTAGGAGACCGAGATGACGTGGGGCAGCGGGACCCCGTTGCTCGTCGCCTGCAGCGGCTGCGCGAGCAGCTGCAGGAAGCCCTCGACGTCGCCGTCGTCGTCGTTCTCGCTGATCGGGTGGACCCAGAGATCGAACCGCGAGAGCGCGGGCGCGACCGTGGAGGCGACCATCGCGTCCAGCGAGCTCTCGAGGATCGGCTTGATCGAGCCCGCGTTGTGGATCTTCAGCGCCGTCCCCTGCGTCCCGAAGCACGACCGGAACGCGTTCACGTCGGAGGCGGGCGTGGGCCCCTCGCCGACGATCGCGAGCCGGGCTCCCTGGCCCTTCAGCCCCGCGGCCTGCAGCGGTGCGATCCCGTAGGCCGTCAGGATCTGGTTCGGGTAGAGGCCGGTGTCCGACGCGAGCGCGGCAGGGAAGCTCGCGGGGACGCACCCGAACGCCGGCGTGCCCGTCCGCGTCGGTGTCCCGCCGTCGGCGGGCGCCTGCGCAGTCACGGCGGAGGAGCTCCCGCCGGAGAGCTGCACGCGCATCCCCGCGATGGTGTCGACATTGCCCTTGATCCCCTTCGGCAACTTCGGGGTGTTCACGGGCAGGGCCACCTTGGAGCCGCTGCTGGTCCGGTAGACCTTCCACTTGGTCCCGAACATCTTCTGCGCCTTGCCGACGCTCACCGTTGCACTCGCGCGCAGATGGGTGACGTCGAGCTTGGCGGTGACCCCGTTCGACTTGAACGCGTTCACGACCCCCTTGCGCTTCGAGGACGACGCGCCGTACTTGCTCTGCAGCGTCGACAGCGACGGATAGCGACCGTACGAGGATGACGCCGGGTTGCTGGCGGCCTTCACGGCGCCCTGCAGGCCTGACTGGTTCGCCACGAAGCCCAGCTGCAGCCCGAGCTTCAGGCTCGTCGACGCCCGACCGACGGTCTTCATGCCCTTGTGGGAGATCGGGCCGTAGTCGACCGCCGCGCCGGCGGCCGGGCACGCGACCGCGAGCACGGTCACGCAGAGCAACGTCGAGCGTAATCCGGGCATCCGCACATGCGACCCGTTCCGCGGCCGGCGCGCATCGTCCGGAAGGGATGAGTCAGTCCGCGGCCGGGGCGGCGGGGAGATCGCCCTCGATGCGGGTGCCCCGACCGGGACGCGAGTCGATGCGCAGGCCGCCGCCGACGGCGGCAGCGCGGTCGCCGAGGTTCGTGAGGCCCGCGCCCTTCGTGGTCGTCGCGGGATCGAAGCCGATGCCGTCGTCCTCGACGGAGAAGCGCACGCGACCGTCATCCTGCGCCAGCCGGATCGTCACGCCCGCGCCCGGGCCGGCGTGCTTGGCGGCGTTCTGGAGGCCCTCGAGGCAGCAGAAGTACACCGCCAACTCGACCGCCTCGGACTGCCGCGGGAGCGCGCCCTTGACCGTCAGCGGGGTGGCGGACCGCACGGCCACCGCCTGCAGCGCCGGCCCGACACCGGCTTGGGCGAGCACCTCTGGATGCAGGCCGTGAGCTACGTCGCGCAGCTCGTCGATCGCCTCGTCGACCTCGGTGCCGAGGCGCTCGAGCACCGCGCGGTGCTCGGCGCTCTCGGACGAGCCGCCCGCGAGCTCCAGGTGGATGCGAAGGGCGACGAGCCGCTGCTGCGCGCTGTCGTGCAGATCGCGCTCGATCCGCCGCCGCGCCTCGTGCCCCGCTTGGAGGATGCGTGCGCGCGACGCGCGCAGCTCGCCCTCGAGCCCGCCGTTCTCGACCGCGAGCAGCGTGGCCGCCGACGCGGCCCGGACGAGCTCGGGATCCCCGGTCAGCGCCTCGTCGATCACCATCGCCGCGACCGGCTGCCGGTCGCGCTCCACCGGCACCCAGGCGCGTCCCGCGGCGACCGGGGGAGCGAGCTCCGCGCCGTCGGCCTCGTGGAACCGCCCTGTACCTGGATCGTGATACGCCAACTGGAGCGTGTCGTCATCCAGCGCCTGCGCGATCATGGCCCGCCATCGATCCGGCGTGGGGTGCTCGGCGAGCCGCTCGAGCAGTCTCCGCAGGGCGCCTGTGGCGAAGCGGCCGGCCTGGAGCAGCGCCACCAGGAAGCCGAGGGGGAGAAGGATCCGGGTGACGACGATCCCCCACGCGAGAGAGTCGAGGGTCTCGGCGTCGAGGTAGAGGATCCAGGCCGCGAAGTTGTAGACGAAGTACGCCGGCAGGAAGAGCAACGAGGTCATGCCGACCGCGGCGAGCGCTCTGCGCTGCGGCCTCGACGCGGTCCGGAACCGCATCACGTAGACGATCAGGACCGCCACCACGATCGCGAGCGCGGTGTAGGTCTCTGCCTTGCCCGCCACCTCGACGAGCTTGGGCGCCGAGCCGATCTGGAGCACGTTCTCGGGGCAGGCCGCCGCGCACCGGGTCAGCGGTCCGCCGCCGGCGATCACGGGGGAGAACAGCGCCCAGGGGAGGAAGAAGGCGAGCACGCCGAGCACGAGCACGCCCATGATCCAGCGTGTCGCACGCGGCTCCAGGCGCCCCATGGGGAACGCGAGGAACAGGTAGAAGGTGAGCACGAAGAACGGCGCCTCGGCCAGCACGCCGATGTCGAAGAGCAGCGGCTCGTCGGCGCCCTGCCACGACACGATCCACGTCAGCAGCCCGAACAGCACGAGCAGGGGCCCGAAGCGGCTTCCGGGACGGCGGATCCACCAGTACAGGCCGATCGTCATCGACGTCGCGACGAGGTAGCTCCAGTAGACGCCCGCGGCCTCGGGCTTGTCGAGGTGCTCGTTCGTGAGCGCGAGCCAGAGGGTCACCGCGAGCATCGGCACGATCGCGGCGGCGACGAGCTTCTGCAGCGTCGAGACGGTCACGCGGACGCGCAACAGCGACCCGGCGGCGACCTCGGAGGGGTCCGTGCCGAGGGTCGGCATGGCGGAGCCCGAGTACACCCTCACGGCGTGATGTTGTCAGAGGCGACATTCGCGGTGGGGAAGATCGCGTGAACCAGTCACGTTCGGCCCCTGCCCTGCTCGTCGCACGGCAGCGGCGCAGTGTCGCCGACCACGCGCCGGTAGTCGTCGAGCACGTCGAGCGTGCGCTCCATCGCGACGGGCCGCAGGGCGCCGAGCCCCGGGTCGTAGGGATCGTCGAGGAAGCGGATCAGCAGCAGCGTCCCCACGATGACCACCACGATGGCGCCCACGAACGTCGCCTGGACGACCGGATGCTCGCCGCTGTCGGCGAACACCAGCATGAAGCCGATGATCATCACCGCGCTGACGGCCAGCACGAGCCACAGTGGTGCCGGGATCACGCCGGTCGCCCCGTGGAGGCGGGTGCTGCGCGCGGCTTCGCGGTCGAGGCGCAGGTCGAGCCACTTGGCGTACGCCGCCTGCTCGGCCGGCGTGCGCGGGTCGATGCTCCGCAGCGTCCGGTAGAGCCGCAGCCCCCACGGGCTCGTCTCGGCCATGTGAGAGCCGGCCTCCATGCGCGGCCACTCCTCGTGGACGACGGAGCGGGCGTAGCAGACGAGCTCCCGGCCGAGGCGCCGTCCCTCCTCCTCCGGGAGCAGGTTGGCCACCTCGAACTGCTGCGCGACCGTGATGGCCTCCGTCTCCGCGCCCGCGCGCGAGGCGTCGTAGCTCGTGAACGCGAGCACCACGACGAGCCCGAGCAGGACGGCGAAGCCCGTCGCGAGGACGCCGAACACGCCCGCGGCCCGGTCCCCGTCGGTGTAGAAGCCGCCGTCCGGCGCGCGCCGGCGTACGAGCAGGAGGGCGCCGATGGCCACACCGGCGCAGGCGGCGACGATGGCTGCCGCGGCGAGGAGGTTCACCCGGGATGGTCGCGCCGGTGCCGGAGGTGCCGGCGATCGAGGCTCACGCCCTCGAGCGCTCCGACCTCGGCCTTGGTGAGCGAGAGCTCGACGGCGTCGTCCTCCACCGCCGCCACCGCGCCGATCGGGATCGCGATCTCGTGCCGGCCCCAGAGATGACCGTGCTCGAGCACGACGTGGCTGATCTGCTGCTCGTCGTCGACGACGAACCCGTCGACGTGTCCGAGCACGTGACCGTCCGACGAGCTGACCATGCTCCTGCGGCGGATCTCGACCTCGCCCTTGGGCACGCGGTGGTAGTGGACCGGCACGTCCTGCTCGTAGTCGGGAATGGCGGCGCCCGGAAGGTCCACCGGCTGGTAGTACGGCAGCGCGAGCATCTCGCTGATCCCGACCTCCCAGTCGGGGTCCGTGACGGGGAGCTCGCCGATCCGGAGGTAGTCGAGCATGTCGACCCCCGGCAGCTTCCGCGCCTCCTCGACGGTGCACGAGAGCTCGATCTCGGGCCCGGCACCGCCCCGCGCGAGCGTCACGGGCACGAGTCGCGACCCGCTGTGCGGATCGCCCCCCTCGACGACGAGGTGGGTGACCCGCTGGACCGTCGGGTCGACGACGACGTCCTCCAGCCGGCCGAACGCGGCGTCGGAGCAGCGCACGGAACTGCCGAGATCGAGTCGCATCGGCCAACCCTATGGCCGCGCCCGCCGCTCGACCTCGTGCGAAACGGGTGAGCCGGCCGGGATCATCCGATCGAGGGTGCCCGCTTCGACCTGATGGTGCCGCCCGAGCGGCGGCGACCTGCACGACTGGACGCTCGACGAGGCCAAGCCGATGCTCGAGAAGGCCTGTCACGAGCACCACGTCCCGCTGGCTGCATCACGACCTGCCGAAGCGGATCCAGGAGCTCCCCGTGCAGGTCACCGTGATCCCACCCGAGCCGAACTCGTGGAAGCCGCGACTAGACGACGGGCAGCGTGAGTAGGTAGGCGACGCCGGTGAGCAGCAGCACGCTCGCCATCCCGAGGACGACGTAGCGCAGCGGCCGCCAGTCCAGCCGCAGCGAGATGCCCGCGAAGAAGAGCACCGCGGCGAAGAACAGCGTCGAGAGGATGTAGTGGTCGTCGTTCGCCTTCGCAGCGGTCCCGGCGCGGTAGAGCTCGTCGGCCTGGGCGTCGAGCTCCGCGGCGCGGGACGTCTCCGCGAGTCGGTACTCCGGCATGTAAAGCGGGCCCGGAACCGCGCTACGGCTCGTGAACGGCCGCTGGGCGGTCCAGGCCTCGAACGCCGGCAGGAACTCCGGCCGGAACCGCCGGCGGTAGATCGCGGCGAGCTCCCCATCGCCGGCCTCGCGCGCGTCGAGCCAGCTGTTGAACATGACGAGGTCATCGATGCGCAGCTGCCCGGCGAGCGTCGACCGGGCCTGCGACTTGATCCGCATCGTCGACGCGCGCGCGAAGCTCTGGGACTGCTCGCCGGACCACCGCGCCGCCTGATAGCCGCTCCAGGCCGTGGCGAGCGTCGTCAGCGAGAGCAGGAGGATCGCGAAGAGCTCGAGCAGCCGCTCCCCGCGCTCGGGGGCGCCGGACTTCCCTTGACCGTGGCCTGGCGACTCCGTGAGCTCGTGCGGCGCGTGGACGTGGACGTGTGGCACAGGTCGCCCGTCAGAAGACGGTGGCCCAGTCGTCCTTGAGGCTGACCACCGTCCAGCCGTCGGCCGACGCGCGCTCGAGCGCCTGCTCGGCGCCCGCGGTGTAGGCGAACTCCCGCTCGCCGTCGTCGTGCAGCAGGAGCAGGCGCAGGGACGGCTTGTCCGCGTGCTGGGTGAAGTGCAGCATCGGGACGTCGCCGTTGGAGTTGCCGGCCGCCAGGAGCGGCCTCCGGCCGGTGCGGCTCCAGATCCGGACGGGCTTCTCGGGCCCGTCGTCGAGGTAGTCGAGCTCGGGCTTGTGCAGGATCGTCCCGCCGCGCTCGTCGCTCGCGTACGCGAGCGCCGCGCTGCTGCCGATCACGCGCTGGCGCGGGATGCCGTACACGTCGTGGCTGATCGGCCGCATGAAGTCGCGGCCCCCGCCCGAGACGATGTAGTTCGTGAAGCCGTTGGCGGCGAGGTGGTGGAGCAGCTCGAGCATGGGCGCGTACACGCAGGCGAGGTAGCCGCGACCGAGCGTCGGGTGCTGCGTCCCACGCAGAAAGCCGTCGGCGCGCGCCTCGAAGTCCTCGACGCTCATGCCGTCGTAGGCGGCCAGGATGCCACCGGCGAGCACCCGGACGTTGGAGTCGTCGCCCGCGTAGTGCTGCGTCATGAGGGCGGCGAACCAGCCGTAGTCGCGCTCACGGGCGGCCTTCCACGGCTGCCGCTCGCGAAGCGACGCGTCGGCGCCGGCCATCTCGACGAAGCGCCGCAGGATGAAGTCGAGCTGGATCGGCATCGGCTTCTCGCACCAGAGCGTGCCGTCGTTGTCGAACACCGCCACGCGGTCCTCGACCGGCACCGGCTCGTGGCCGTCGGCGCCGGTGACGCGCGCGACGAATGCGTGGATCGCGTCCTTGGCGGGCCCGTCGCGCCAGCTCTTCAACTCGGTCGCGCGGGGTGTGTGGGTGTCCGCGGTCGTGGCCATGGCCGCACGCTATGCGCGTCCCGCCGACCCGCCATCACCCGAAGCGGATGATCGGGCGCGCGGTTCGACGACGACGCAGCGCAGGCCGATGTGGCTCATGCCCGTGTCGATCATCTGCGGCCGGCGCGCGGCGGGCCGGTAGCGCAGGCAGTAGTCGTCGGCGCACAGGAACGAGCCGCCCTTGATGACCTTGCGCGGGATCGGGAACTGCGGCTGGGCGGGGTCGGCGCTCTCGCGCTCCGCGCCGCCGCCCGGGTTTCGCGGGACGCAGCACGGGCGCTCCGCCGCGTCGGGGTGCCGGGACGAGTACCAGTCGGCCGTCCACTCCCAGACGTTGCCGGCCATGTCGAAGAGCCCGTAGCCGTTGGGCTCGTATGAGCCGACGGCTGCGGTGGCACCGCAACCGGGCTCCGGGCGCGACGGAAAGGCGCCGCGCCAGTGGTTCGCCAGCGGCCGGCCCGGCGGCTCCTGCTCGTCGCCCCAGGTGAACTGGGCGCCGTCGTGCCCGCCGCGCGCGGCAAGCTCCCACTGCGCCTCGGTCGGCAGCGCCTTGCCGGCCCGCGCGGCGTAGCTTGCGGCGTCCTCGAAGGCGACGTGCACGACCGGATGGTCCTCGCGGCCGGCGAGCGACGACCCTGGCCCTTCCGGGTGGCGCCAGCACGCGCCGGGCGTCCACGTCCACCACTGCGAGACGTGCCGCAGGTCGACGGGACCGGGCGTGCGCGTGAACACGAGCGATCCCGGCACGAGGTTCTCCGGCGGGGCGCCCGGGAAGTCGACGGGGTCGAGCGGACGCTCGGCCACGGTGACGTGACCCGTGTCCTCGACAAAGGCGGCGAACTCCCGGTTGGTCACCTCGTGACGGTCGATCCAGAAACCGCTGACCGTCACGGGGTGGGCCGGACCCTCCTCGGGATAGTGGACGTCGGAACCCATCCGGAACGTCGCCGCCGGCACCCAGGCCATGCCCGCCGGCGACGGCCCGCTCATTGACCGGACGCCAGCGCGGTCTCGAGCTTCTCGACCACCTGGTCGATGCTGAAGGTGGCGGCCTCCTGGCGCGGCGGGAACTCCTTGAAGGACTCGAGGAACCGCGCCGTGAGCGTGGTGCCCGCCAGGACGATGAAGGCGTTGTCGATCAGCCAGTCGTAGTAGGTGTTCGAGGTCACGTCGGCGCGCTCGAAGGGATCCGTGCGCAGGTTGAACAGCTTCGGCACCCGCAGCAGGACGAACGGCTCGGCCCAGATCTGCAGCGTGCCCTGGGCGCGCTGCTCCATGAAGACGACCTTCCAGTTGTCGAAGCGCAGCCCGAGCACGTCGCCGTCGTCGGAGAAGTAGATCAGCCCCGGGCGCGGGGACTTCTCGACCTCGCCCGTGAGGTACGGCAGCAGGTCGAAGCCGTCTATGTGGACCTTGAAGGTGCGATCGCCCATCGTGTGGCCGGCCTTGAGCTTGTCCATGATGTCCGGCTCGCCGGCGGCGGCCAGGAACGTCGGCAGCCAGTCGTGGTGCTGGATGATCTCGTTCGAGACGACGCCGGCGGGGATCCGCCCCGGCCAGCGAATCATCTCGGGGACGCGGAAGGCGCCCTCCCAGTTCGTGTTCTTCTCGCTGCGGAACGGCGTCATGCCGGCGTCGGGCCAGCTGTTCATGTGCGGCCCGTTGTCCGTGCTGTAGAGGACGATCGTGTTCTCCGCCAGCCCGAGCTCGTCGAGCTTGTCGAGCAGCGCGCCGACGATGTCGTCGTGGTCGAGCATCGTGTCGTGGTAGGGCGACTGCCAGCGCCCGGCCCGGCCGACGCTCTCCGGCTTGGGATGGGTGCGGAAGTGCATGTGGGTGCTGTTGAACCAGCAGAAGAACGGCGTCTCCGCGGCGGCTTGGCGATCGAGGAAGTCCAGCGCGTGCTCGAGCACCTCGTCGTCGATCGTCTCCATCCGCTTGCGCGTCAGCGGGCCGGTGTCCTCGATGCGCTGGCGGCCGACGCGGCCGTAGCGCGGCTCCTCGGTGTCGTCGTCGGTGTCGGTCGCCCACGACCGGATCACCCCGCGCGGGGCGAAGCGCGCGCTGAAGTCCGGGAAGTCCTCCGCCGGCGGCCAGTTCGGCGACTCGGGCTCCTCCTCGGCGTTGAGGTGGTAGAGGTTGCCGAAGAACTCGTCGAACCCGTGGACCGTCGGCAGGTACTTGTTGAGGTCGCCGAGGTGGTTCTTGCCGAACTGCCCGGTCGCGTAGCCGAGCGGTTTGAGCAGCTCGGCGATCGTCACGTCCTCGGCCTGCAGTCCCACGTCGAAGCCGGGCATGCCGACCTTGCTCAGCCCGGTCCGGTAGACGCTCTGCCCGGTGATGAACGACGACCGGCCGGCCGTGCAGCTCTGCTCGCCGTAGGAGTCCGTGAAGCGCATCCCCTCGTCGGCGATCCGGTCGATGTTCGGGGTCCGATACCCCATCAGCCCGTCGCTGTAGCAGCTCAGGTTGGTGATCCCGATGTCGTCGCCCCAGATCACCAGGATGTTCGGCCGCTCAGCTTCAGACATGCGTTCGCTCCGTCGAGGGTTCGGTAGCCCCCTCTGCGTAGGCGCTCGGCGCCTCTGCGGAGCCGCGGCTCTCGATCGCCCGGGCACGCGCGAGGTCGGTCGAGATGTGGACGGCCGCCGATGTCAGCGGGGCCGCCAGGACGAGCCCGATCGTCCCGAACAGGCTGCCGCCGGCGATCGTGACGATCAGCACGGCGAGCGGATGGATGCCGAGCGTCGCGCCAAAGGCGATCGGCTGGATCATCTGCTGCAGCGCGCCGTTGGCGAGCAGCACGACCACCCCCATCGCGAGCGCGGCGCCGCTGCCCTCCGAGCCGAGTGCGATCAGCACCGTGAAGGCCCCGGCCGACCAGGCGCCGAGGTACGGGACGTACGCGGCGAAGAAGTTCACGAGCATGATCGAGCCGATCTCCGGGAGGCCGACCACGAGCGCCCCGAGCCCGATGACGATCGCATTGAAGGCCGCGATCGCGGTCACGCCGGCGAAGTAGCCCTGCAGAGCGCCGAGGGTGCGTCCCGTGATCATTCTCGCGACCGCCGGCGGCAGCCCCGCGTGGCGCTCGGTCCACGCGCGGATCTGCGGCCCGTCCTTGAGCAGGAAGAACAGGCTGAGCGCCGTGAACGACAGGAACACGGCGAGCGAGGCGAGCGCGCTGAGGCCCACCCCGAGCCCCTCCAGGAGGGCGTGGAACGCGTCGCTCACCGTCGAGCTCGCGTCGCTCGAGGCCTGCTGCGCCTTGCCCGCGCTCACCCCGGCGTCATGGAGTGCGCTCTCCACCTTGCCGACGGCCTTCTGGAGCGTGGCCTGCATCGTGCTCGCCTGGCTGACGATGCCGCCGAGGACGAGCAGGAAGACGCCGATCCCGATGCCGAGCAGCGAGAGGAAGACGACGACGGTGGCCATCGCGCGCGGCATGTGCTTCGCCAGGCGGCGCACCAGCGGGGAGCACACCGCCGCGATGATCGTCGCTGTCGCGACGGGGATGACGATCGTGTTGATCAGGGCGAGCAGGGTGATCGCCGCGAGCAGCAGCAAGCTGATGCCCACCAGCAGCCACGCCAGGACGCCGCAATCGCGCAGCCACTGCGGCGCCGCGAAGACTCCCGACAGCTCGCCCGGCTCGAGGTCGACGAAGTACGTCGGCTCATCACGCGACCCGCCCTTCTCGGGCTGCTGCCGGTGGATGCGTCCGCGGAAGATGGCGCGCCGGCGGGCCACCGTCTTACGCCATCCGCGCGATCTCGTCGAGCAGGCCGATGCCGCGAGCCTGCACCACCGCCTCCGAGCGCGACGAGGCGTCGAGCTTGCGGTAGACGGCATGCGCGTGGGTCTTGACCGTGTTCGCGGTCACGTGGAGGGACTGACCCATCTCGCGGAAGGAGAGGTGGGTCGGAAGCAGTCGCAGCACGCGCAGCTCCGCATTCGTCAGCGACGCGGGACCGACGAGCACGGAGGTGGCGAAGGTGTCGGCCTGGCTCTGGCAGGCCTCCACCCAGCGCTCCGCGAGCGGCGCGTCGGGCACGCCGCGCAGTATCCGTGCCGCCTCGTTCGCCAGCGCGCGCGAGCCGGCCGCGTCACCGAGGCGCAGTGTGGTGCGGGCGAGCGCCACGCGCGTCTCTACGGCGTACCACGGCGGCGGATCCACGAGGCGTCCGAGCAGCTCCTCGGCCTGCCGGCGGTCGTCCTGGGCCGCCTCCACGCGGTCGCGGTGGGCCCTGACGAGCGCCGACACCGCGAAGACCAGCGCCGAGATCGGATACCGGGAGACACCCGCGCGCTCGAGCTGGGCGCGGGCGCGGGACGCGAGCAGCGCCGCCTCTTCCCAGTCCTCGTCGTCGGCACGGATCAGCGCGAGCTGGGCGAGGCAGAGCACCTGGGCGCTCGGAGCGACGACGCCACCGTGGCGGGCGCCCTCCTCGAGTGCCAGGACCGCGCCGTCCCGGTCGCCGAGCAGGTGAAGCGCGGCCCCCCGCAGCACGCACGCCAGCGGGTGCCATGGATCGTCCTGGCTCGTGAGCCGGTGCGCCGTCGCCGCGTCCTCGGCCATGGCCGACGTTCCGCGGCGCGCGAGCAGCGCCCGCAGGACGAAGCGGACCGCGGTCGGCCCGCCCTCCACGTCCTGGCCGGCGGCGATCAGGCGCTCTCCGCTGTCGAGCCAGTGCTCGATCCGGTCGCGGTCGCCGTCGACGAGATGGGTGACGGCCGCCGTGAGGGCGAGCGGCGCGTGCGAGGAGACCTGCTCGGGGCGGAGACGCCCGAGCCAGCTGCGGATCCCGTCGACGTGACCGTGGGCGATGCGAGACGGCGCGATCGCCCACAGCCGAGCGGCGGCGTCGGCGACGTCGCCGGCGGCGAGCGCATGGCCGAGGGCGTCGTCGACCTGGCCTTCGCGCTCCGCCCAGGCGGCGGCGCGCCGGTGCAGCTCGGCGGTCCGCAGCGGTTCGCGCCGGCGCTGCTCGGCCTCGAGCATCTCGGCGAGCAGCGGGTGGTGGCGGTACTCGCGGTCCGTGTGGTCGAGCGGCACGATCGGGACGCCCGCGCGGGACAGCTCGCGGAGCGTCGTCCCGGAGCCGGTCCTGCCGGTCAGCGTGTCGCAGGCCGGGCCCGACAGCCGCGCGAGGACCGAGGTGCGGAGCAGGAAGGCGACGGCGGGCGGATCGAGCGCGGTCAGGATCTCGTCGCGCAGGTAGTCGGCGATCAGCCGGTCGTCGCCTGCGAAGGCGGTGACGGCCGCGTGGGGATCGCGCCGGTTCCGTACCGACAGCGCGGCGAGGTAGAGCGCGGCAGGCCAGCCTTCCGTGTGCCGGAGCAGCGCGGCGAGATCGGAGGGCTCGAGCTCCACCCCGGCCATGCTCAGCATCGCGGCTGCTTCTCGCCGCGTCATCGCGAGCTCCGCGGCGCCCAGCTCGACCACGCGACCTTGCGCGCGCAGCGTGCCGAGGGGCAGCGACGGCTCCGCTCGGGTCGCGAGGGCCAGCTGCGAGCCGGCGGGCAGCTCGCGCGCCCACGCCTCGAGCTCGGCGGATCCCGCCTCGACGTCGGCACCGTCCAGGACGGCCACGGCCGGGGCCGGCAACGCGTCGAACGCTCGAGCCGCGTGCTCGAGCGCGGTGCCGGCGAGGACGGCCTCGGGCGGGATCCAGGCGAACGGCCGATCGTCCCGCTCGGCCCACTGGCTGAGCAGCGTGGTCTTGCCGTAGCCGGCGGGCGCGCGGAGGACCACGAACGGACCCGCCGACTGCATCAGCGTGCGCACGAGCCGGTCGCGCCGCACCGTGCCGCGCCGGATGCGCGGTCGCAGGCCGTGGAGGGAAACGACCGGCGGGACGGCTTCGAGGGCGAAGGTCGGGGCGGCGCTCACGGTCCCAGCATTCCGGGAGCGCCGTGGCGCCGCGAGGGCGCACGCCGGAGTAGCTCCGGGAGGCGCACGGCGGCGTGGCGGTGGTGCGCGCACCCCGGGCGATCGATGGGCGGCCCGCGGTACCGGCCCGACCGGCCGCTCCTCTGGCGTGCCGGAGCGAACCGGCGCGGCTCAGTAGCCCGTGCCGGTCTTCACGCGCTTGCGGTCGATCTCGTGCAGCCCGCCCTTGTGGTCGAGGGTCTCGCAGGCGAGGGTGAGGTCGTCCGCGAGCGCGCCCGCGAGCGCGCGGCCGAGGGTGAGCTTGACCAGGGCGCGCATGATCGTCACGTGCTCGGCGTTCGGTGGCAGCGTGTAGGCAGGGACCATCCACCCGCGCGACGCGGCGAGCTGCGAGGCGACGTCGAACTCGTCGTAGTTCTGCGCGTCGGCGAGCTGGAAGGCGACGAGCGGGAGCTGCTCCTCGCCGGAGCCGATGAGCCGGAAGCGGCCGATCTCCCCGATCTGCTCCGCCAGCGCGCGGGCGTTGGTCTTCATCGTCTCCATGATGTAGCGGTAGCCCTCGTGGCCGAAGCGGATGAAGTTGTAGTACTGCGCCAGCACCATCGCCGACCCGGTGGAGAAGTTCAGCGTGAAGGTCGCATCGCGCTTGCCCAGGTAGTTCTCGTAGAAGACGAGGTCCTCGGGCAGGTCCTCGCGAGAGCGGAAGACGAGCCAGCCGATGCCGGGGTACACGAGCCCGAACTTGTGTCCGGACACGTTGATCGAGCGCACCTGCTCGAGGCGGAAGTCCCAAGCGGAGTCCGGGTACAGGAACGGCCAGACGAATCCGCCGCTGGCGGCGTCGACGTGCAGCGGGACGTCGAGGCCGCGGTCGTGCTTGAGCGAGACCAGGAGGTCGTTGATGCCGCGGATGTCGTCCGCGTGGCCGGTGAACGTGGTCCCGAGCACGGCCGCGACGCCGATCGTGTTCTCGTCGACGTGGGGCAGGACATCCTCGGGCCCGATCGTGTACTTGTCGGGCTGCAGCGGGATGATCCGCGGCTCCACGTCGAAGTAGCGGCAGAACTTCTCCCACACGACGTGCACGTCGCCGCCGAAGACGAGGTTCGGCCGCGCGGTGTCCTTGCCGGCGGCCTCGCGCCGTCCGCGCCATCTCCACTTGAGCGACAGCGCGCCGAGCATGATGGCCTCGGAGGAGCCCTGCGTGCGCGCCCCGGTCGTCTCGCCGGGTGCGTGGAACAGATCGGCGAGCATGCGGATGCAGCGCTGCTCGATCTCGGCGGTCTGCGGATACTCCGCGTGGTCGATGAAGTTGCGGTGCAGGTTCTCCGCGATCACCCGTTGGGCCTCGGGTTCCATCCACGTGGTGACGAACGTGGCGAGATTGCGCATCGGGATGCCGTCGAGCACGAGCTCCTCGTCGATCAGGCGCATGGCATCGACCGCGGGCATCCCATGCTCGGGCAGCCGCTCGTCGGGCGCGGACTCGAGCAGGAAGCGGTTCCCGTACTGCGCCGCGAGCGCGTCGAGCCGCGCGGTCACCCGCGGGATGTCGCTTCCGCCGTTGGTCGGTCCTGCTGAGCTGCTCGGGTGCTGATGGACCGACATCGAGAGGACCTCCCGTCCGAGGGTCAGTGCTGCGGAGCGACAGATGATCGGCGTCGCCGGCCCGCGCGGCATCACCCCATCGGGATGACACTGGTCGGCCGGCCGTCGCGCATGCTGGACGGCACGCCTATGAGCCGACTCCTCGCCTACCGGTTTCCGCCCGCGGCCGAGTTCGACGGCCGCCTGCTGGGCTCGCTCGAGCGCGCCTTCGGCGGCGATCCGCTGCGGATCCTCGACCTCCTGTTCGTCGCCCGCGACGCTCAGACGGGCAGGCTGATGGCGCTGACCGGCCGCGGACGCGGCGAGGGGAGCCTCATCGCGAGCCTCGTCGGCTTCCGGCTCGACGCGGCGCAGCGGGCCCGCGCGACCACCCGCGCCCTGCGCGCCTATCCGTCCGACGACGGCTCGGACCTCGTGACGCGCCTCGCGGACGCGGTGCCGCCCGGCGGCGCGATCGCTGCGCTGCTCGTCGCGGACGCCTGGGCCGATGCGGTGGACGAGGCCGCCAGGGACTCCGGAGGCTCGCCGCTGCTCGACGAGCCCGTGCCCGAGACGAGGCTCGGCGTGCTTGCGCCGCGGCTCGTCGCGGCGGCATCGCGCCCGGACTGATCCGGCTCGCCTCGGAACGTGGCGACGGCGCAGGCCAGGAAGCAGGCCGCGCCGAGGCTGGTGTTCCAGTTGGCGGCGGCGAGGTCGAGCTCCGAGCCGGACGCCGGGACCACGTAGCCGGCGACGGCAGAGATGCCGAAGAAGATGCAACCCAGGAGGTTGACCACGGGCTGCCACCAGCCGCGCTCGCCGCGCACCGGCATCCAACCCCGTCGCGGAGCGGCCCGGTAGGCGATCGCCCCCGAGACGAGGAAGCAGATCGAGCCGAACGCGTCAGGGCGCCAGACGAGCCGGTCGTAGTCGGCGTTCGACAGCGCCGTGTCCATGGCCTGGAACGTCGTCACGTTGAAGAACAGCGTCCCCGCCGACTGGATGATCGCCGCCCACCACGCCGATCGTCCGCCTCCCGGATCCCGGCGCGCGTTGTAGCTCAGCGACGTCTGCAGCAGGCCGCCGGCGGTGAAGAGGATCGAGCCGACGAAGAACGTGACGCCGTCAGCTGCCGCGCCGACGAGCTCGGCGTACCCGGGGAACGGCCCGATCAGGAAGCAGAGCGATCCCGCCCCGAAGCACAGCGCCATCCAGCGCTCACGGATCATCGCGGACCACGTCTCGGAGCTTCGCCGCCCGCGCGCGGTCGGGCCAACGGCGGTTGCCTGCGTCGGGTGGTCAGGCGGGCACCCCGGACGAGACACAGGTGCGCCCCCTCGCCGCGACCGGCGGCCGCGCGCCGCGCGCGGGCCGCCGGCCGTGCCGTCCGCTACCGGTGGTGGTGGTGATGCTTGTGCCGATCGTCCTTCTTGCCCTTGTCGAGCAGCAGCTTGTAGATCGTCACGTCGCCGACGTCACGAACCTTCGCCTCACCGCCGGCTCCCCGGTACTTGCCGGTGCCGCCGGTGATGGCCACGAGGAACGGTCCCGGATCGTCTTCGCCCTGGACCTCGATCAGCCCTTGGAGTGTGATCTGCCCGCCCCTGAGGCTCAGAGTCCCCACGCAGTGAAAGGTGAGGACGTCATATGGTGCAATGGCCTGAACGACAGTGCAGACCACGCCGCTGGTGCCGACCTCGCGCTTCTTCTTGAACAGTGTCTCGGAGAACACCAGCTCGTCTCCGAGCGAAGGTCCAGGCGTGCCGAGGTCGAGGAACTCCGACTGGATCTCCACGGCGACGATCCTGAGTGTCTGCGTCTTGTCACCATGCCCACCGGCGTGTGCGATCGGTGCCGCTGGAACCAACATCCCGAGCACCACCATGGCGCCGCCCGCGACGCGTTTGACGTTAACTCCCACGTCACCTTCCCCTTTCGGAGCGTCCCCATAGGGTGCGTCCTGTCCCTTCGCCGACCGACGTTAGTCAACGTGGGGTGGAAGTCAAGAACCGGATTTCCATCACTCGCTCACCGAAATGGGGCAAGACTGTTCCACGGCGGTGCGCTCCTGGGGCGTGTCTTTAACCTGACCGGACACATCGCTCCGGTGGAGGTGGCTGTGGTGACATGCGACTCACGAGACCGCGCCCACTGATGCTGCCGGCCCTGTTGACGGCGTCGCTGCTCGTCGCGCCGGGGCCTGCCGGCGCCACATACCGGATCGGCGTCGGCGAGCAGAGCCCGCAGATGTTCGAATCGCCGGCCTGGCAGCAGTTGAGGATGCACCACGTCCGCTACCTCGTGCCCTGGGACTGGCAGCGCGCGGGTGGCGCCTCCGAGGTGGACGCGTTCATGACGGCCGCGCGGCTGCGACGCCAGGAGGTGCTGGTCACGTTTACCGCGCGCCGAGGGTGCTACGTGAACGGCCGATACTCCCGCGCCGCCGCCTGCCGGGCCCCGTCGGCGCGCGCCTACCGGGCTTCGGTCCGGGCCTTCGACGACCGCTACCCGTGGGTGCGCACCTACTCGGCGTGGAACGAGGTCAATCACATCTCGCAGCCGACGTTCAGGCGCCCGCGCCTCGCGGTCCGCTACTACCGCGCGCTGCGCCGCCTCCGTCGCGGTCGAGGATTCCGCGTGATGGCAGCCGACGTGCTCGACACGACCGACATGCGGCGGTACCTGAGGCGGTTCCTGCACAGCGCCCCGGGCCGACCGGGCCTCTGGGGGCTGCACAACTACCAAGACGTCAACAGCCTCACGTCGGGCGACACCCTCCGCATGCTCCGCACAGTCCCCGGGCAGGTCTGGGTGACGGAGTCAAACGGCATCGTCAAGTTCGGCGACAGCCGGCAGTTCAGCTACTCCGAGGCGCGCGCGGCGGCATGCACGAGCTGGATGTTCCGCCTCGCCTCGCGCTTCGACACGCGGCGGGGAGCGCGTCGATCGAGGATCACGGGGGTGTACGTCTACCGGTGGTTCGGCGAGTGGCCCGGAGCTCGATTCGACTCGGGGCTCGTCGGGCCGGACGGAAGCCCGCGCCCGGCCTACTTCGTGCTCCGGCGAGTGCTGCAGATCAACAGGCCCGGGGTTGCGGGCTTCGGGCTGGCGCCGTGGGTCTAGGGTGGTCGCCATGGCGGACCTGCGATCGGCGCGGTTGGACCTCGGAGAACTGCTCGCGGCGGTCGAGGATGCGCCTCCGGTGGCCGCGGTCGATGTTCTCGACGATCGGCTCAGGAAGGCCGTCGGGGCCGCCGACGTCTCCTTTCTGATCGCCGACTTCAGCGGTCAGGCGCTGATCCGGCTCGAGCACGCCGGCAGCGAGCTGGCCGAGCGCACCCTCGGTCGTGAGACCGCCGAGCGCGTGCCCTTGGTGGGGACACCGCACGGGCGTGCGCTCGCCGGGCAGACGGTCGTGGTGGAAGCGAGCGGCGACGACGGCGGAACTCGCCTGTACGCGCCCGTGACCAACCGCGGTGAGGCCATCGGCCTGATCGAGCTCCGCCTTGCCGACGCTCCTGATGAGCACACCCTTGCCGACGTCGCGCTCGCCGCGCATGCGCTCGCGTACGTCGTCATCGCCAACCGCCGCTTCACGGACCTCTTCGCCTGGGGTCAGCGCTCGGTGCGCCTGTCGCTGGCAGCCGAGATCCAGCACCGCCTGCTGCCAGGGTCGTACACGTGCGAAGCGGGACAGTTCACGCTCGCGGCCTGGCTGGAGCCGGCGGGAAACGTCGGCGGGGACACGTTCGACTTCTCGATGGATCGCGACACGCTGCATCTGTCGATGACCGACGCCATGGGTCACGAGGTGGGTGCGGCGGTGCTCGCCACCGTGCTCGTCGGGGCGCTCCGCAATGCGCGTCGCGCCGGCGTCTCGCTCGGCGAGCAGGCACGCCTGGCCAATGACGGGCTCCACGGCTTCGCGCGCAGAGGCGGCTTCGTGACCGGCCAGCTGGCACGGATCGACCTCCGGGAGGAGACGGCGACCATCGTCAACGCGGGGCATCCGTCGCCGCTGCGGCTGCGCGGTGGGCGCGTCGAGCCCGTGGCGCTGCGGCCCGACCCGCCGTTCGGGATCCTGCCTGGCCACGCGTACCAGGTGCAGCCGCTGCCGCTCATCCCGGGCGACCGCCTGATGTTCCTCACCGACGGCATGCTCGAGCGCAACGTCGCCGATGTCGATCTCGACGCGCTGTTGGTGGCGGGAGCGGAGATGCATCCGCGCGAAGCCGTGCAGAACGTGGTCCAGGCCATCCTGGAGGCGGCCGGCGGCGAGCTCAAGGACGACGCGGCGGCGTTGTGCCTTGACTGGCATGGCGGGCCGCCGCGAGAGCGTACGAGCAATTCGGGCGCCGACTCCTAGCATCACGTCTGCGGTGGGTCGATGCCGTTGGTTCGGGCCGAGGCCCGGGTAAATCGACCGGGTCGATGAGCCCGGACGGCGACTGCGAGCCCTGTCGGCCATCTGCTGCTGGAAGCGGCGGCGGATGTGCTCGATCGCGGCGCGCTCGCCACGCTCGGCGAGCGTCTTCTCCGCACGGGTGAACGTCTCCCCGAGCACTACGACCACGAGGTCGTCGACGAGGTACGTCTTCGCCCTCGTCGGACCCTTGCCGTAGTACTCGGCCTGCAGGCGCTTCACGAGCGTCGTCGAGCAGGCGACCGGCCGCACGGTGAGCGTGTTCCTGTCGGAGACCGACATCGACAACGACGTGTCGGTCGAGATGTTCCTGCTCGCAGAGGAACGGACGGACATGACGGGGTACGAGGAAGCCTGAGCGTCTGCTGGAACGCTTGCGCTGCCCGGGGTTCGCGAATAGGGTGCGCGTGGGTCCGAGCGGCGCCGTCGGCGAAGCGCGGGCCTGGCTACCAGAGCGGAGCGATCCGGTCTCTCTCCAGGAGGGAGTTCGGGCAGTTCTGCGCTTCGAGCCGAGCCGGGGGGTGTCGGATGCCCGTGAACAGCCAGGTGGGAGATCTTTCGGCGTTTGGCGTCGTGGTGAGGACGGAGCGCGACGTGGTTCGCGTCTGCCCCTTCGGAGCGGTCGATATCGGAACGGCCGGGCAGCTACGCGCGCAAATCGAGCACGTCACGGCGTCGGGGGCGAGGCGGGTCGTGCTGGATCTATACGGCGTGACGTTCCTGGATTCCAGCGGAGTGCATCTGGTGCTCGACGTCGATGCGGCCTCGCGCGCGCAAGGTTGGGAGTTCGGGCTGATCGGCGGTCCGGCCCATGTGCAGCGCGTCTTCGACCTCACGGGGGCGCGTGCGAGGCTCCCCTTCCTCACGGCCTCCGAGCTCGCGGCCTTGTTGACCGCGGCATGCGAGACAGCGGCATGATGCTCGCGCCACCCGTCCTGGGGAAGTGCGCCGCGGGTCAGCCGAGCGACGAGACGCCGAGTCGCTGAGCGACCATGTCGACCTGCTGCATCGCGTCGGTCGGGGATGCGCCGAGATTGACGCTGGCCTCGCGCTCGAGG
Source organism: Solirubrobacteraceae bacterium (assembly GCA_035264365.1). GTDB lineage: Bacteria > Actinomycetota > Thermoleophilia > Solirubrobacterales > Solirubrobacteraceae > DATFQI01. The sequence continues at coordinate 27,367 of DATFQI010000161.1, forward strand.
ACTTCTCGGGTGACGGGCACCCCTTCGATCAGCGCACGCCGGACCACGGTCAGCGCGGTGGCAGTGACCGCGTCCTGGCGGGCGCTGCTGGTCGCAGGTGCTGAACTCCTCGGAGCCATCGGCTCTCCTCTCGTTCGCCCGGAGACCGACTCCCAGCTCCAGCTGGTCGCCGGCTCCGTTCGTTGAAGCCTCGACGTTAGACGAAGGCACCTTCGCCCGCGCCGGCGAGAGTCGGTCCCCCTGGCTCGCTCTCGCGGACGGCGCCTGTGACATCCGAGACGCGCTACCGTTCGCGGTACAAGGGCGGGAGCCCTGACGGGGCCTGGCCGGCGTTGACGCCGGACCGGGAACCGTCGAGGCCCATTCTCGCCCTTCTACAGGACACTCCGCCGGTCCAGGCATTCGAGTCTTCGGCCGGACGGGGGATCCGAGGAGGCGACGCCTTATGCAGTCAGATCGGACGGCCTCGGCGAACGGGCATCCCGTGTCGCCACCCAACGGCTCCGGTTCGCGCGCGAAGCTCGAGAGCCTGCAGGCCGAGATCGTCCGGGTGGGCGAGAGCCGGCGCTCTCCCGCGGGCGCGGCCGGCCGTCTGGCTGATGGCGATCTTGTCGAGCTGGTGATCGGGCTGGACACGCGTGCCCCTGGCGCGGCTCGTGACTTCGTGGTCCTGTGCCTCGAGCAGAGGATCGTCGCATCTGCCTTGGACAGCGCGCAGCTGCTCGTGTCCGAGCTCGTCACCAACAGCTTTCGACACAGCGGCGCACCGATGGATGACGTCATCGTCTCCGTCGAGTTGATGCCTGACTGCTTCCGTGTCGGTGTCCAGGATTCCGGCTCGGATGCCGTCATCGTCGCCCGACCTGCGGATCTGGTCACGGGGGGTGGGCTCGGCCTCAATCTCGTGCAGATGCTGAGCGAGCGTTGGGGCGTCGAGCGGCTCGCCGGAGGGGGCACCCAGGTCTGGGCGCAGCTCCCGCGCGCCGGTGGAGTTCCCACGCGAGGCCCGGACGGCGCCGGCTCGGGACGCCTCGCGAGCGGAGAGGCCTGATCGTGGCTTCGGAACGCAGGCTCACGCAGCTCCGTGCGCTGATCGATCGACTCGACCGCCTACCTGTGTCGAGAGGACGGGACTGGATGCTCCAGGAAGCTCGATCGCGGCTGGTCGACCTCGAGACGGGTGAAGTGCCGCGCCCGATGCGGACACTCGACGACGAGCCGCCGGCGCGCACGCCGGAACGGCCGGCGCCGGGGGCCGGCAACGGCCGCGCCGTGAAGCGCCCGAGCTCCAAGCCCGCCCCTGCCGTGCCCGAGGCTTCCACACGGCAGACTGCCGGTTCCGTGCCCTCTCAGTCTCCCGTCGCCGAATCGGGCTGGAGTGCGGCCACATTCGGCACCGACGAGCTGTTATCGCTCGGAGAGCCGACCGGCGATCCGGTCGCCGAGCCCGGCGAGGGCTCGACGAAGCTCCCTCCGTGGAGGCGGGGTCTGCGCGGCTGAGATGCCCGGGCGGGCCGTGCGTCAGACCGCGCGGTCCATCACGAAGATCTCGGCGGCGGCGTC
>DATFQI010000162.1:0-16353 GCA_035264365.1 Solirubrobacteraceae bacterium
CTGCTCTCGCCGGCCGCGCTCTCGCTCGTGACCGTGATCTTCAAGGAGGGCGCGGAGCGCAACAAGGCGCTCGGCGTCTGGGGCGCCGTGGCCGGCTCCGGCGGCGCCGTCGGCGTGCTGCTCGGCGGCATGCTGACCGAGTGGGCCGGCTGGGAGTGGGTCCTGTTCGTCAACGTCCCGATCGCGGTCGTCGGCGCGCTCCTGGCACCGCGCCTGCTGCCGGAGAGCCGCAACGAGGGCGCGCGCCACTTCGACGTCGCCGGCGCCGTCTCGGTGACAGCCGGCCTGTCGCTGCTGGTCTACGCGCTCGTCGACGCGCCGAGCGCCGGCTGGGGCTCGACGCGGACGCTCGGCCTGATCGCCCTGTCGGTCGCGCTGATCGGCGCCTTCGTGGCGATCGAGCGCTCCAGCAAGGCGCCGCTGGTCCCGTTCCCGGGGATCTTCCGGCACCGGACGATCACCGGCATCAACCTCACGGCGCTGTTCGTCGCGGCATCGCTGTTCTCGATGTTCTTCTTCATCTCGCTGTACATGCAGCAGGTGCTCGGCTACGACGCGCTCAAGGCCGGGCTCTCCTACCTGCCGCTGGCGGGCGGGATCATTGTCTCGGCCGGCCTGGCGTCGGGCCTGACGACCCGCTTCGGCTTCAAGCCGGTGCTGATCATGGGCCTGCTGCTGACGGCCGGCGGCCTCGTCTGGTTCTCCCAGGTCTCGCCGGACGGCGGCTACGTCTCCGACATCCTGTTCCCGTCGCTGCTGGCGGCCGTCGGCCTCGGCTTCGCCTTCGTGCCGATGACGATCGCGGCGGTGTCGGGCGTGGAGAACCACGAGGCGGGGCTCGCGTCCGGCCTGATCAACACGTCGCAGCAGGTCGGCGGTGCGCTCGGCCTGGCGATCCTCGCCTCGATCGCGAACAGCCGCACGGGCGACGTGGTCGCCGGGGGGGACCCGATGCCGGTCGCGCTCACCGAGGGGTTCCAGCGGGCGTTCATGGTCGGCGCCGGCTTCGCGATCCTCGGTGCGGTGCTGGCCGCGGTGCTGATCTCCAGCACGGCGAGCCGGAAGCACAAGGAGGCCGCCCAGCGCGGCGAGGTCGAGCCGGTCCCGGTCGCGGCCTAGCTAGCTCCAGAGAACCCGGAGCTCCGGGGGCTTGCGGAACACGAGCCCCCGGACCTCCGCCGGCCGCGCCGGGTCCAGGCGCAGCCGCGGCAGGCGCTCGAGCAGCAGCTCGAGCGCCGTGTGCGCCTCCAGGCGCGCGAGATGCATCCCGACGCAGACGTGCGGCCCGCCGGCGAAGGCCAGGTGGCGCCGCGCGTTCGCGCGTCCGGGGTCGAAGCGGTCCGGCTCCGGGAAGGTCGCCGGGTCGCGGTTCGCGGCCGCGATCGAGATCCGCACGAGGTCGCCCGCGGCGATCCGCGTGTCGCCGAGCTCGATGTCCGCGGTCGCGTAGCGGTCGATCGCCGCCGCGGCCGGCTCGAGCCGCAGCGACTCCTCCACGAGGGCCTCCAGCGGCGCGCGGCCGTGCTCGAGCAGGTGCAGGACCGCGTTGGCGATCATGCCCTCGGTCGTCTCGATCCCGCCGAAGAGCATCACGGCGGCGTTGGCGACGTACTCCTCCTCGCCGAGCTCGCCGGTCGCGTCGGGTCGCAGCGCCGTCGCGAGCGAGCGCATGGCCTCGGCCGCCTCGCCGCGCGCCGGGCGCCCCGCGCTGAGGTCGCTGACCGCGCCCACGATCGCGTCGTAGTAGCCGAGCACCGCGTCGACCTCCGCGTGCGAGAGCCCGAGCGAGCGGGTCACGACGGCGGCGGCCAGCGGGCCGGCGAAGCCGCGCCGCAGCTCGCCCTCGCCCGCGGGCTCGAGTGCGTCGAGCAGCAGCTCCGCCTCCTCGCGCACGACCGTGGCGAGCGTCTCGCGCACGGCGCCGAGGCGCAGCGGCGCCACGAACGGCGCGCGATGCCGGTCGTGCTCGGGGCCGTCGAGCGAGAGCATGCTCGGGCCGACCACCCGGGCGGTCGTGAAGCGCGGGTCCTGGACGGTGAACGCCGCGGCGTCGCGCATCGCGGCGAGCGCCAGGTCACGGCGGGTCACGAGCCAGCCGTCGATCGCGGGCAGCCACGAGACCGGCTCCGCGGCGCGCAGTCGCGCGAGCAGCGCGTGCGGGTCGCCCTCGAGCTGCTCGACGGTCACCCCCGCGCCGAGCGGGAACCGCTGCGTCCGCATGCGCGCCCAGCATGACAGCCACCGCGCGAGGTAATGTCGGCCTTGTGAGTATCCGCACGCGAGGGGAGCAGCTGTGAAGGTCCGAGACGCGATGACCGAGCACGTGTTCACGATCACGCCCGGTCGTACGCTGCGCGAGGCCGCCGCCTTCATGACCGAGCACAACGTCGGCGCCGCGGTCATCATGGACCCCGAGGAGCCGGGGCCCGGCATCGTCACCGAGCGCGACCTCGTTCGCTCGCTCGGCGCGGGGGAGGACCCCGACAGCGAGACCATCGGCAACCACCTCACCTCGCGCGCCACGTTCGCCGACGGCGACTGGTCGCTCGAGGACTGCGCCGACACGATGGCGAAGGGCGGCTTCCGTCACCTCGTGGTGATCGAGAACGGCGAGCTGGCAGGGATCATCTCGATGCGCGACATCATCGAGGTGTGGCGGCCGAAGTAGGCCCGCGCCGCACCGCCACCCGCCAGATCCAGTAGACGATCGCCGCCTGCAGCGGCAGGCGCGCCCACAGCAGCGGCTCTGGGATCTCGCGGAGCCGCTCGGCGTCGACGGCCACTGACGAAGTGCAGCGCGCCCGCGGCGAGGAAGAACCCGCTGAGCACGATCCGGGAGCGGCTGGGCATGGCGCCACGCCTACCCGGTCAAGGCAGGTATAGGCGGGCGTTGCGGTCGGCGCGGCGCCCGGCGAAGCTCTGCGGGCGGCCGCCCTGGGCGTCGAGATAGGCCAGCTCGCGCGCCGGCCCGGCGACGCCGCGGCCGTCGTGGTCGACCATCCAGGTGTCGAGCGCGAGCCCGCTGCCGGCCACCTCGCGCAGACAGAACATCCGCGTCTGCTGCGGGAAGTCGGCCAGCGAGGTGGTGCTGATGCGCCAGAAGCCGCCGGGATCGGGCTCGATCGCGTTGTGGTGGCGGTGGCCGGAGATCGCGGCTACGACGTTGCCGGCGTCGCCGAGGGCGGCCAGCGCGGCGGGGCCGCCGTCGGACGCGTCGAGCGGGTTGTGCGAGAAGAGCACGACGCTGCGATCTCCGGCCCGGCGCAGCTCGCGCTCCAGCCAGCGGACCTGCTGCGGGAGCACGACCCCGCCAGAGCCGCCCTCGCGGCGGACGGTGTCGAGCACGATCGCGCGCACCCGGTCGCCGACGTCGAACGTGTAGTCGAGCCAGCCGCCGACGGTGCCCGTGCCGGGCGCCGCGGCGCGGAGCTTCTCGACCGCCTGCGTGGGGCTGAGCGTGCGCCGGCGCGGGTCGGGCGCGACCGCGCGCGTGCGGCCCGGCAGCCCGGCCGGGTCGTCGAGCAGCGCGTCGACGACCGCCGGCGCGGACGCCTCGTCGCTGGGCGGGCGGACGCCGCGGTCGAGGTCGGTGAGCATCCGCGAGCCGGTGGCGAGCGCCTCGATCGCCGGCGTGCTGGGCACTTCGCCCTGGGCCAGCGCGTCGTGGTTGCCGAGCACGGGGAACCACGGTGCGTCGAGTCCGGTGGCCTGGAACGGCCGCTGCGCGGCGGCGGTCAGGCCCGGGTGGCGCGGCGCGTCGTTGTCGGGCCGGTAGTAGTACGGGTCGGGGTTGTCGCCCTGCTGGACGCCCTCGTAGCGCGGCCCTCCGCTGGAGGGATCGGAGCGGCCGCCCCGGAGGACGTCGATCGCGAGGTCGAGCTCGTTCGCCTGCGCGTTGTCGGCGAGGTCGCCCGTCACCGCGACGGCCTGCGGATGCTCCGCGTCGAGCGCGCGTACGGCGGCGTCGAGCACCTGCGCCGTCTCCGCCTCCTGCGGGCGGAAGGTGGACTCGAACGGCGAGCCGAGCCGGTCCAGGAACGGCACGCGCGCCGGCGACTCTTCGTCGCGCACGTGCGCGTCCGTGATCTGGCCGAAGCGCGCGATCTCGCGGCCGGGCCGGCCACCGCCGCCGAGGTCGCGGCGCTCGGTCAGCGGCATCGCCGGGCCGCGCTGCAGGAAGCCGTCGCCGTCGCGGTCGGTGAGCGTCGCGCGCAGCGTCGAGCCGGATGCCGGCCGCCCGTCCGGGCGCTTGTCGTCGCCGCAGCCCGCGAGCACGAGCGCGACGAGGGCGATGACGGCGGCGCGGGGACGCATCACTCCTCCCGCAGCCCTGCGACGACCGGTTCGCGCAGCACCCGCCGCGCGACGAGCGCGATCGCCCCGGCGGCCAGCGCGAGCAGGCCGGCGAGCACGATCGCGACGTGGCCCGGCGCGGGGGCCAGCGGGAGCGACGCGAAGCCGGCGGCCAGCCGCGCCACGAGCGGCCCGAACACCGCCCACTCGAGCACGATGCCGGCGACCGCGGCCGGCAGCGCGACGGCGGCCGCCGCGCCGGCCAGCACCGTGGCGACCGCGCGTGCGTCGCCGCCGCACGCGCGCAGCAGCGCGACGGCGCCTCGGCGCTCGCGCGCGGTCATCGTCAGCGCCTGCACGAGCGCGTAGAGGCACACGAGCCCGACCGCGAGCCCGACCCCGCGCAGCACCGAGGCCAGCACGGCGAGGAACTGGCCGCTGCGCGTCGTGGCCGCCGAGGCCGACTTCGGCGGGGCGCCGACCTCGATCAGGTCGCGCGTCACCTGCGCACGGTCGGCGCCGGCATCGAGGCGCACGACGATCCCCGGTGCGAGGTCCGGGTCGCCCTCCAGCAGCCGCTGCGGCTGCACCCAGCCGATCCGGCCGGAGCTCTCGAGCGCGCGCACGATCCCGACGACGCGGAAGCGCACCTCGGCGCCGCTGCGCAGCTGGGCGGCCAGCGTCGAGCCGAGCCGCAGGCCGAGCGCGTCGGCCAGCCCGAGCCCGACCTCGACCTCGTCCGGCGCGCGCACGCGCCGGCCCTCGGCCAGCGGCGGCGCCTCGAACGCCGTGTGGTCGCCCGGGTAGGCCACGAGCTTGAGCGACTCGCCGAGCCGGAACGAGTCCGCCGCCTCGGTCGCGTAGCGCTCGCCGGCGGCGTCGACGCCGGGCACGTCGCGGATCGCGCCGAGCATCCACTCGGGCGCGCGAACCGTCAGCTGGTAGCGCTTGCCGACCGTGCCCGGGTCGTCGCGCAGGCGCTCGAGCAGCGAGGCCAGCGCGAGCATCAGCACGACGACGCCGGCGCAGACCGCGATCGTGGCGACCGATGCGATGAAGCGGCCCCGTGCGGCGGTCGAGAAGCGCGCGCCGAGCCCGAGCAGGCCGCCGCGCGCCTCCTTCCCGGTCCGCGGCCGTACGTCGCCGCCGCGCAGGATCTCCGCCGGCGGGCGCCGTGCGGCGCGCCACGCCGGCCAGGTCGCGGCGGCGACGACGATCGCCAGCACCGCCACCAGCGCGAGCCCGAGCGGGAGCGCAAGGGCGCCGCCGGGCGGGCGCTCGTTGAGCGCGGCGAGCAGCTCGCCCGACGGGCCGGCCACGGCGAGCGTGCCGATCGCCAGGCCCGCCAGCGCGGCGGGCGCGGCGACGAGCACCGCCTCCGTCGCCTGCAGCGCCGCGATCCGGCCCGGCGAGAACCCCAGCGCGCGCTGGACGCCGAACGCGCTCAGGCGCCGCTGGACGTCGGCGTGCGCGCCCGCGGCGAGCATCGTCCCGGCGGCGACGAGCGCGACCAGCGAGAACGCGACGAGCAGCGAGATCACGATCCCGGCGGCCTGCGAGAGCAGCACGCGCACGCCCTCGCGCGTGACGAACTCGAGCTTGCCGAGGCCGAACGAGACCGCGCGCGCCTGCGTGAGCGTGACGTCGGCCTTCGCCGGATCGCGCAGCCACAGCAGCGCGACGTTGGCGTCGTCGGGCGTGAAGCCGAGCCGCTCGCGGACGGTCGCGTCGGAGATGTAGACGCGCGCGGTGGTGGCGAGCGGGAAGGCGACGTTGTCGGGCGCGTTGGAGATGCCCGCGATCGTCAGCTCGCCCAGCTCGCGACCGATGCGGATGCGGTCCCCCGGGTGCAGGTCCCACTCCTTCGCGAGCCCCTGCTCGACGACGGCCTCGCCTGCCCGCGAGGCGGCGAGGTCGCGGCCTTCGAGGATCTCGTAGCCGCGGCGCCCTTCGCCGATCGTGTTGACCGCCCCGCGGTGGTTGTGATGGCCGTTGGCCGTCAGCGGCGCGTTGAGGACCTCGTAGCGGTAGGAGGCCGCGGCGAGGTTCGGCAGCGCGCGCACGCGCTCGTCGACGGTCGTGCGCCGCTCGGGGTCGAAGCGCGCGATCACGTCCGGCAGCCCGGCGCCGTCGGCGGAGCGCTCGAAGCCGGTCGCGAGCCCGTAGCCGACCGTCACGCCCGTGCCGACGACCAGCGAGGCGGCGAGGATCCCGAGCGCGGACAGCAGCGTGCGCGACCCCCGGGCCCGCAGCCCCGCGAGCGCCAGGGTCAACATGGCTCGAGCTTGCCGTCGCCGAGCCGCAGCACGCGGTCGGCCATCGCGGTGGCGGCCGCCTCGTGCGTGACCATCACCACCGCGCGGCCCTCGTCGGCGCCGGCCCGCAGCAGCCGCAGCACCTCGGTTCCCGCCTCGGCGTCGAGGTTGCCCGTCGGCTCGTCGGCCAGCAGCAGCGAGGGGTCGTTGACGAGCGCGCGGGCGATCGCGAAGCGCTGCTGCTCGCCGCCGGAGAGCTGGTGGGGGAGGGAGGCGGCGACCTGGCGCAGCCCGAGCCGGTCGATCAGCTCGCTGCCGCGCACCGGCGCGTCCGGCGCCGCGCCGCGCATCCGCCCGGCGAGCAGCACGTTCGCCTCGCCGGAGAGCTCCGGCAGCAGGTGGAAGAACTGGAAGACGAAGCCGACGTGGCGGCGCCGCAGCGCCGACAGCGCGCGCTCGGACGCCCGCGCGACGTCGACGCCGGCGAGCTCGATGCTGCCGGCCTGCGGCCGGTCGAGCCCGCCGAGCAGGTGCAGCAGCGTCGACTTGCCGCTGCCGGAGCGCCCGAGCACGGCGACCACCTCGCCGGCCTCCACGTCGAGGTCGGCCCCGTCGAGCACGCGCCGCGCGACGCGGCCTTCCCCGAACGTCTTGACGAGCCCGCGGGCGCGCACCACCGCCATACCGCCAACGGTACGGCGGCGGTTCAAGTGGCGCTAAGCCCGGCGGCTGTCAGCGCGCCTGGAAGTCCAGCGAGCAGCTGTTCATGCAGTAGCGCAGGCCGCCCTTGTCGCGCGGGCCGTCCTCGAAGACGTGGCCCAGGTGCCCGCCGCAGCTGCGGCAGACGGCCTCGGTGCGGCGCATGCCCCAGGAGCTGTCGTCGCGCAGCTCGATCGCCTCGGCGATCTTCGGCTCCGTGAAGCTCGGCCAGCCCGTGCCGGAGTCGAACTTCGTGCCGGAGTCGAACAGCTCGGCGCCGCAGCCGGCGCAGCGGTAGACGCCGTCGTCGTGCTGGTCCCAGTACTTGCCGGTGAAGGCGCGCTCGGTGCCGCCCTTGCGCAGCACCTCGTACTGCTCCGGGGTGAGCTCCTCGCGCCACTGATCGTCGGTCTTCTGGATGTTCGTCGCCATCGTCTCGTCCCTTTCGTCGTCTCCATAGAAGGGTATGACGATTGCGCTGCGAATCATCCGCGTGGATGTCGAAGGCACGGATGCAGACAGCCGCCTACTCGGCGCTCGGCCTCGCGCTGGCGCTGTGGCTCGCCGGCGACGCCCTCTGGATCCTCTCACCCGGCGCGCGCGGCCCGTTCCCGGGCCTGGCCGACTGGTTCTGGCTCGGCGGCTACCCGGCCGCGTGCACGGGGCTCGCGCTGCTGCTGCGTGCGCGGGTACGCGGTTCGCTCGGGCCGACCATGTGGCTCGACGGCGCGATCTGCGCCGCCGCCGTCGCGGCCCTGATCGCCGCCGCCGCCCCGGGCCGCGGCGCGGGCTCGATCGCCTACCCGCTCGGCGACGTGCTGCTGCTCTGCCTGGCCGCCGGCGCCACCGCGCTGCTGGGGCGCCGCGCCGGCCGCACGTTCGTGCTCGTGGCCGCCGGCCTCGCGCTCTGCGCGGTCGCCGACGCCGCCCGCCTGCTCGAGGGCATCGAGGTGCGCGCCCCGCTGGCCGCGCTCGTGGTCGCCTCCGCGGCCGCACTGCCGCCCGAGACGCGCCGCCGCACCGCCCCGGTCGGCGGCGCCCACGTCGGGCTGCCCGCCGCCTTCACGCTCGCCGCGCTCGGCGTGCTCGTGTGGGACCGCCAGGTCGAGCCGCTGAGCGCATCGGCGATCGACCTCGCGCTCGCCGTCCCGTTCCTGCTCGTGCTGCGGCTCGCGGTCAGCCTGAAGGAGAACCACCGGCTGCTGGAGCGCTCGCGCGACGAGGCGCTCACCGACGCGCTGACCGGGCTCGGCAACCGCCGCGCGCTGATGCGCGGGCTGACCGACGCGCTCGACGAGGCCGCCGCCGGGCGCCCGTGGAAGCTCGCGCTGTTCGACCTCGACGGCTTCAAGGCGTACAACGACGTCTTCGGCCACGTCGCCGGCGACGTGCTGATCGAGCACCTCGGCGGCCGGCTGGCGGGCTCGGTGAAGGGCGTCGGCCGCGCGTTCCGCATGGGCGGCGACGAGTTCTGCGTGCTCGTGCCCGCCGAGCGCGCGACCGCCGCCCTCGTGCGCGCCGGCGAGGCGCTGCGCGAGGAGGGTGAGGGCTTCCGCATCGACGCCTCGGTCGGCGTCGTCGAGCTGCCCGGCGACGTCGCCGACGCCGAGGCCGCGCTGCAGCTGGCCGACCGCCGCATGTACGCCCAGAAGGAGGGCCGTCCGCACTCGCCGGCCCGCCAGAGCGGCGACGTGCTCTTGCGGGTGATCGGCGAGCGCGAGCCCGAGCTGCTCGCTCACACGCGTGCCGTCGCGGAGCTCTCGCGCGCGCTCGCGTCGGCGATGGGCCTGGACGCCGAGACGCGCGAGACCGTCGCGCGCGCCGCCGAGCTGCACGACGTCGGGAAGGTCGCCGTGCCCGACGCGATCCTCTCCAAGCCCGGGCCGCTGGACGAGGACGAGGAGGCGTTCATGCGCCGCCACACCGTGATCGGCGAGTCGATCATCGCCGAGGCGCCCGCCCTGCGCGAGGTCGCCGCGCTCGTGCGCGCCAGCCACGAGCGCTGGGACGGCACGGGCTACCCGGATCGCCTGGCCGGCCACGAGATCCCGCTCGGCTCGCGGATCGTCTCCGTCTGCGACGCGTACAGCGCGATGCGCCAGAAGCGGCCTTACGGCGTCGTGCTCGGCGAGGAGGAGGCGCTCGACGAGCTGCGCCGCGGCGCGGGCAGCCAGTTCGACCCGGCGCTCGTCGCGGCGTTCTGCGTGCTGCGCGGCTCCAGCGGTGGCAGCGGGCGCTTCATCCGGGCCGCGCGCCTGGCGGCCGGGCCTCAGCCGGCCGTGGAGCCGGTGCCGGCGCCGGCGGCGGTGACCGAGGCCGCCTGACCGTTCGAGGACCCCGACGCGGCGCTCGCGAAGTCCGCGATCAGCTCGGCGATCCGGCCAGGGGCATCCCACATCGGCGTGTGCCCGAGCCCGTGCATGACCTCGAAGCGCACGCCGGGGATCTCGCGGCGGAAGCGGTTCGCGTGCCGGTCCATCGGCAGCAGCCGGTCCTTGTCGCCCCAGGCGACCAGCGTCGGCGCCTTCACCTGATCGAGGTCGACGACGCGGCCCGAGCCGTCGCGCATCGTCGCGAACACGTCCCCGACGACCGTGCAGCGGGTCGAGGAGCGCGTCATCAGCACGGCCTCCTCGGCCGGCACGAGGTGCCCGCGGGCCATGATGTCGCGCATCCCGATCTTGCGGAAGCCGGGCCGCGCGAGCAGCCGCTCGTGGTGGCGCTCGGTCATCCGCGCGGACGTCTGCGTGCGCTTGAACAGGCGGATGATCCGCTCGACCTCCTTGCGGTCGAGCTCCTCCCAGCCGCCGCCGGGGGAGATCGCGACGACGCTCCGCGCGCGGCCGCGCTTGGCCAGCTCGAGCGCCAGCGCACCGCCCATCGAGTTCCCGGCCAGGTGCGCGGTCCCGACCCCGAGCTCGTCGAGCAGCAGCTCGAAGTGGTCGGCCGCGTGCGCGAGCGAGCGCGCCGCGACGGGCGGGGTGGGTCCGCCGTCGTGGCCGTGCAGCGTCGGCGCGATCACCTCGAAGCGCGGCACCAGCAGCCCCAGCACGGGCAGCCAGCAGCGCCAGGTCGCCGTGAAGCCGTGGATCAGGACCAGCGGCTCGCCGGCACCGGCGCGGTACAGGGCGGGGGAGAGCTCGGCCATGGGCCGACCTTAACGCCCCCGCCCGGGGCCGGCGCTACCAGCGCGAGCTGCGGCTGCGGTAGCGCTGGTTGCGGCGGCGCGACCCGCCGCCGCCCGAGGCGTGCGGGCGCGCCGCGGGCTTCAGGGTGAACCCGGCGCTGCCCCACTCGTCGTGGAGGTCGAGCGCGGCCGCGATCTTCCCTACGTCGCCCGCCTGGTCGGCGTTGACGAACGTGATCGCGCTGCCCGTGCGGCCCGCACGGCCGGTACGGCCGGTGCGGTGCACGTAGCCCTCGCGGTCCTCCGGCGGGTCGAAGTTGATCACGTGCGAGATGCCGCCGACGTGGATGCCGCGGGCGGCGACGTCGGTCGCGACGAGCGTGTCGACCTTGCCGGCCTCGAAGCGGGCGAGCGCGCGCTCGCGCTGCGACTGGCTCTTGTCGCCGTGCATCGCGACGGCCTCGACGCCCTCGCGCCCGAGCCGCTTGACGAGCCGGTCGGCGCCGCGCTTGGTGCGCACGAACACGAGCGTCAGCCCGCGCTCGGCCTTCAGCTCGCTCACGAGCGCGGACAGCTTGTGCTCGTGGATCGTCGGCACGAAGCGGTGCTCGATCGCCGGCGCCTCGACCTGCTCCGGCGCGTGCTCGCGCGTCACGGCGTCGCGGGTGTACTCGCTCGCGATCCGGCCCGCCTCGCCGTCGAGCGTGGCGGAGAAGAACAGCGTCTGGCGATCGGCCGGGCAGGCGGAGACGATGCGGTCGACGGCGGGCCGGAAGCCCATGTCGAGCATCCGGTCGGCCTCGTCGAGGACGAGGATCTCGATGCCGCCGAGCTTCACGGCGCGGCGCGCCATCAGGTCCTCGAGCCGGCCCGGCGTGGCGACGAGGATGTCGGCGCGCTTGCAGGCCTTGATCTGCTTCTCGAAGCCGACGCCGCCGTAGACGGCCGCGACCTCGAGGCCGCGCGCCTGGGCGATCGGGCGCGTCTGCTCGACGATCTGCGAGGCCAGCTCGCGGGTCGGGGCGAGCACGAGCGCGGCGGGGCCCCGGTTGGCGCCCTCGATGCGCTCGATGATCGGGATCGCGAACGCGAGCGTCTTGCCAGAGCCGGTGGGGGACTTGGCGAGCACGTCGCGGCCGTCGAGCACGTCGCGGACGACGAGCTGCTGGATGGCGAAGGGCTCGGTGATGCCTCGCTCGGAAAGGGCCGCGACAACGGGCCGCGACACGCCGAGATCGGCGAAGGACTGGGACATTGGGAAGCTCCTACTACTGGATTCGGGAGGCGTGACGACTGACCCGAACCGCTGTGGAGCGACGCAAGACGACGAAAGAACCTCGCGGGCGGCGGTGCCACCCGTGGCTCAGACGCTAGCAGCGGGCTCGGTGAGCCCCAGCCGATGCGCGACCGCGGCGGCCTCCACGCGCCCGCCGACCCCGAGCTTGGCGAGGATCCGCGACACGTGCACGCTGGCGGTCTTCTCGCTCATGAACAGCTCGGCGCCGATCTCCCGGTTCGTGCGCCCGGCGGCCACGAGCAGCAGCACCTCGTGCTCGCGCGGGGTGAGCCCGAGCTGGTCGGCCGGGCTCTCCGGCGGGGCCTCCGCCTCCGCTCCGGCGGAGTCCGGCTCGGCGATCGACAGCCGCGCGCGGCGCGCCAGCGCGTCGATCTCCTCCAGCAGCGGCGCCGCGGCCATCGCGTCTGCGCGCTCGCGCGCCTCGCGCAGGACCGGGGTGGCGGCGGCCCGGTCGCCCGCCTGCACGTGTGCCTCGGCGCCGCGGAAGCCCGCGTAGGCGGCGTGCCATGGCTGCTCGAGCGCGGCGAACTTCCCGGCGGCGGCCGCCCACGCGGCGGGATCCGGCGGCGCGCCGCCGAGCGCGACCCGCATCCGCCCCAGCTCGGCGAGCGCCAGCGCCTCGAAGGCCGGCACGTCGGCCCAGCGGCCCGGCAGCGTCCGCGCGCGCTCGAGCTCGGCGAGCAGGAGCTCGGCGCCGGTCTCCGCGGCCGGTTCGGAGAGCGCCCGCGCCCGCTCGGCGGCGGTCGCCTCGACCATCAACCCGAGCCAGACCAGCCGCACGAGCCGCGCGCCGTCCTGGGACTGCGCCATCGAGCCGATGCCGCGGCGGATCGCGTCGCGCGCGTCCGCGGGCCGGTCCTCGAGCAGCGCGAGCTGCGCCTCGGTCGCGTGCAGCGGCTCCATCCACTGCGGGTCGCGGGTGCCCAGGCACAGGCGGCGGAACTCGTCGAGCTGCCGGTGTGCCGTCGCGAGGTCGCCGGTGAGCAGCGCCAGCCGCGAGCGCAGATCGGCCAGGAAGATCGGGGTGGTGCCCACCGAGTCGCCGAACTTCGGGGCCGGCAGGCCGGCCTCGAGCTCCCGCAGCCGCCCGAGCTTGATCATCAGGTTCACGCCCTGGAGCTCCATGAACGTGTCGTAGGAGGTGCGCTCGGGGTTCGCACGCAGCGCCTCCATCCCGGCCTCGATCTCGGCCAGCCCCTCGGCCGTGCGGCCCGCGAGGTCGAGGATGTCGCTGAGGTTGGTGACCGCCATCACCTGCTCGATCTGCCGATGCTCGGCCGCCAGGTCGCGCGAGCTGCGAAGCAGGGCGATCCCGTCCTCGACGTCGCCGAGTGCAGCGCGCGAGATCCCGAGCGTGTTGAGCGCGCGGGACTGGACCGAGAGGTCGCCGCAGCGCTCGGCCATCGCGAGCGCCTCCGCGGCGCCGGCGACGCCCTCGTCGAAGCGCCCGCGCAGCGCCAGGCCGCGGGCGCGGTACTCGAGCAGGCGCGCGCGCTGCCCGCTGTCGCCGTCGGGCAGCAGCGCCATCGCCTCGGCGTAGGCGGCGAACCCGTCCTCCGTCTCACCGGCCCAGCGCAGGTAGTGCCCGAGCCGCTCGTGGAGGAACGCGCTGCGCAGGGGGTCCGCCTCGGGGTCGATCTCCGCGATCGCCGCCCGGGCGAGCGCGAGCGAGCGGGCGGCCTCACCCGCGCTGGCGGCGGCGGCCGCGGCATGGCGGAGCACCTCGGCACGGTCGCAGCCCGCGCGCGCCTCGGCGTCGGGCACACGGTCCCACAGCTCCAGCGCGCGCTCGAAGTGGCGCTTGGCCTCCGAGAACGCCAGCACGCGCTTGGACGCCAGCCCCGCCGCGACCGAGGCGCCGAGCGCGCGCGGCACGTCGTGCGCCGCGTTCCAGTGGCAGG
The DNA here is from genome assembly GCA_035264365.1 of Solirubrobacteraceae bacterium. Taxonomy (GTDB): domain Bacteria; phylum Actinomycetota; class Thermoleophilia; order Solirubrobacterales; family Solirubrobacteraceae; genus DATFQI01. The sequence continues at coordinate 13,573 of DATFQI010000162.1, forward strand.
CGAGGACGGCCGCCACGGAGGCGGCAGGCGCGTCACCCATCAGCTCGTGGCGCTCGTCGAGGAGCTCGGCGAGGCGCGCGTGCAGCGCGCTGCGCTCGCCCGGGAGCAGATCCCCGTAGACGGCCTCGCCGACGAGCGCGTGGCGGAACGCGTACGACTCGCCGGAGCCGGTCACCAGCACCTGGTGGGCGACCGCCTCGCGCAGCCCCTGCAGCAGCTCGGGCTCGTCGAGCCCGGACAGCGCGGCCAGCAGCGAGTGGCGCATCGGATGCTCGACGCTGATCGTCCGGACGACCTCCTGCGCCGTGGCCGGGAGCCGCTCGACGCGTGCGACGAGCAGATCGCGCAGCGTCTCGGGCAGCTCCTGGCAGCCGTCGGCGGAGGCGGCCAGCAGCTCCTCGGTGTAGAGCGGGTTGCCCTCGCTGCGCTCGAACAGGCGGTCCGCGAGGTCCTCGGAGGCGGGGGCGTCGAGGATCGCGGAGATCTGCGCGACGAGCTCGTCGCGGCTGAAGCGCTGCAGCCCGAGCCGGTCCACGCCGGGCGTGCGCTCGAGCTCCGCCAGCAGCGGCCGCAGCGGATGGCGGCGGTGCAGCTCGTCGGAGCGGTAGGTGACGACGAGCGAGAGCGGCTCCGTGCGCGCGCTGCGCACGAGGAAGGTCAGGAAGTCGCGCGTCGACTGGTCGGCCCAGTGCAGGTCCTCGAGCACGAGCACGACCGGCTGCACGCGGCCGAGCCGCTCGATCAGCGCGAGCAGGGCCTCGAACACGCGTGCCTGGTGCCCGCTCTCGTCCTCCGCGATGGCGTCCGGCGAACGGAACTCCGGCATCAGCTCGGCCAGCGCGGCGCGCGAGGCGGGCGGCAGCGCGTCGGCGAGGTCCGAGCCGCACTCGACCAGCTCGCGGGCGATCGGCCGCAGTGCGTCGACGAGCGGCGCGTAGGGGATCGCCGCGCCGCCCAGCTCCAGGCAGTGGCCGACGAACACGCGCGCGCCGGCGGTGCGGGCGCGCGCCTCGAGCTCGGCGACGAGGCGGCTCTTGCCGACCCCCGACTCGCCGGCGACGAACGTGAACGCGGGAACGCCCGCCGCCGCGCGGCCGAGCGCGCCGTCGAGAGCGGCGAGCTCGTCCGCGCGGCCGACGAACATGGGTGAAGAGACGCGGTGCAGCACTGCGTCCATTGTGGCCTCCCGCGCAGCCTCGTGCGGGGTGCTCAGTGGGCGGACGGGGAAGCGATCCGGCCACGGGGCACGAGGATGCGGGAAGCACCGCGGCGGCGGCCGAAGACCCGGTTGCGTCCGCGAGAGCGCACCAGGCGGGTCCTCTTGGCGTGGTCGTCGCTCACGGTCGTGGCGACGGCGGAGGTGATCAGGGAGGGTGAGGTCATGACAGCCATATTGCGGCTGAGAGAGGCCCCGTACATCGGGAGGTCGCGCCGACCTGATGAGGCCGATGCCTTACGTGCGGACGCCGGACGCCTTAGTGCAGTAGAAACGCGGGTAAGGCCACGCACCATGAGCATCGAGAGCCAACTGCCCACCGGCCTCCAAGCGCCGGTCGACGAACGGCTGCAGGCCGCCGCGAAGGAGCAGGTCGTGGCGCGGCTGTGGGACCGCGACGGAACGCTCTGGGCCCCTGAGGGGACGCCCGAGGTCACCGACCGGCTCGGCTGGCTCGACATCGCCGAGCGTCTCGCCGCGGAGGTCGACGACCTGCGGGCGTTCGCGGCCGAGGTCCGCGACGCCGGGATCACCGACGCCGTCCTGCTCGGCATGGGCGGCTCGAGCCTCGGTCCCGAGGTGCTGCGCCGCTCCTACGGCGACGGCGCGATCCGGCTGCACGTGCTCGACTCCACGCACCCGGACGCGATCCGCGCGGTGCGCGACGCGCTCGATCTCTCGAGGACGCTGTTCATCGTCTCGTCGAAGTCCGGCGGCACGATCGAGACGATGTCGCAGTTCAAGTACTTCCACTCGCTTCAGGAGGACGGCGCCCACTTCGTCGCCGTCACCGACCCCGGGACCTCGCTCGCCCAGCTCGGCGCCGAGCACGGCTTCCGGCGCGTGTTCGAGAACGACCCCGACATCGGCGGGCGCTACTCGGTGCTGTCCTACTTCGGGCTGGTCCCGGCGGCGATCGCGGGCTATGACGTCGGCGCCGTGATCGCGACCGCGCGCGAGGCGATGGAGGAGTGCCGGCGCGAGCAGGACAACCCGGGCCTGGCGCTCGGCGCGGCGCTCGGCGAGCTCGCCCTGCAGGGCCGGGACAAGCTCACCTTCATCGTCGACGATCCGCTCGACTCGTTCGGCCTGTGGGCGGAGCAGCTCGTCGCCGAGTCGACGGGCAAGGAGGGCCGCGGCATCCTCCCGATCGCCGACGAGCCGCTCGTCCCGGCCGCCGAGTACGGCCCCGACCGCGTGTTCGTGCACGTCAGCACCGGCGACGTCGAGGTCACCGGCAAGGTGGGGGAGCTGACCGCCGCCGGGCACCCGCTGTTCACGATCGACGCGGACGGCCCCGACGACCTCGGGCGCGTGTTCTTCCTGGCGGAGTTCGCGACCGCGGTCGCCGGCTGGGTGCTCGGGATCAACCCGTTCGACCAGCCCAACGTGCAGGAGGCGAAGGACAACACCAAGCGCGTACTCGAGGAGGGCGCCGATCAACTCGATGCCGGCGACCCCGACGCGCTGATCGGCGCGCTCGAGCCGCCGCGCTACCTGGCGATCATGGGCTACCTGCCCTACGACGGCGCGGTCGAGGCCGGCGCCGCCCGCCTGCGCGAGCG
>DATFQI010000163.1:0-12897 GCA_035264365.1 Solirubrobacteraceae bacterium
TCCCCGACCGCAGCGTCGACGCGGTGTTCGTGGGCGAGGCGATCCACTGGTTCGATCCCGCGCGCGTGGTCGCCGAGCTCGGGCGCGTGCTGCGGCCGGCCGGCGGCGTCGCGGTGCTCTACAACCGGCTCGACGCCAAGAGCCGGGAGGAGCCATGGCGGGCCGATGCCGATGCGGTCCTCGAGCGCCACCGGCTCCCGCCCGACGACGTCGACCCGCAGGACGAGGCCACCTGGCGCGCCGCCGTCGCCACGCTCGGCGAGATCCACGACGACGCGGTCGAGAACGTGCACCGCCTCGACGCCGACGGCATGGTGGCCCTGTTCTCGTCGTTCAGCGGCCTCGCCGGCCTGCCACCGGACCGCCTCGACGCCGCCCTGGCGGACGCCCGCGGTGTCCTCGAACGCTACGGCGTGACCGAGGTGGAGCTGACGTTCGCGACCAAGATCACGACGGTTCGTCGCTGACGAGCTCGCGCAGGCTCTCGTGCTCCTCGCGGCAGGCGGGGCAGCCGGCGAGGTGCGCGGCCATCCCGGGGACGGCGCCCTCGGGATCGCGGCCGGCGAGCTCGGCGTCGACGTACTCGTCGAGGCGCTCGAAGCACTCCTCGCAGGTGACCTCGGGCCCGTCGGGGCCGAGCATCCGGGCGAGCATGTCTCGATCGTTCATGAGATGGCTCCCAGGTCGTGGTCGGCGAGAGCGGCGCGCAGCCGCCGCCGCGCGTCGTGGAGGGTCTTGTAGAGCGCCCCGCGGGTGGTCGAGCGGCGCTCGGCGAGCACGTCGATCGGCACCTCCTGGAGCGCGAGCGCGACGAACACCTCTCGCTGGTGGTCGGTGAGCTCGGTCTCCACGGCGGTCCGGATCGCCCGCAGCAGCTCGCCCGTCGTGGCGCTGTCGTGGGCGCTGGGCCCGGGGTCGGCGAAGGCGCCCCACGCGTCGTCGGCAAGCGGGATCTCGCGGCCCTGCCATGCGCGGCGGCGAGCCTTCACCCCCGCCTCCAGGAGGGCGAACTTGTATGCCCACGTCGTGAACCGGCTCGCGCCGCGGAACGTGTCGAGCTTGGCGAGCACCGCGACGAGCGCGTCGCCGGCGGCCTGCACCGCCAGGTCGTCGCGGTCGGGGCCGGCAATCTGCCGGCGGGAGAGCTCGTGATGGGCGGCGCGCAGCAGCAGCGCGTGCAGGTCCGCGACCGCCGCGTCGCGCTCCGCGGCCGGGCCGCGGAGACGCCGCAGCCAGGCCTCTGAGTCGTCCGTCATGGACGGGCGAGGATAGGTCGCGAGCGCGGTCATCTGATGGTTGGCGTCGTGGCGCAGGTGCTTCTTACCCCGGTAAGAACGGCCGGCGGGCGGGCGCTCACAGGGTGCCACGTCCACGCACCGAGGAGATGCCATGAGCACCGCCGCCGCACCCGTCCGCGCCACCACCGCCGTCCGCAGCGATCCCGCCGCGCAGGCGTACCTGCTGATGCGGGTCGTCTTCGTCCTCGCGCCGATCGTCTTCGGCCTCGACAAGTTCGCCGGCGTCCTGACGGACGACTGGACCCGCTACCTCGCGCCGGAGTTCAACGACCTGATCCCCGGCAGCGCCGCGACCGCGATGCACATCGTCGGGATCGTCGAGATCGCGGCCGGCCTGATCGTGCTCCTGACGCCGCGCTGGGGCGCGCTGCTGGTCGCGGGCTGGCTCGCCGGGATCATCCTCAACCTCCTGCTCGTGGGCGGCTACGGCGACATCGCGATGCGCGACTTCGGGCTGCTCGCCGGCGCGCTCGCGCTCAACCGCCTGGCCACCGCGGCGCACGATCGCTGATCGCGAGGGGCCGGTCCGTCGGCGGCGCGGCGAGCGCCGAGGCGCTCGCCGCGTAACAGCCGTTACGCCGCCGCGTCGGCGAGGGCGCGCTTGGTCAGGACCCGCGCCAGGTGGCGCTTGTAGTCGGCCGACGCGTTGAGGTCCGCCGGCGGCTCGGTCCCCTCGGCGGCCTGCTCGGCGGCCGCGGCGATCGAGTTCGCGTCGAGCGGTTGCCCGCGCAGCGCCTGCTCGACCGCGGTCGCCCGCAGCGGCACGGAGCTCATGTGGGTGAGCCCGATCCGGACGTCCTCGCAGGTCCCGTCGGCGGCCTTCTTGACGAGCGCTCCGACGGCCACCATCGCCCAGTCCTCCTGGCGGCGGTTGAACTTGTGGTAGCCGAAGCCGTAGCCGTCGAGCGCCGGCAGCCGGACCTCCGTGAGCACCTCGTCGTCGCCGACGGCGGTGGTGAGGTAGTCCTGGAACAGCTCGGCGGCGGCGATCTCGCGCTCGCCCGAGCCGCCGCGCACGACGACCGAGCCCTCGTAGGCGAGCAGGATCGCGAGCTGGTCGGAGGCCGGATCGCCGTGGGCGAGCGAGCCGCCGATGGTGCCGCGGTGGCGGACCTGCGGGTCGGCGATCGTGCCGGCCACCTTCGAGGCCAGCCCGAGCGCGGTCTCGCGCTCCATCGCCACGTGCCGCGTCATCGCGCCGATCCGCCAGCCGCCGTTGGCGCGCTCGATGCCCGACAGCCCCGGCACGCCGCCGAGGTCGACGAGCAGCGTCGGCGCCGCCAGCCGCAGCTTCATCAGTGGCAGCAGGGAGTGCCCGCCGGCGAGGAGCTTCGCGTCCTCGCCGCCTTCGCGCAGCGCCGCCAGCGCCTCGTCGACCGAGCCGGGCCGGACGTAGTCGAACTCCGCGGGGATCACAGCGCACCTCCCTCGCTCGGGCTGGTCGGTCCGGAGCCGGCGCTGCCGCTCCCGTGCTCGCCCCAGGAGCCGCCCTGCTTGCCGGGGTCGCCCGGCGCGCCGCGGCCCTGCGCGAGCTCGATCTGCGACCACACGTGCTGCGGCGAGAGCGGCATGTTGAGGAAGTCCACGCCGAGCGGCCGCAGCGCGTCGATCACCGAGTTGACGATCGCCGGGGTGGCCGCGATCGTGCCGGCCTCTCCCACGCCCTTGACGCCGAGCGAGTTGACCGGCGACGGGGTCTCCGTGCGGTCGGTCTCATAGCTCGGCACGTCGGCGGCGCTGGGCAGCGCGTAGTCGACGAACGTGCCCGTCACGAGCTGGCCGTCGTCGTCGTAGTGGATGCGCTCGTAGAGCGCCTGCCCGACGCCGTGCGTGATGCCGCCGTGGATCTGCCCGTCGATCAGCTTCGGGTTGATCGCCGGGCCGCAGTCGTCGACGGCCACGTAGCGGACGATGTCGACCTTGCCCGTCTCGACGTCGACCTCGGTGATGCAGGCGTGCGCGCCGAACGGGAACACGAAGTTCTCCGGGTCGTAGAACGTGCTCGCCTCCAGCCCGGGCTCCATCCCGTCGGGCATGTCCATCGTCACGTAGGCCGCGCCCGCGACCTCCGCGAGCGTGAGGCCCTTGTCGGGCGAGCCCTTGACGGAGAACTTGCCGTCGACGAGCTCGATGTCCTCCGGCGCCGCCTCGAGGTTGTGGGCCGCGATCTGCTTGGCCTTGTCGACCAGCTTGCCGGTCGAGCGGGCGATCGACTCGCCGCCGACCGCGAGCGAGCGCGAGCCGTACGTGCCGAGGCCGAACGGGCCGGTGCCGGTGTCGCCGTGCATGACGTCGACCATGTCCGGGGTGATCCCGAGCTGGTCGGCGACGATCTGCGCGAACGCCGTGTCGAGACCCTGGCCGTGCGGCGCGGTGCCGCTGTAGACGGTCGCCGAGCCCGAGGCGTGCACGCGCACGGTCGAGGACTCGTAGAAGCCCGCCTGCAGGCCGACGCCGGCCGGGCCGACGGCCCGCGACGGCGCGAGGCCGCAGATCTCCATCCAGGTCGAGAAGCCGATCCCGCGATAGACGCCCTTCGCTCGCAGCTCCTCCTGCTCGCGGCGGAACGCGTCCAGGTCGACGTGCGTGAGCAGCTTGTCGAGCGAGCCGTGGTAGTCGCCGGAGTCGTAGACGATCCCGATCGCCACCTCGGCCGGGAAGTCCTCCTTCGGGATGAAGTTCTTGCGGCGGACCTCCAGCGAGTCCATCCCCAGCTCGTGCGCGAGCTGCTCGATCATCATCTCGATCAGGTGCGTCGCCTCGGGCCGGCCGGCGCCGCGCGTGGCGTCGGTGGCCATCTTGTTGGTGAAGACGCCGCGGGCGGTGAAGTTGAGGTTCGGGATCTTGTAACAGCCCGAGATCACGAAGCCCGTGAACGAGGGGATGAACGGCGTCAGCAGCGTGAAGTACGCCCCGAAGTCGCAGATCGCGGTGCAGTCGAGGCCAACGATCGTGCCATCGCGCTTGGCGCCGACCTTCACGTAGTCGATCTGGTCGCGGCCGTGGATCGTGGAGCTCATGTGCTCCGTCCGCGTCTCGGTCCACTTCACGGCGCGGCCGACCTTGCGCGAGATCCACGCCGCGAGCAGCTCCTCGGGGAAGTGCGAGATCTTCACGCCGAAGCCGCCGCCGACGTCGGGCGCGATCACGCGGATCCGGTCCTCGCTCATCTCCAGCTCGCCGGCCATGAAGAGGCGGATCAGGTGCGGGTTCTGGCTCGTGAGGTGCAGCGTGAGCTGGTCGCCGCGGTAGTCGGCGATGCACACGCGCGGCTCGATCGGCGCGCCCGCGGTGCGGTGGTTGACGATCCGGCGCTCGACGATCACCTCGGACTCGGCCCAGGCCGCGTCCATGTCGCCGCCGCCGATCGTCCACTCGTGGACCTGGTTGGTGCCGAACTCGGGGTGGACGAGGTTCGCGCCGTCCTCGAGCGCCTTCTCGGGGTCGACCACGACGGGCAGCGGGTCGTAGTCGACGATCACCTGCTCGGCCGCGTCGACGACCGCGTACTTGTCCTCGCCGACGACGACGGCGACGCCCTGGCCGACGTACTTGACCTCGTCCTTGGCCAGCGGCCAGTGCTCGGGGGTCTTGATCTCGACGCCGGGCGGCACCCACGCCATCGGCAGCGGCGACGCGAGGTCGAGGTCGGCCGCGGTGAAGACGCCGTGGACGCCGGGCAGCCCCGCGGCCGCCGACGTGTCGATCGAGGTGATCTTGGCGTGCGCCTCGGGTGAGCGCACGACGGCCATGTAGAGCATGCCCGGGACGACCTGGTCGTCCACGTAGCGGCCCCGGCCGGTGATCATGCGGGGGTCCTCCTTGCGCCGCAGCGCCTGGCCGACCCACTTCTCGGCGCCCGGCGCCGGTTCGACGGCGGTCATGCCCGCACCTCCGCCTTCGCCGCGCTCATCACGGCCTTGACGATGTTGTGGTAGCCCGTGCAGCGGCAGAGGTTGCCGGCCAGCGCCTCGCGGACCTCCTCCTCGCTCGGGTCGGGGTTCTTCGCGAGCAGGTCGGCGCCGGCCATGATCATGCCCGGCGTGCAGTAGCCGCACTGCAGGCCGTGGTGCTCCCAGAAGCCCTCCTGCACGGGGTGCAGGGTGCCGTTGCTCGCGAGGCCTTCGATCGTCTTCACCTCGGCGCCGTCCGCCTGCGCGGCGAGGACCGTGCACGACTTCACGGCGTCGCCGTTGAGGTGGACGGTGCAGGCTCCGCAGTTGGAGGTGTCGCAGCCGACGTGGGTGCCCGTCAGCCCGAGATGGTCGCGGAGGTAGTGGACGAGCAGCAGCCGAGGCTCGACCTCGGACGTTCGCTGCTCCCCGTTCACGGTCATCGTGACGCGGACAGGCGTTGCCATGCGACGGTTCTCCTCCCAGTCGGGAACGGCTCTGGGCGGAGCCTATTGCACGATGCTTGCGCGGGGAATGAAGCTGTTACCGACGGCGCGTGCGGACTCGCATCGGCAGCCCGCCCCGCGGCCCGAGCGTCGGCGTCTGGCGGATCTCGAGCTCGTGGCCGGGCAGTCGCTCGAGCGTGAACCGCTCGCGGATCGCGGCGGCGATGATGCCGATCTCGAGCTGGCCGAAGCGCATCCCGAGGCAGATCCGCGAGCCGCCGCCGAACGGCACGTAGGCGCCGCGCGGGATCTTCTCGCGCTCGCCCGGCAGGAAGCGCTCGGGGCGGAACTCGTGCGGGTCCTCCCAGACGTCGGGCAGCCGGTGCGAGGCCCACGAGCTGTAGTTGACCGGCACGCCGGCGGGGACGTGGTGGCCGTGCAGCTCGAACGACGAGAGCGAGCGACGCGGGCCGATCCAGGCCGGCGGGTAGAGGCGCAGCGTCTCGTCGAGCGCCGAGTCGAGGTCGTCCCACTCCGGCCGCCGCGCCAGCTCCCAGAACAGGAACGAGACCGTCGCCGTGGTCGTGTCGTGGCCGGCGAAGAGCAGCGTCATCACCTGGTCGCGGACGTGGCGGTCCGAGAGCTCGGTGTCCATCAGCAGCGACAGCACGTCCTCCCCGCGGGCGCCCGAGGCGCGCCGCCGGGCGATCTCCGCGTAGACGAGCTCGTCGAGCCGGCGGCGCGCGGCCGTCAGGCGCGCGTACGGGGTGCGCGGACCGCGCAGCACCTGCAGCCAGTAGTCCTCGCCGTAGAAGGACAGCGCGCGCTCGAAGTCGCGCGCCGCGTCGTTGGCGCCGCGGCCGGCGTTTGGATCGAAGCCGAACAAGGCCCGCATCGCCACGCGCAGCGCGAGCGCGCGGGCCCACGCGTAGACGTCGAGCAGCTCGCCGTCGTAGCGGCCGGCGAGCGCGCGCCGTGCCTCCTCCTCCATCGTCGTGCGGTAGCCGGCGATCCGCTCGCGGTGGAAGGCGGGCAGCATCGTCTTGCGCGATGTCCGGTGGAACTCGCCGTCGATCGTCAGCAGGCCGTCGCCGAGCAGCGGGATCAGGTCGCCGAAGCCGCCGTCGCGCCAGCCGAAGTGCTTCGCGCCCGAGACGAGCACGAAGTGGTTGGCCTCCGGCCCGAGCACGAAGACGTTGTTCGCGTGCAGCACGCGGATGCTGAACACCGGGCCGCGGCGCTCGTAGAGGTCGAGCAGCAGCCCGAGCGGGTTGCGGATGACCGCGCGCGTGCGCGAGACGCTCGGCCACGTGTCGCCCGGCGGCATGCTGCCGGCGCGCCGCTCGGCCGCGAGCTCGAGCGCGACCCGCTTGAGCGGGTTGAACGAGACCGGGGGCGGCGGGGCGACGGCCACGCCGGGAGCCTACGGTCTAGCGAGCCAGCCGGTAGTAGGCGACAGTGATCTGTGTGAGCAACGCCACATCGCCGTCGGAGATCTCGCAGAAGGAGATCGCGAGGTCGCGCTGCGAGCGGCGCACGACGTCCGCCTGCGTCTCGATCCGCAGGCCCGCGGCCGGCGAGGAGAGGGTGACCGCGAGCCGGTCGGCCTGCTCGCCGTCGTTGCCGGTGCGGGCGATGCGGGCGCCGCCGGCGCTGATGTCGCGCGTGACGGTCTCCCACGGCTGCCCGGCGCCGGGCACGGCGACCGTGGCCTGCAGCGCCAGCGGGGCGCGCGAGTAGCGGCGGCGCTGGCCGAGCCGGAAGGCGTCGGTGACGTTGATCAGCACCTCGCCGGGCTCCGAGCCGGGCCGCACCGTCGCGCGCAGCGCGTGCACCTGCTGGTCGTCGTCGATGACGACGTAGGCCTCGCGGCCGGCCTGGATGGCCTCCGCCGTGGGCGCTGTCGGCGGCACGATCGGGGCCAGCAGCACGGCGGGGCCCGTGAAGCCGATCACGCAGCACGGCAGCGCCGAGGTCTTGCCGCCGAGGTCCAGCTGGACGACCTGCCCCTCGGTCACCATGTTGGCCGTCTGCGCAAGCATTCCTTAGAGGTATCGGCGGGACCGGCTCGAGCTAGAGCCGATCCCGCCAACGCACGGCCGCTGAGGCGAGCTCACCGAGCGCCCTCGCGAGGCCGGAGCGGTCGCCGGAGGCGCGGGCGGTACCCAGCGCCTTCAGCGCCGAGGCAAGCACCGCGGGGCCCGACGGGCCGCCCTCGCGCAGGGCCGCCAGCTCGGTCGCCGTGAGCCGCCGCTGCTCGCCGCAGACCAGCGACGCGAGCTCGCGCGCGCGCCGCTCGGCCTCCGCCGCGCGGTCCTCGGCCGCCCGCGTCGCGGCCCACGCCTTGCTCGTGCCCTCGGAGCTGAGCTCCGCGCGCGCCGCGGCTGCCAGCCGCTCCGCCGCGACCGCCCGGGCCTCCGTGCTGGACGCCCGCGCGTCCGCCGCGCGCATTGCGCGACGGGCCTCGTAGGCATCCTGGGCGGCGGCCTCGGCCTGGTCCTCGGCGGCGCGCACGCGCGCCTCGGCGTCGGTCGACACGGCCTCGACCCGCTCGAGCGTCAGCTCGCGGGTCTCGGCGGCGGTCAGCCGCGTGCGCTCGCGCGCACGGCGGGCCCGGCCGGCCTGCTCGCTCGCACGGCGCGCGCGACGCCTGGCGTCGCCCGCCTTCTCCTCGGCACGCTCGGCGCGGCGCTCCGTGGCGGCCAGCCGGCGCTCGAGCGCGGCGGCGTGGGCCTCGGCGAGCCGCGCCCGCTCGTCGGCGGCCAGCAGCTCGTCGGCCACGTCGCGCGGCACGCGCGCCCAGCCGTCGTCGCGGCGCTCCACCGCGGGGCGGGCCTCGCCGGGCAGGCGGCGCCGCGGCCCGGGCTTGTGCGGCTCCAGGCCGGCCGCGCGCACCGCCGCGTCGAAGCTGCCCTCGAACGGGCGCTTGGCGGCGTTGGTGGAGGGCCAGACCCCGTCGCGGTACCGCTCGGCACGCCATTCCTGGGCGCGCCAGCGGGCCAGTGACGGGTTCCAGTCGGCCGAGCACGGCGGCTCGCCGTACCGGTCGTTCCACTCGCGGATCTTCTCGATGATGGCTTCGCGGGTCCAGCGCGTCACACGACGCCCACCGCCCGCGTTCTGCGCGGACGGGGTCATGTGAAGCTCCGTCCGCTAGCTGCCGCGCGGGAGGTCGAACGTCATGCCATTACGACCCTTGACGCGCATGGCGACCGACCGCTCGATGGCGGCGCTGGGCTGCTGGGTCGCGATGGCGTGCAGGGCGTACATGCGTCGGGCCAAGGTACCGGACGAGCCGGGATCCGTCCAATCGGATTCGGACGCGAACCGGGTTCGAATCCCGTTGGGCGCTAGCGCGTCGGGCGGCTCGGCTCGCGCCGGATCGTGAACCAGTGGCTGCGCAGCTCGAGCAGCCGCCGCAGCTCCTGGCCCGAGATCCCGATGGTCCCCTCGTCCCCCACGACGGCGACCTGAGACACGCGCCCGGTCTCGCCGGTGGCGGTGACCTTGACGTCCTCCAGGGCTCCGAGCCGGACCTCCTTGAGCTTGCGCTCCATGTCGCGGTCGCTCAGGCGCACCTGCCACGTGTGCACGGGAGAGATGTCGTCGTGCGCGTCGTCGACCGGGCGCAGGTACGGGACCCCGAGGCCGCCGCCGAAGCCCTCGACGTAGCCGGCCGTGCGACCGCCCGAGGTCGAGTGGAAGAACGTCTGGGCGATCTCGACGCCGTAGCGGACGGCGAGCGCGCGCGTGCCGCGGGCGGCGGCGATCGCGGCGGCGGTCTCGCCCGCGATCCCGCGGTAGACCTGCGAGCGCGTGTCGGGATAGAGGTCGAAGACGCGATCGGAGCGGCGGTTGCGCAGGGCGTAGGAGCGCGCCACCACGGCCTGCGCCTTGAGCGCCTCGGCCGCCCAACTGGCCGGCATCTCGGCGGTCACGACGCCCTGCAGGTAGGACTCCAGGCCGAGGTCGTTGACCGCGAGGATCCGCTTGCCCTCCCAGCGATGCAGGCGCATGGCGCCGCGGTAGGAGCCGTTGCGGACGCCGTTGATGGCCTCGCCGCGCACGCAGGTCGAGACGCCGCCGGTCACGCGCACGGGGGCAGGGAGCTTCGCGCGCGTGCGGCCGCTGCTCGTGTCGACCACGCGCAGCTTGCCGGCGCCGTAGGCGGAGAACGCGTACGTGCGGGTGTCGCGTAGGCGGAGCGTGCGGCCGCCGGCGGCGCGGGCGCGGGTGGCGCCGCAGACCTTCGGCACGCGCGTGTCGCGCAGGACGACGCGCAGGCGCGCGGAGGCGACGCGGCCGACGGTCGTGCCCGGGTAGTAGTGGCCGAGGATCCAGCGGAAGTCGCGGCCCTCCTGCTGGGCGTAGCCGTAGGCGCCGTACTGCGACATCCCGACGCCGTGGCCGAAGCCGCGGCCGTCGATGACATAGTCGGCGCTCGCGCTGCCCGCGGGGACCAGCACGGCGGCGGCCGAGAGGCCGGTGATCAAGAGGCGACGCACGTCGTCTCGAACTCAGGAGGGCGCCGAACGTTGCGGTCGCGGCGTCATGAAGGCGAGCGCGGCGGGCAGGCCGGCCTCCTCCGGGACCGTCGCGATCCGGCGTCCGGGCTGGACGGCGTCACGCGGCTCCCCCACCGGCGGACCGAGCGCCTCGAGGTCCTCGACGACGACCGTCAGCCCCCACAGCCGCGGGTCGGCGCCCTCGGCCTCCACGACCTCGAGGACCAGCGTGCGCAGGTTGAAGAACGCCTGGCGGGCGGGCGCGTGGCGTTCGCGGCGCAGCTCGAGCCCGGCCTCGCCGAGCGCCGCAAGCGTCCGGTCCATGTCGTCGGTGAGCGCGACGACGTGGTCGATCACGAGCGCGCCGTTCGGGTGCGCGCCGTGCCCGGCGGGCGGGCCGGGCGCCGCCTGCAGCAGCGGGAGCCCGTCCGGCGCCTCGTCCTGGAGGCCCTCGATCGCGAGCTCGAGCGCGGGCGCGCCGTATGCCAGCGCGACGTCGCCGATCGGCTCGCCGGGGGCGAAGCCGACCGGCTCCCAAGCCTGGTGCTCGCCGGGCAGGGCGAGTGCGCGTGCGACAGCCATCGAAGATGAGTGTGACGCCGGTGCCGTCCGCCATCATTGTGCGCCATCGAGACGCCCGCCCCCGCATCGCCGCGGCGACCCGTGCCGCCGCCGGCGCCGGAGCCCGCCTCCCCAGCCGAGTCCGCCCCGCGCCGCAACGTGCGCGCGTCGTGGATCGGCGCCGCCGTGTCCGTGCTCGCGCTCGCCGGGGTCGTCTACTGGGCCGTCCGGCAGCCCGCGCCGCGGCTGCCGCAGGACGCCGGCGAGTGGCTCGCCGTGGCCGGCGCGGTGATGCTCTATGCAGTCGCGACGCTCGTGCGCGGCGAGCGCTGGCAGCGGCTGCTGGTGGACGAGGGCGGCACCCCGCCGCGCCGCGTCACGCAGGAGCTCAACGTCATCGGCTACATGGGCAACAACCTGCTCCCCGCCCGCGCGGGCGACGCGATCCGGGTCGTCCTGATGGCGCCGCGCGCGGGGATGCTGATGCGCAGCGTCGTCGGCACGCTGCTCGCCGAGCGGCTGCTGGACGTCGGGCTCCTGGTCGTGGTGTTCGTGATCGTCGGCTACGGCCTGCTCGGGGAGGTCGGGGCCGACAAGGTCGAGTACGTGCTGCTGGCCGCCGCCGCGGTCGCGGCCGGCGCGGCCCTCGCCTACCTGCTGGTGCGCCGCAACGAGAAGGTGATGGGGTTCCTCGCGCCGATCGCCTCGGCGACGCTCGGGCTGCGCCGCGCCCACCACGGCCTGCGGCTGCTGGGGCTCACGATGATCGTGTGGGCGCTCGAGGCCGGCGTGTGGATGGCGTCGGCGGCCGGCGTCGGCTTCGGCATGACCCCGATCGAGGGGCTCTACATCGTGGCGCTGGCCTCCATCTTCGCGATGATCCCCTCGGGCCCCGCCTACGCCGGGACGCAGGATGCCGCCGCGATCATCGGGATCAAGGCGCTCGGCGCCACCAGCGCCCAGGCGGTCGCCTACATCGTGATGCTGCGCTTCGTCATCGTCGTCCCGATCACGCTCGCCGGCCTAGTGCTGCTCGTGACGCGCTACGGCGGCCTCGGCAGGCTGCGCACCGCCCGTGCCTAGTCAAGCCGAGCTCGCCGAACGCCCCGCCGCCGTCGCCGCGAGCTCGCGACCGCGACGCCCGCGACGCCCGCGGGGTGAGCTGATCGCCTGGGGCGTGCTCGTCGCCGTCGCGCTCGGGCTGCGGCTCTACGACCTCGGCGCGCGGCCGTTCCACCACGATGAGAGCCAGGACGCCTACTTCTCCTGGGTGCTGCAGACCGACGGCGACTACAAGTACGACCCGCTGCTGCACGGCCCGCTGCGCTTCTACCTGACGGCGGCCATGTACACGCTGTTCGGCGCCTCGGACTTGACGGCCCGGCTCGCTCCGGCGCTGATGGGGACCTCGATGGTCGCGCTGCTCTACCCGCTGCGCAGGCAGCTCGGGCGGATCGCCGCCTACGCGGCCGCCGTGCTGCTGGCGATCGGCCCGTCGTACCTGTACTTCTCGCGCTTCGCGCGCGAGGACATCTACATCGCCGCGATCACGCTGGCGATGCTCGTCGTGGCCTTCCGCTTCTTCGACGCGCCGCGGAGCTGGCACCCGGCCGCCTTCGGGGCGCTGCTGGCAGCCAGCTTCGCCACCAAGGAGTCGACCTACATCACGATCTTCGTGACGGGCTCGTTCTTCCTGATCGCGATCGCCGTCCAGTGGCGGCGCGCCGGCTCGCTGCGCGAGGCGCCGGTCGTGCGCCGGCTGCTCGAGCCCGGCTGGGAGCCGTACGCGTGGGGCCTGGCGGCGTTCCTCGGCGTCTACACGCTCGCCTTCACGACGTTCTTCACGCATCCGAGCGGGATCTACGGGCTCTGGACGGGGCTCGACTACTGGCTCGGCCAGCACGACGTCGGCCGCGGCGGCGAGTCGCCGGTCTTCTACTCGGTCGTGCTGTTCGGCCACGAGTGGCCGGTGATCGCGCTCGGGATCGTCGGAGCGGTCGCGGCGTTCCGGCGCCCGACGCTGCTGCGGCTGTTCCTCGTCTGGGCGTTCGTCGTGTCGCTGGTCGTCTACTCGTGGGCCGGCGAGAAGTTCGCGTGGCTCGTGCTGCACCCGCTGCTGCCGCTGATCCTGCTCGCGGGCGTCGGCTTCGGTGAGCTGTGGGCCTCGCGCCGCACGCTGCCCGGGAAGCTCGCG
>DATFQI010000164.1:0-16687 GCA_035264365.1 Solirubrobacteraceae bacterium
ATCCGCGACCGCGGTGACTTCTCGCTGCTCGGCTCGGGCCGCGACGCCGCCCGGCTCTTGGCCGGCGGCTAGGTCTTCGCGGCCTCGCGCCGGTTGACCTCGGGGATCACGAGCTCGCCGTAGCGCGCGAGCGTCGCGTCCTTCGCGTCGTGCTGCAGGTAGAGCGCGAACTGGTCCGCGCCGAGACCGGCGAGCTCGTGCAGCTTGCGCACGTGCTCCTCGGGCGGGCCGACGATGCAGAAGCGGTCGACGATCGAGTCGGGGACGAACTGGGTGTGGGTGTTCCCCGCCCGGCCGTGCTCGTTGTAGTCGTAGCCCTCCCGGCCCTTGATGTAGTCCGTGAGCGCCGCCGGCACGCCGCCGCCGTTCTCGCCGTAGCGGGCCACGATGTCGGCGACGTGGTTGCCGACCATGCCGCCGAACCACCGGCATTGCTCGCGCGCGTGCGCGAGTCCCGCCTCCCCGCCGTCGGTCACGTAGGCGGGCGCGGCGATGCAGATCTTGACCGCGCCCGGGTCGCGGCCGGCCTCCTCCGCGGCCCGGCGGACGGCCGCGATCGACCATTCGGCGATCGCGGGATCGGCGAGCTGGAGGATGAAGCCGTCGCCGGTCTCCCCGGCGAGGGCGAGCGCCTTCGGGCCGTAGGCGGCGACCCACACGTCGAGCCGGCTGTGCGGGTTCCAGGCGAGCCGCAGCGAAGAGCCCTTGTAGTCGACCTGCCGGCCGTTGGCGAGCCCGCGGATGACGCCGATCGCCTCCCGCAGCTCGGCCAGCCGGACCGGCTTGCCGTTGATCACGCGCACCGCGGAGTCGCCGCGGCCGATGCCGCACACCGTGCGGTTGCCGTACATCTCGTTGAGCGTCGCGAACAGGGACGCCGTGACGGTCCAGTCGCGCGTGGCCGGATTGGTGACCATCGGCCCCACGAGCAGCCGGTGCGTCTCGTTGAGGATCCGCGAGTAGATGACGAACGGCTCCTCCCACAGCAGGTGGGAGTCGAACGTCCACGCATGCGAGAAGCCGTAGGCCTCCGCGCGCTTGGCGAGGTCGATCACGCGCTGCGCGGGCGGGTCGGTCTGCAGCACGACGCCGAAGTCCAGCGGGCTCATGCGCGCGCCTCCTGCAGCTCGCCGTTGGCGACCGCGTCAAGCGCTCCGCCGACCGTGCGCCCGTAGGCCTCGATCGCGACGCGCAGCGCCTCCTCGGGCGAGTCCTCGATCGCCGTGTGCGAGAGCGGCGGGTCGGACTGGGAGAAGATCATCACGGTCGGGACGAGCCTGCCGATCTCGGTCGCGTCGTGCAGCGGGCCGGACGGGATCGGGTCGCCGTCGCCGCCGCCGGCGGCGTCGACCGCCTCGCGGGCGAGCTGCACGAGCTTCGGGTGGAACGGCGTCGGCGTGGCGCCGAACACGCGCCGGTGGGTCACCTCGCAGTCGAACTTCTCCGCGGCGCGACGGCACGCGTCGAGGTTCTCCTCGAGCATCGCCGCGAGCGTGTCCGCCTCCAGGTGGCGCAGGTCGAGCATCATCTCGGTCGAGCCCGCGATCGCGGTGATCACGCCGGGGTCGGCGGTCATCGCGCCCACGGTGCAGACGCCGTCGTGGCGGATGCCGACCTCGCGGATCTCGAGCGCGGCCGTCGCCGCCGCGGCGAGCGAGTCCTTGCGCAGCCGCATCGGCGTCGAGCCCGCGTGGGCGGACTGGCCCTTGAACGTGATCAGGTAGCGCTCGTCGCCGAACGTGCCCGAGACCGCCGAGGCGAGCCGGCCGCTGTCGAGCAGCACCGGGCCCTGCTCGATGTGCAGCTCGAGATAGGCGAGCGCGCCCTCGAGCCGCGATTGCGCGGCGCCGGCGCCGTCGAGGTCGACGTCGCAGGCCGCCAGCGCATCCTGTAGCCGAGTGCCCTTCGCGTCGCGAAGGTCGCGCACGTCGTCAGGGTCGAGCGTGCCGGCCGCCGCCGAGGAGCCGAGCAGGCTGCGCCCGAAGCGGGCGCCCTCCTCGTCGGCCCAGTCGACGAGCCGAACGGTCACAGGGGGCGGCTCGCCTGAGGCCGCCACCGCGCGCAGCACGCCAAGGGCGGCCAGCAGGCCGAGGCAGCCGTCGAGCCAGCCGCCCGACGGCACCGCGTCGATGTGCGAGCCGACGATCACGAAGCCGCCGTCGTCGTTCGCCCCCGGCAGCTCGGCCCAGATGTTGCCGGCCTCGTCGCGATCCACGGTCACCCTGTCGAGCTCGGCGAGCTTGCCCTGCAACCACTCGCGCGCCGCCAGCCAGTCCTCGCTCCAGGCCAGCCGGCGGGCGCCGTCGGGCCCGCCGTGGCGCTCGTGCAGCTCGTTCAGGTCCGCCAGGACCCGGTCCGCGTCGACGACCAGGTTCATGCCGCCACCGCCGCGCGCGCCCCGCTCCGGCGGACGAAGCGGCCGTGGCCCGGCTGCGTGCGGATCTCGCCGCGGTCGTAGACGAGCTCGCCGCGGCAGAACGTGTGGCGCACGCTGCCGCTCGCCGTCTCGCCCTCGTAGAGGTCGTAGTCGACGTTCATGAACGAGTTGTCGACGCCGTAGGCGCGCGCGGCCGCCGGGTCGAAGACGCAGATGTCCGCGTCCTTGCCGGGCGAGATCGACCCCTTGTCGTGCAGGCCGAAGCGGCGCGCGATCGTCGTGCTCGTGCGGTCCACGAGCTGGCTCGGCGTGATCCGGCCGGTCACGACGCCCTCGTCCCAGAGCTTCGCGAGCCGGTGCTGGATCACCGGCAGCCCGTTCGGCACGAGGCTGAAGTTCTCCAGCCCGCGCGACTTCTGCTCGTAGTTGAACGGGCAGTGGTCGGTCGAGACGCTCTCGAGCACGCCGCGGCGGACGTAGTCCCACAGCGGCTCGTGGTTGGAGGCGTCGCGCAGCGGCGGCGAGCAGATGTAGCGCGCGCCCTCGACGCCGTCGCGGCGCAGGTCGTCGATCGTGTTGACCAGGTACTGCGTGCAGGTCTCGGCGCTCACGTGCGCGCCGCGCTGCTGGGCCGCCTCGATCTCCGCCGCGGCGGCCGCGCAGGTCACGTGCACGACGAACAGCGAGGCGCCGGTGTACTGCGCCAGCTTCGCCGCGCGGCCGGTCGCCTCCGCCTCGACGAACTCCGGGCGCGTGAGCGCGTGGTTGATCGCCGACGTGTCGCCGCGCGCGAGCGCGCGCTTGACGAGCAGGTCGACGACGTCGCCGTTCTCGGCGTGGACCATGATCAGCCCGCCGAGGTCGCGGGCGCGCTCCATCGCCGCCGCGAGCTCGTCGTCGCGGACCATCAGCTCGCCCTTGTAGGCCATGAACAGCTTGAAGGAGCAGACGCCCTCCTCGGTCATCAGCTCCATCTCGTCGAGCGCGGACTCGCTGGCGTTGGTGATCGCCATGTGGAAGCCGTAGTCGACGTGCGCGGCGCCCTCGGCACGGCCCTGCCACTCGGCCAGCGCGGAGCGCAGATTGTCCGGCTCGCGCTGGATCGAGAAGTCGACGAGGCAGGTCACGCCGCCGGCCGCGGCGGCCCGCGTGCCCGTGTCGTAGTCGTCGGAGGACATCATCCCCATGAACGGCATCGACAGGTGCGTGTGGTTGTCGATCAGGCCCGGCATCAGCAGGCAGCCGGACACGTCGACGGCGGTGGCTCCGGGCGCATCGATGGCGCCCACCGCCGAGATCTTCTCGCCCTCGATCAGGACGTCGGCGTCGTACTCGCCGTCGGCGGCGATCACCCTCCCGCCTTGCAGGAGCAGCAGTCCGCGGTCGCTCATGAGGTCTCCCTCCTCCAGGGAACGTCGTTGCCTGCAATCTTCTCCGATGTGCGACCCGAGCGCGAGCCGCCCTCCGACCGGCGCGTCCGCGCGCCCGAGGTGGTCGACTGTGCGAGATGGCTGAGCAGTGGCAGCCGCACACCGGCAACACGCGCGTCTCGGGGCGGCGCTACCTGGCCCACTGGCTGGACAGCACCGTGTTCGTCGTGCTGTTCCTGATCCTCCTCGTGCTCGTCGGCGGCCTGCTCCCCGAGGGCGACGCGAGCGACGTGGCGTTCGTCGTCGTGGCCGTGCTCGGGTTCACGGTCGGCCAGGTCGCCTACTACGTGCTGACGCAGCGCCGCCACGGCCACACGCCCGGCAAGCGGCTGGCCGGCATCCGCGTCGTCGACCGCAACGGCGACGTGCCCTCGACGGGCGCGCTCGTGAAGCGCACCATCCCGCTGATCGTCGAGTACTTCTACGTCATCGCCTTCATCGGGATGATGACCTCGCCCTTCCGGCAGCGGCTCGGAGACCGCTGGGCCGACACCTACGTCGTCGCCGACTAGCGGTGGCGGGTTTCGCGGTCGCCGGTTAGCCTCGGGGCACGGCCTCGCGCAGCAACCTCCTCGAGCGATCCCTCGTGGCGCTGGCCGCGCTCTCTGCCGTGCTCGCGCTCGTGGCGGGCTACGCGCGCCACGCCGTGGTGGACTCCGCCCAGTTCGCAAACCGCTCGGCGGAGGCGCTGGAGGATCCGGCCGTCCGCCGGCTACGCACGCTGTTCGACCGCGACGAGGACACGCTCACGCTGACCCTGCGCGACGTCGGCGTGGTGCTGGCGGGCGCGCTGCAGGCCGTGCGTCCGGAGCTGGCCGACGAGGTCCGGCGTGCCGAGGACGTCAGTCTGCTCACGCGCGACACCGGGCTGCTGAGCGCGGATCTCGTGCGGACGGCCGACCGCATCCGCCTGCTGGCGTGGCTGCTGCTCGTGGCGGCCATCGCGTTCGCCGCCGGGGCGCTCGCGGTCTCTCGCGACCGCCGGGCCACGACCGTCGCGCTCGGCGTCGCCGTGGCGGCAGCCGGTCTGGTGCTCGTGCTCGTGTACGCGCTCGGACGCGGCGCGGCGATCGGGTCCGTCCGCGGCGCGGAGGAGCGCGACGCCGCGGCGGCGGTGTGGGACGCGTTCCTCTCCGACGTGCGGGCCTCGGCCTGGATCCTCGCCGCGTCCGGCGCGGTGGTCGCGGCTGCGGCGGCCTCGCTGCTGCGGCCGCTCGACGCCGGAGCGCTGGTCCGCGGCGCCCGGCGCGCCGTGCTGACCGAGCCCACGCGGCCGGCGCTGCGGATCCTGCGTGCGGGCGCGTTGGTGGTCGCCGGCCTGGCGCTCCTGCTCGCGCCGGACGCGGTGCTCGCGTTCGCGCTGAGCGCCGCGGGCGTGCTCCTGATCGCCGCCGGGACGAGCGAGCTGCTGCGGATGGTCTACCGGCCGCGACCCGCCGCAGCGCCGCGGGCGCGCGAGCCGCGGCGCCGCCGCCCGCTGATCGCCGCCGCCGTCGCGACCGTGATCGTCGGCGGCGCGGTCGCGGTCTTCGCCGGCTCGGGCGCGGCCACGACGCCGGCACCGCCGGCGGTGGCGTGCAACGGTCATGCCGAGCTGTGCGCCCGCCCGCTCACGGAGGTCGCGCTGCCGGCCACGCACAACTCGATGTCCGCGCCGCTGCCGGGCTGGTACGCCGCGCTCGTGGACGGCCCGATCGCCCAGCAGCTCTCGGACGGCATCCGCGGCCTGCTGATCGACACGCACTACGCGGACAAGCTGCCCAACGGCCGCCTGCGCACCGACGCCACCCGGATCGAGCTGATCGACCGCGCGAAGGAGGACGGCGTGAGCCCGGAGGCGATCGAGGCGGCGTTGCGGCTCCGCGGCCAGGCGGGATTCTCCGGCGAGGGCGAGCGCGGCATGTACCTCTGCCACACGTTCTGCGAGCTCGGCGGCACCGAGCTCGGCTCCGTGCTGGAGGACCTGCACGACTTCCTCGCCGCCAACCCCGGCGAGGTCGTGGTGGTCGTCAACCAGGACTACGTGACACCGCAGGACTGGGTCGGGGCCATCCGCGACGCCGGGCTCGAGCGGTACGCGTTCACCCCGCCGCCGTCCGGCTCACCGTGGCCGACGCTGCGACGGATGGTCGACTCGGGGCGCCGGCTCCTGCTGCTCGCCGAGAACGAGGGCGGCGCCGCGCCCTGGTACCAGCCCGCCTATGAGGCGCTCCTGCAAGAGACGCCGTTCTCGTTCCCGCGCGCGGAGCCGCTGCTCGACGCGGCGAACCTCGCCACCACGTGCGAGCCCAATCGCGGGCCGGCGGACGCGCCGCTGTTCCTCGTCAACCACTGGGTGACCACGGACCCGCTCCCGCGGCCGTCGGACGCCGACGCCGTCAACGCCTACGGGCCGCTGCTCGCCCGCCTGCGCGAGTGCGAGCGGGTGCGCGACCACATGCCGAACCTCGTCGCCGTCAACTTCCCGCGCCACGGCGATCTCTACCGGGTCGTCGACGCCCTCAACGGGGTCGGCGGGCGCGAAGGCTGACCGTTCGGCGGGTGCCCGGCGGCGCGCCGTCCTGTAGAGCTGGACCGGACGCATAACCGCCGGTCGGGCGGGGCCGCCGGCACGAGCGGAGGGAGTCACGATGTCGACTGGACGAGTGACGGTGGCCGTGATCGGGGTGCTGCTCTTGGCCGCGCTGGCGGTGCCGACGGCGGGGTCCGGCGCGAAGCCCGTGTTCGAGCGCATCACGATCGACGAGTCGTTCGTCGACGAGGAGCTGTCGGAGGCGTGCGGGGTCGCGGTGACCGGCACGGCCCGCGGCCACGTCACGCTGCGCACGTTCGCCGGCGGCAGCCCGGTCGCGACCGTGAACACGATCAACGTCGGGATCACATTGACCGCGGACGGCCGCACGTTCCGGCTCCGCGACGTCGGCGCCGACGTCGCCCGGGTCCAGCCGGACGGGAGCGTGGTGCTGCTGATCTCCGGCCAGGTCCCGTTCTTCTTCGCCGGCGCGCTGAAGATCGACCCCGAGACCGAGGAGGTGCTCCTCGAGCCCAAGGACCGCAGCGAGGCGCAGATCGCAAAGGCCTGCGCGGCGCTGACCGGCTGACCGCGGAGTCCCGCCTCCCCGCACCGGCGGGGAGGCGGGAACATCGTGATTCGCTAGTCGATGACGAACGTGGCGACCGCCCCGGCCGGGAGGTCGTAGGACAGCGCCTTCGAGCCCAGCTTCAGGTTGAAGCGCTGGGAGCCGGTGCCCCAGTCGTCGTTGTTGACGAGCACCACCGTGGAGCCGTCCGGATTGCGGAAGGCGACGTTCCAGATGTTGCCCTCGACGGTCGAGCCGATCCGCACGGCGCCCTTCTCGACGAACTTCGTCACGTGGCCGAGCACGTAGTAGTCGGCCTCGCGGGTCGCCTTGCCGGTCGCCGGGTCGATCGTCACGACGCCGGTGCAGGTGTCGCAGCCGCCGTTGTGGGGCCCGTTGTCCGGGTCCAGGGCGAGGTTCCACGTGATCACGTTGCGCGCCCAGTTGCGGGTGGCGCCGATCGTCAGGAAGCGCGAGTGCCAGTGCAGCGTGTCCGGGAACGTCGTCGCCGGGTCGCCGGACTCGATGCCCGAGCACTCCGTGAAGTAGATGTCGCGGTCGGGGTGGGCGGCCTTGAGCTCCGACTGCGCGCTCGGGTCGCCCGAGTAGCAGTGGTAGGCGGTGCCGGCCAGCCAGCGCTTTGCCTCCGGGTCGTCGAGCAGCGCCTTCGCGTACTGCGGGTTCGCGCCCGGCAGCCCGACGTCATTCGGGTGCAGCGACCAGTTGTGGTCGTAGCCGAGGATCTTGGTGTCGATGCCCGCCTTCTGGAACGCGGGGCCGACGGACTTGATCAGCCGCGCCTCCTCCGGGTCGCGGAAGTCCATCCCCGGATACTCGAACGGGAAGCGGTTCTGCGGCTCGTTCTGCAGCGTCACGGCGTCGATCGGCACACCTGCGCGCCGGTAGGCCTGCACGAACTTGACGAAGTAGCGCGTGTAGGCGTCGTAGTAGCGCTCGTCGTCGATGAAGCGGCCGCCGACGAGCGACTCGGGGTCCTTCATCCACGCGGGCGGGCTCCACGGCGTGCCCATGACCTTCAGGTCGCGGTTGTGGCGCAGTGCCTGCCGCAGCAGCGGCAGGATCTGCTTCTCGTCGTGGGCGACGGAGAACCGATCCATGCCGAAGTCGGTCTTGCCCTTCGGCATGTCGTCGTAGGTGTAGTGCTTGCCCTTGACGAAGTCGCTGGCGCCGATCGGCTGGCGCAGGTAGCTCAGGCCGATCCCGTCCTCGGTGCTGAACAGGTCGCGCATGATCGCGTCGCGCTGCTTGGACCCGGCCAGCAGGTGCGCCGACGAGTCGGTGATCGAGGCGCCGAAGCCGTCGATCCGCTGGAAGCGCTGGGACGGGTCGACCGTGATCGTCGGCACGCCCTCGGCGGGTGCGCCGAGCGACGCGTCGCTCTGCTCGGAGAGCAGGTTCTGCTTGTCCCCGGTCGTCATCCACACGCGCGTGCCGTCGGCGCCCAGGGCGGGCGCGGCCCCTGTCATGACGGCCGCGAGCGCGAGGACCGGGAGTACCTGACGGCGCTTGGGCCGCATGTGGCTCCTCCTCTTGTCGCTGGCGAGGGTCCCCCTGTGACCCTCGGCCTACAACGTACCCGGCGCCGCCGGCGCCTATCCGAGGCGCCGGCGGACGCGAGGGCTAGGAGAGCGCCTTCGCCTTCAGCTGCTCGAACTCGGGCTGCGTGATCGCGCCGCTGTCGAGCAGCGCCTTGGCGCGCTCGATCTCGCCCGCCGAGCCGCCGTCGGCGGCGACCGTGCGGACGTAGTCGTCGAAGTTGGCCTGCGAGACCTGGACGTCGCGGATGCGGCGCTCGGTCATCTGCTTGCCCTCGGCGATCAGGTAGATCAGCGTCCCGAGGAACGGGAGCACGATCAGGAAGACGACCCACGCGGCCTTGCCCCAGCCGGAGATGTCGCGCCGGAACAGGTCGCCGAAGATGACGATCAACAGCCAGATCCACGCGACCCAGCAAAAGAAGATGATCATCGTCCAGAGGACGTCGAGGAATGGATAATCGGCTGCGAAGACCGTCATGCATGGCTCCTTCTCGCGGTGTAGCGCGATGATCCGGCCACCGGGGCAGGCGGGCAAGGAAGCGTGCATGCCGGTGCGGGCGCGTGTGCGCTTCAGGCGTATGCTCCCGTCATCACCTCCTCACAGGCAGCCGACCTCCAGAGCCGGTGCGAGCTGCTGCTGTCGCTGCACCGTCCCGGCACCCCGCTACTGCTCCCGAACGCTTGGGACGTGGCCACGGCGAGAGCCGTCGTCGCCGCCGGCTTTCCCGTGGTCGCGACCACCAGCTGGGGTGTGGCCGGCGTGCTCGGCCATGAGGACCACGAAGCCGCACCCGCCGATGAGATGTTCGCCGCGGTCGCCCGGATCGCCGGCAGCGTCGATGTGCCCGTGACGGTCGATGCGGAGGCTGGCTACGGCATGGAGCCGGCCGAGTTGGTGGCCGCGCTGCGCAGCGCCGGAGCCGCCGGATGCAATCTCGAGGACACCGACCACGCCACCGGCGGCCTCCGCGATCCCGGTCGGCATGCGGACTGGCTCAGGGCGGTTCGCGAGGCCGCGTCGGAGGACGGGCACGGGCTCGTGATCAACGCCCGGGTGGACGTCTTCCTCGGCCCCTACCTCGCCGGCGCCGGACCCGAGACCCAGCAGGAGCTCGTCCCCGAAGCGCTGCGACGCGCGACTGCGTACCTGGAGGCCGGCGCCGACTGCGTCTACCCGATCGTCCTGTCGGAGGCCGAAGCCCTGCGGAGCTTCATGTCCGGGATCCGCGGCCCGGTGAACGTCATCCGCGGGGCGCAGTCGCCGTCGCTCGCCGAGCTGGCGGCGCTGGGCGTGGCCCGGGTGAGCTGGGGCCCCTACCTGTACTGGGAGGCGATGGCTCGCTTCGAGGAGCAGGTTGCCTCGCTCCGATCGTGACGTCAGGCCCGTGCAAGCTCAGACTCATGGTCCCCCAACGCGCTCGACAGCTCGTGGCGAGACCGGATCTTGAGCTTGGTGTACACCTTCCGAAGATGGAACTCGACGGTTCGCGGGCTCAGGAACAGCCGCGCACCGATGTCCGGGTTCGACAGTCCCTCGCGGGCAAGCAGCGCGATCTGCTTCTCCTGAGGCGTCAGCTCGTCACGGGTGTCGAGCTGCCGCTTGCGTACTGTCTCGCCGGTGGCCAGCAGCTCGCCGCGAGCGCGCTCGGCGAAGGCCTTGGCCCCGATCCGGCTGAAGCGGTCGTGGGCGATCCGAAGCTGCTCGCGGGCGTCGACCCGACGGTTCTCGCGACGCAGCCATTCGCCGTATAGGAGCCGGGCGCGCGTCGCGTGGATCACGCCGCGGCTGCGCTCGAGCCGCTCGACCGCCTCGCCGTAGAGCGGCTCCGCCTCCCGCTTGTCGCTGAGCAGAGCGCGCGAGCAGGCCTCGATGCCGAGCGCCCACTCCGTGCCGCTGGCTCGCGTGCGCGCGCTCAGGCGGTCGAGCGCGGCGGAGCTCGCGTCCGTCGCGCCGCAGCGGGCGCCTGCCTCGATCAGCTCGACGAGGGACCATGCGAAGAGTCCCACGTCGTCGTGCTCGCAGCCTCGCTGGGCGGCAGCGAGCGCCTCGGCGTAGCGGCCGTTGGCGTTGTACAGCAGGGCGACCGCCCACTCGTTGATGCCCAGCGCCATGCCCTCGCCTCGCTCCCTTACGCCGACCGTCAACTCATCGATCAGCTCGAGCCCTTCGGCTTCGTCGCCCCTCCACGCGGCCAGCATCAACGCGCCGTACTTCACGGGTGCCACGCCGATCGCGTCCGTGATGGCGTCGACCTCCTCGATCAGGGCCGTGGCGGGGACGAACGCTCCCCCGTGGACATGGAGGGCGGCGCGATACGTGAGCGCGATCGGAAGCACGCTGAGCGCGCCCGTCTCCCGCGCGGCGCGCACCCCGCTCGTCGCGAGCACGTACCAGAGCTCGTCGTCCCAGAGATCCTGCGCGAGGCGACACGCGAGCCAGAGCCAGCGCACGTCGCGTGCGGTCAGCTCGTTCACGCGCCGAAACGCGTCCAGCGCTGTCCGGAGCGGTGGCACACCGGCCGCGTAGCCCTCGGTGAACCTCGTCGCCAAGCCGTCGAGGAGCTGGTCGATGGCGCGCGGCGGCTGCGGCGCCGCCGGCGCGACGAGGGCGGCCTCGGCAGCCTCGCGGATGCTGGGCGTGCCGCCGAGGCGACCTGCGAACATCGATGCCGCGAGCGCCTCCAGATGGGTCTCCCGAGCCATCGCGGCGTCGAGCGGCTCGAGGCGGCGAGCGGCATCGAGCAACAGCGCAGGCGCGTTCCTGCCACGGGTGCGGCTGAACGCGATCTCCGCGCGCAAGCGCTCCAGGCGGGCCCGTTGAAGCTCGTCGAGCGGAGCAAGCTGGGCCGCCGCCAGCAGCTCGAGCGCCGCGTCCGATGCCGCGGCATCGAACTTCGCCTGCGCGGCAGCCAGCGCCCGCCTGCCCCGCTCCACCGGATCCGGCGTCAACTCGACCGCACGCGCCAGGAAGGCCGCAGCCGCCGCAACGCCCCCGCGCGCCTGCGCCCGGTGGGCCGAACGCTCCAGCTCGCCGGCCACCGCCTCGTCGACAGCCACGGCCGCGTGAGCTCGATGCCAGGCGCGGCGATCGGGCTCGGTATCCGGATCGGTCACCGCCGCCAACGCCCCGTGTACAGCTCGCCGCTCGGAAGCGGCAGCCGCCCGGTACGTCGCGGACCGCACCAGGGGATGCCGGAAGCGGACGCGGGCTCCGATCTCGACCAGCCGCGCGTCCTCTGCCGGACCGAGCGCGTTCCTCTCGATGCCGAGCCTCTGAGCCGCGCGCCAGACGAGCGCCGGGTCGCCTATCGGCTCGGCGGCGGCCAGGAGCAGCAGTCGCCGCGTCGGCTCGGGCAGCTCATTGACGCGCTCGAGGTAGTGGTCCTCGAGATGACGCGGGAGGTCCGGCGGGGCGAGAAGGTCGAAGCCGGCTGCCGGCTCCACGGCACTGATGCTCCCCGGCAGATCGACCAGAGCGAGCGGGTTGCCGCGAGTCTCGGCGACGATGCGGTCGCGGATGCGGTCGTCGAGCGGACCCGGGACCGCTCTCATATGCAGCGCGCGCGCATCCTTCGCGGTGAGCCCGCGCAGCGGCAACTCGGGAAGACCGTCGAAGTCGTGCCGGGCACGTGGCTCGCGGACGGCGACCACGATCCCGACGGATTCCGCCAGCAGCCGGCGTGCGACGAAACCGAGGATCAGGCCCGAGGCGGCGTCCAGCCATTGGGCGTCGTCCACGAGGCAGAGCAGCGGCCGCTTCTCAGCCTCGGCGGACAGCAGCCCGAGCACGGCCAATCCGACCAGGAACCGCTCCGGGACCTGCCCGGAGGCGAGGCCCAGCGCCACGCGCAGACCGTCCTGCTGCGGCTGCGGAAGCGCATCGAGCCGCGGGAGCATCGGCGCGCAGAGCTGGTGGATCCCCGCGTACGCCAGCTCCATCTCCGCCTCCACTCCCGTGACGTGCTCGACACGGAGCCCAGAGGCTTGACGACGGGCGTAGTGCAACAGCGCCGTCTTGCCGATGCCCGCTTCGCCGTGGATGACCAGGACGGCGCTCTGGCCACCGCGCACGTTCGCGATCAGCCGGTCGAGCACTGCGCGCTCGCTGTTCCGACCTAGGAACCCGGGCACGCGGACCGCGGTCATCGTGACGTCAAGACTAGGGGAGCAGCGTCCGCTCCGAGAACCGCCCGTGGACCGTGATCATCGCGAGCGGGTCTCGCCGGCGAGCCAGTCGTCGAACGTCGTGCGAGCGATGCGCGCGTCCAGCTCGGGCAGCAGCACGTCGCCGGCCATGTCGACGCCGAAGACGCCCGACCACGTGGGTACGAGCCGGATCGGGGTGCCGCGGGCGGCGCGGGTCCGCCGCGCGAGATCGACCAGGTCCTGCGGCTCAGGCCCTGCAAGGTCCGGGCAGCGGCCCTGCGGCGGTCCGGTCGCGACCTCGGCGAGGACGTCGGCGACGTCGGCGGGCGCGACCGGCTGTATGAGCAGGGGTGCGATCGTCGCGCTGCCGTCCCGCTCGGTCCAGGTCGTGACCATCTCGGCGAAGTCGTGAAAATGCGTCGCCGGGACGATGCTCCACGGCACCGGTCCTCGCTCGAGGACCTCCTCCTGCGCCCGCTTGCCGGCGTAATGCGCGTTACCGGTGACCCTCGTGAGGCCGATGATCGACAGCAGCACATGGTGCTGGACCCCGGCCGCCCGCTCGGCCTCGAGCAGGTTGCGGGTCGACCGGCTGAAGAACTCGACCGCCTCGTCGCGGTCGGTCGCCGAGCAGCTGCTCGCATCCACCACGGCATCGACGCCCGCGAGTGCCGTCTCGAGCCCGTCACCCGTGTACACGTCGACACCCTGGCTCCGGCTGATCCCGACGGTCTCGTGGCCCCTGCGCTCCAGCGCCTCGACGGTGAGGCGCCCGATGCGTCCGGTTGCTCCGACGACTGCGACCCGCATGCTCTGGACTCCTCAACTGGCAGCCGCTTCACGGCGCTACGGGAGCGACGGGACTCGAACCCGCGACCTCCGGCGTGACAGGCCGGCGCTCTAACCGACTGAGCTACGCCCCCGAGCGACTCGCAGTATAGGCCCCGCCCCCGGACCGGGGAACGTGTGGCGGCGACCGCGCAACTTGTGCGTGTCGCCGCGTGTTCCCAGGGCGTCAACCGATCAGTCAGGAGGCAGGGCCCATGCCCGATTCTGGCAGGCGTCTCTGGCCGGCGGCGGCGACTTCAAGGACGTGCTGGAGGACAACTCCTGCGAAGTCGTCGCGCGCCGCGCCCCGAACCGCCGCGACTCGCGCGTCGAGGACCGCAACGAGGGCGATCGGCCCTAGGCGATCTCAGGTCGCTCTCATAGCGCCCGCGTGCCAACGCACCCCGCCGGGTACGTGGGCGCTATGTACATCGGACTGGGCACACTGATCATCATCATCATCCTGCTCGCGATCTTCGTCTTCTAGACGGAGCTCGCCGCAGGACGGCAGCCCCAGGTGCGGGGTGAGGAACCCCGCACCTGAGGACGCCGGGCTTCACGACTGCCGCGACTCCGTGCTCGCGGCACGCTTGCTTCCGTGACCCCCCAGGACCGGAAGGCAGGCAAAGTGCCCCACTCAAACCTCGCGGCTCGCGCCGGACGCTGGTCTGCGCAGCACCGCAAGACCGCTGTCTTCGGATGGCTCGCCTTCGTCGCGATCGCCTTCGTGATCGGCGGCATGGTCGGCACGAAGACCCTCGCCCCCGAGGATCAGGGCAACGGCTCCTCGCAGGTGGCCGACCGGGCGCGGGCCGACGCGTTCCCCAAGGAGGCGAGCGAGTCCGTGCTCGTGCAGGCCAAGGGCGATACCAAGGCTTCTGACCCGGCCTTCAAGGCCGGCGTCGAGGACGTCGTCGCGCAGCTCGGCGCGGCCAAGCACGTAGCCGAGATCGAGTCCCCGCTCGCCAAGGGCAACGAGGGACAGATCGCCAAGGACGGGCGCTCCGCGCTCGTGAACTTCAAGGTCGCGGGTGACGTCGAGGAGTCCGAGAAGAACGTCGACGCCTCGCTCGCCGCCGTCTCGGCCGCCCAGAAGGCGCACCCCGAGCTGCGCATCGAGCAGTTCGGCGACGCGTCCGCCGCCAAGGCGCTCAACGCGCAGTTCGAAGAGGACTTCCAGCGGGCCGAGTCGCTCTCGCTCCCGATCACGCTGCTGATCCTCGTGATCGCCTTCGGCGCCCTGATCGCCGCCGGCGTGCCGCTGCTGCTCGGCCTCACCGCCGTGATGGGCACGCTCGGCCTGCTCGCGCCGATCAGCCAGATCGTCCCGATGGCCGACGCCGCTTCGTCCGTCGTGCTGCTCGTCGGCCTCGCGGTCGGCGTCGACTACTCGATGTTCTATCTCCGGCGCAAGATGGAGGAGCGCGACGCCGGACGCTCCAACGAGGCCGCACTCGAGTTCGCCGCGGCGACCTCGGGCCAGGCCGTGCTGATCTCCGGCGTGACCGTGCTGATCGCGATGGCCGGCATGCTGATCGCCGGCAACGCCGTCTTCACCTCGATGGCCGTCGGGACCATGCTCGTCGTCGCCGTGGCCGTGCTGGGCTCGGTGACCGTGTTGCCCGCCGTGCTGTCCAAGCTCGGCGACAAGGTCGAGAAGGGGCGCGTGCCGATCATCGGCAAGCGCCGCCACTCCAACCACGGCGAGTCCCGCGTCTGGGGCTGGATCCTCGGTAAGGTGCTCGCCCACCCGGTCGTCTCCGTGGTCGTCTCGGGCGCGATCCTCGTCACCCTTGCGGTGCCGGCGCTCGGCATGAAGACGATCAACCCCGGCGTGGCCGGCATCCCGCACGACCTGCCGGTGATGCAGACCTACGACCGCATCCAGGCCGCGTTCCCCGGCGGTCCGCTCCCGGCGGTCGTGGTGGTCCAGGCCGACGACGTCACCAAGCCGGAGGTCCAGCAGGGCATCCAGGCGATGACCGAGCGCGCGCTGGCCTCGGGGCAGATGGCCGAGCCCGTGACCACGCAGGTCAGCCCGGACAAGTCGACCGAGGTCGTCTCGATCCCGATGCAGGGCGACGGCACCGACCTGAAGTC
Organism: Solirubrobacteraceae bacterium; assembly: GCA_035264365.1. Classification (GTDB taxonomy): domain Bacteria; phylum Actinomycetota; class Thermoleophilia; order Solirubrobacterales; family Solirubrobacteraceae; genus DATFQI01. Next base: position 15,521 of record DATFQI010000164.1, read on the forward strand.
GGAGACGGCGCTCGCCACGCTGCGCGACGACGTGATCCCGACCACGATCGCCAAGGTCGACGGCACGCAGACCGACGTGACCGGCCTGACCGCCGGCTCGAAGGACTTCAACGACGCCATGAGCGCGCGCCTGCCGTTCGTGTTCGCGTTCGTCCTCGGGCTCGCGTTCCTGCTGCTGCTCGTCACGTTCCGCTCGATCGTCGTCCCGATCAAGGCGATCCTGCTGAACCTGCTGTCGGTCGGCGCGAGCTACGGCATCCTCACGCTCGTCTTCCAGGACGGGCACGGGGAGAAGCTGCTCGGGTTCGAGTCGCTCGGCGGCATCACGGCGTGGCTCCCGCTGTTCCTCTTCGTGATCCTGTTCGGCCTGTCGATGGACTACCACGTGTTCATCCTCAGCCGGATCCGCGAGGCGGTCGACCGCGGCGAGTCCACCGACGACGCGGTCGCGCACGGCATCCGCTCCACGGCGGGCGTCGTGACCAGCGCGGCGATGGTGATGGTGGCGGTGTTCGCGATCTTCGCGACGCTCAGCTCGATCGAGTTCAAGATGATGGGCGTGGGCCTCGCGGCCGCGATCCTGATCGACGCGACGCTCGTGAGGGCCGTGCTCCTGCCCGCCGCGATGAAGCTCCTCGGCGAGCGCAACTGGTACCTCCCCAAGCGGCTGCACTGGCTGCCGAAGCTCTCCCACGAAGGCGCCCCAGAGCCGGCCCGCGCGTAGCGCGCGGACCAGTGGGCCCCCCACTCGGGGGGAAAGAGGAGCCGCCCTCCCGGTGGGAGGGCGGCTCCCGTGGTTAAGGTGCGCGGCATGTCACGGATCGGTGTCCTGACGGGCGGCGGCGACTGCCCTGGCCTCAACGCGGTGATCCGCGCCGTCGTGCGCAAGGGGATCAAGGTGCACGGCCACGAGTTCCTCGGCTTCCGCTACGGCTGGGCCGGTGTCCTGTCGGGCGACTCGGCGCCCCTCACCTACGAGAACACGCGCGGGATCCTCCATCGCGGCGGGACCATCCTCGGGACCTCGAGGACGAATCCGTACAAGGAGGACGGCGGGCTCGAGAAGCTCAAGGCGGTGCTCGCCGAGCAGGGCGTCGACGCGCTGATCCCGATCGGCGGCGAGGACACGCTCGGGGTCGCGCGGCGCCTGATCGACGACGGCGTCGA
>DATFQI010000165.1:0-14884 GCA_035264365.1 Solirubrobacteraceae bacterium
AAGATGTCCGGCTGCCCGAACGGCTGCAGCCAGCACCACATCGGCAACATCGGGTTCTACGGCGCCTCGATCAAGGTCGGCGAGCACACGATCCCCGCCTACGTCGCCCACATCGGCGGCAACTACGAAGGCGGCGAGATCGTCTACGGCAAGCGCCTGAAGGTCCGCCTGGCCTCCAAGCGCGTGCCGGAGGCCGTCGAACGCTGGATCCGCTTCTACGAGGCCGAGCGCTACAACGAGAGCGAGGTGTTCAACGCCTTCGCCGATCGCGTCGGCCCGGGCGCCTTCGAGGACCTCGTCCGAGACCTGGCGATGCCGATCGAGTTCGGCCTGGAGACGATGGAGAACTTCATCGACTGGACCAAGAACGTGCCGTTCCAGGTCGAGCGCGGCGAGGGCGAATGCGCGGTGTAGGCCAGCTCAGCCCCCACCTCGAGCAGCTCGAGGCCGAGGCGATCCACATCATCCGCGAGGTCGCGGCCGAGTTCGAGAAGCCGGTCGTGCTGTTCAGCGGCGGCAAGGACTCGATCGTGCTGCTGGCGCTGGCCGAGAAGGCGTTCGCGCCCGCGCCGCTGCCGTTCGCGGTCATGCACGTGGACACCGGCCACAACTTCCCGGAGGCGATCGAGTTCCGCGACCGGCGCGTGCCGGAGGCGATCGTCGCCTCCGTGCAGGAGTCGATCGACAAGGGCCGCGTGACCGAGGAGACCGGGCCGCGCGCCTCGCGCAACCGCCTCCAGACGACGACCCTGCTCGACGCGATCGCCGAGCACGGCTTCGACGCCGCGTTCGGTGGCGCCCGCCGCGACGAGGAGCGCGCCCGCGCCAAGGAGCGCGTGTTCTCCTTCCGCGACGACTTCGGCCAGTGGGACCCGCGCAAGCAGCGGCCGGAGCTGTGGGACCTCTACAACGGCCGCGTGCGCCGCGGCGAGCACGTGCGCGTGTTCCCGCTCTCCAACTGGACCGAGCTCGACGTCTGGGAGTACATCCTCGCCGAGGCGCTCGAGATCCCCGGCCTCTACGTGGCCCACGAGCGCGAGGTGTTCGAGCGCGACGGGATGCTCTACGCGGTCAGCGACTTCGTCGAGCGCATGGACGGCGAGGAGCCGTTCACCGAGTGGGTCCGCTACCGCACGGTCGGCGACATGACCTGCACGGGCGCCGTGCGCTCGCGCGCCACGTCGCTCGGGGACGTCGTCGCCGAGATCGCCGCCACGCGCGTGACCGAGCGCGGCGAGACGCGCGCCGACGACCGCACCAGCGAGGCCGCGATGGAAGACCGCAAGCGCGTGGGCTACTTCTGATGCTCAGGGTCGCGACCGCGGGCTCCGTCGACGACGGCAAGTCGACCCTGATCGGCCGGCTGCTGTTCGATGCCAAGGCGCTGATGGCCGACCAGGAGGCCGGCCTCGAGGACCTGGCCAACCTCACCGACGGCCTGCGCGCCGAGCGCGAGCAGGGCATCACGATTGACGTCGCCTACCGCCACTTCGCGACGCCGAAGCGGCGCTTCGTCCTGCACGACTGCCCCGGCCACGCGCAGTACACGCGCAACATGGTCACGGGCGCCTCGACCGCCGACCTCGCCGTGATCCTCGTCGACGCCCGCCGCGGGCTGACCGAGCAGTCGCGCCGCCACGCCGCGCTCGCCGGCCTGCTGGGCGTGCCGCAGATCACGGTCTGCGTGAACAAGATGGACCTCGTCGGCTACGCCGAGGAGCGCTTCGACGCCGTCGTTCGCGAGTTCCTGGACTTCGCCGCCGGCGCCGGGCTGAGCGACATGACGTTCATCCCCGTCAGCGCGCTCCACGGCGACAACGTCGTCGACCGCTCGCAGGCGATGCCCTGGTACGCGGGCGAGCCGCTGCTCGCCCACCTCGAGGGCGCGCCCGAGGCCGCCGGCGCCGCCGACGGCCCGGCCCGGCTGCCGGTCCAGTACGTGATCCGCCACGACGGCGAGCGCCACTACGCGGGCCGTCTGGCCTCCGGCACGCTGCGCGCGGGCGACGAGGTCGTCGTCCTGCCGTCGGGCGCCCGCAGCCGCGTGGCGCGCGTGACCGGCCCGCGCGGTGAGGTCGGCGACGCGGCCGCGCCCTCGAGCGTGACCGTCGTGCTCGAGGACGAGCTCGACGTCGGCCGCGGCGACATGATCGCCCGCGCCTCCGAGGCGCCGGTGGCCGCCCGTGAGCTGTCCGCGACGCTGGCCTGGCTCGGCGACGCCCCCGCGCGCGCCGGCGGCAGCTACCTGCTCAAGCACACGACCCGCACCGTGCGGGCCAAGCTCGACGCCATCGAGGACCGCCTCGACGTCACCACGCTCGAGCGCGGGCCCGCCCAGGAGCTCGAGCTCAACGCGATCGGGCGCGTCCGGCTGCGCCTCGGCGGCGAGCTCGCCGCCGACCCGTACGCGATCAGCCGCGCGACCGGCGCGTTCATCCTCATCGACGAGGCCACGAACGACACCGTCGGCGCCGGCATGGTCGAAGACGACGGGTAGCCGGCCGGCGCGGCGGCCCCATATAAGCCGGCCGGCCGACTCCCGCTCGGACTGAGCGTCACCGCTCAGACTTTGCGCCCCGCGACCCCAAGAGCGGGGCTACGAGGGCTCCAACGCTCGGTGGTCCGGAAACTTGCGCGGATGAGCGAGTTCTCATCTGGCCTCATTACGGTGCTCCGCCATGTGCGCCGGGGAGGGCCGGCGCGGGAGGCGTAAATCGATGTGGAAGCAGGGGACGATGCGCAGGCATCTCCCGATCGTGCTCGCGAGCGCGGCATTGCTCGCGGGTGCGGCGACCGGCGTGGCCCAGGCCGCGCCCGGCGCCAAGGGGCCCAGGGGCGGCGACGCCAAGGCCCTGCCCGGCTTCGTGAAGAAGTGGGAGGGCGAGAAGCAGGCAGCCGCCGATCTTGGACGCCGGACTTCAGCGTCCAGCACTACAAGGACATGCTGTTCACGCCGGGCGGCGGCTCGTACGGCAACCCGTCGCTGACCGACTTCTACCAGGAGCTCTCGTCGGGCCGCTTCGCCTGGGACGGGCAGGTGTCCAACTGGACGCCGATCAACGGCACCAAGGCGGACTTCGGCGCCAACAGCGAGGCGGCCGGTGACGGCGGCGACGACGCCAACGGCCCGGTCTCGCGCGTCGTGAAGGCCACGCTCGACGGCCTCGCCGATGCACATGGACGCCTACGCCAAGCAGTACCTCGGCTGGCTCGACCTCAAGACGCTGAACGCCGGCGACAAGGCCACGTTCAAGCTCGGGCAGGCCGAGCGCGACATGCGCAACAACTACCAGGCGGCGGCGATCAACCTGCCGACCTACCAGCGCACGGAGAAGCCGTTCCCGACCGACGGGTCCGACCAGGACTACCTGTACTCGGGCAAGGGCGACAGCCTCGATCGAAAGGCCGTCCGTACCCTGTCCGGCCAGCTGGCCTCGGACACGCCCGTGACGGTGCGGGCCAACTACGACATCGAGGAGGGCTGGGACTACGCCTACCTCGACGCCAAGGTCGGCGAGACCTGGAAGCACGTGGCGACCTCCGCGTCGTCCGCCGAGAGCCCGAACCGCCAGAACTTCGGCAACGGCATCACGGGCACCTCGGACGGCTGGCAGGACATCACCGGCACGCTGCCCGCGGGCACGACGGCCTACCGGCTGCGCTACTGGACCGACGGCGCGGCCGGCGGCGAGGGCATCGCGATCGGCGACGTCAAGTTCGGCTCCACCGACGACACCATGAGCGACACGTCGGCGTTCGATCTCGGTGGCTGGCGCAAGGTCACCGGCGGCCAGTTCACGGACACGTTCCATCACTGGTACCTGGCCGAGAACCGCGCGCCGGTGCTGCAGGACCGCTCGCTCTGCGGCGCTTACCAGTTCACGACCGCGAGCTGGGTGGAGAAGCACTGCTACGCCAAGGGCATCGTCGTCTGGTACCGCAACGAGGGCGTGCGTGACAACAACACGTACTTCCACCCGGGCCAGGGCGAGATCCTGCCGGTGGACAGCCACCCGGACCGCATCATCACCCCGGACGGGAAGTTCCTCTGGAGCGGCCGCTGGCAGGCGTGGGACGCGCCGTTCAGCCTCGACAAGCAGTCGATCACGCTGACCCAGGCGGGCGTCGGCTCCAAGACGTACACGGCCGAGCCCGTGACGACGTTCTGGGACTCCTCGCCGACGGCGTACTACCGGAGCAACCTCCAGTTCAACTCCGTCAAGACGGCGGGGTCCGGCGTGCGCCTGCGCGTGCTGGACGCCAACGCCGACCGCAGCACCTACACGGTGCAGGTCGACAAGAAGTAGCCCGATGCAATCCCCGGGGGTCGGCAGCCGCCGGCCCCCGGCGGATATCCTCGCGGCCGTGTTCTCCAAGGTCCTGGTCGCCAACCGCGGCGAGATCGCCGTCCGCGTGATCCGAGCGCTCGACGAGCTCGGCATCGCCTCCGTCGCCGTCTACTCCGAGGCCGACCGCGACGCCCAGCACGTCAAGCGCGCGGGCGAGGCGTACCTCCTCGGCCCCGGTCCCGCCACCGAGAGCTATCTCAACGTGGACAAGATCATGGAGGTCATCGAGGCCTCCGGCGCCGAGGCCGTCCACCCGGGCTACGGCTTCCTGGCCGAGAACGCCGCCTTCGCGAAGCGCCTGGAGGACGCGGGCATCACGTTCATCGGCCCGCCGGCGAGCGCGATCGAGGCGATGGGCTCAAAGACCCGCGCCCGCGATCTGATGAAGAAGGCCGGCGTGCCGATCGTCCCCGGCACCACCGACCCGGTCGAGACGCTCGAGGACGCCGAGAAGATCGCCGAGGACATCGGCTACCCGATCGCGGTCAAGGCCGCGGGCGGCGGCGGCGGCAAGGGCTTCCGCGTCGCGCTCGAGCCGGACAAGCTCAAGGACGCCTTCGAGGGCGCCGCCCGCGAGGGCGAGAAGTTCTTCTCCGACGACACCGTCTACCTCGAGCGCTATCTGCCCGACCCCCGCCACGTCGAGGTCCAGGTGCTGGCCGACAAGCACGGCACCGTCGTGCACCTGGGCGAGCGCGACTGCTCGATCCAGCGCCGCCATCAGAAGCTGATCGAGGAGTCGCCCGCTCCGCTGGTGGACGCAGAGCTCCGCGAGAAGATCGGCAAGATCGCGACCGACGCGGCCGAGGCCGTCGGCTACCACGGCGCCGGCACGATCGAGGGCCTGCTGCAGGACGGCGAGTACTTCTTCCTCGAGATGAACACGCGCGTCCAGGTCGAGCACTGCGTGACCGAGGAGACGACGGGCGTCGACATCGTGCGCGAGCAGATCCTCGTCGCGGCCGGCGAGAAGCTCTCCTTCGCGCAGGAGGACATCCGCCTGCACGGCCACGCGATCGAGTGCCGCATCAACGCCGAGGACGCCTCGAAGAACTTCGCCCCCGCGCCCGGCACCGTCGCGCACTACCGCGAGCCCTCGGGCCCGGGCGTGCGCGTCGACTCCGGCGTGGTGAGCGGCACCGAGATCACCCCGCTGTATGACCCGATGGTCGCGAAGCTGATCGTCTGGGACGCCGACCGCGAGCGCGCCACCCGGCGCATGCTGCGCGCGCTGGAGGAGTACGAGGTCGAGGGCGTCAAGACCCTGATCCCGTTCCACAAGGCGATCATGGCCTCCGAGCAGTGGGCCAAGGGCGAGACCTGCCGCGACCTGATCGAGGACAAGGACTGGCTGAAGGAGCTCGCCTTCGACGGCGTTCCGGCCGCCGGCGACGACGACGTGGAGCTCGAGGAGCGGACCTACACCGTCGAGGTCTCCGGCAAGCGCTTCGACGTGGTCGTGCACGGCGAGCCGCTCGCCGCCGGCGCCGCGCCCGCGGGCGTCAACGGCGCGGCCCGCCAGGCGCCCAAGCGCGAGCGCAAGTCGGGCGCAGGAGGCGGTGGGGGCGGCGACACGCTCGCCTCGCCGCTGCAGGGCAACGTCTGGAAGGTGATGGTCGAGCAGGGCGCCGCGGTCGAGGAGGGCGCGCTCGTCTGCATCATCGAGGCGATGAAGATGGAGAACGAGATCTACGCCCACAAGGCCGGGACGATCGCCGAGCTGGCGGTCCAGGAGGGCGCCGCCGTCAAGTCCGGCGACACGATCGCGGTCATCAAGTCCTCCGCCGAGTGACCGACCTCGACCACGCGCTCGCCGAGCTCGGCGACTGGCTGCGGATCCCGTCGATCTCGACGGCCGGCGGCAACCCCGAGGCGCTCGTCGAGGCGGCCGGCTGGGCACTGCGCCGGATCGAGGCGGCCGGCGGCAGGGGCGAGCTGGTCCAAGGCGGGCAGCATCCGCCGCTGGTCGTCGGCGAGCTGCCCGCGAACCGCGAAGACGCGCCGACGATCCTGATCTACGGCCACTACGACGTGCAGGACCCTGGCGACGAGTCGCGCTGGACCACGCCGCCCTTCGACCCCGACATCCGCGACGGCCGCCTCTACGCCCGCGGCGCCTCCGACGACAAGGGCAACTTCCTCCCGCTTCTGCTGGTCGCCTGCGAGCTGGCCGACGCCGGCGAGCTTTCGGTCACGGTGCGCGTGCTGATCGAGGGCGAGGAGGAGACGCCGGCCGACACCGCCGAGCGCTGGATGGCCGCCGACGAGCGTGGTGCCGACGCCGCGATCGTGTTCGACGCCGGGATGCTCGACGCCGACACGCCGGCGCTCACCGTCGGCACGCGCGGGATGGTGTGGGCGGACCTGGTCGTGACGACCGGCGAGCGCCCCGCCCATTCGGGCGAGTTCGGCGGCGCGGCGCTCAACGCCGTGCACGTCCTGCACCGTCTGCTGGCCGCCGTGCTCCCGGACCCGGAGACGGGCCGCCCGCCGGAGCCGCTGCGCGCGGGCCTCGAGCCGCCGTCGCAGGCCGAGCTCGACGCCTGGGCGCAGCTGCCGTCCGGCGACCGGCTGCTGGCCGAGGCCGGAGCGCGCCCCGCCGACGCCCGCGCCGGCGAGGAGCTGCACGTGCGCACGATGGCCGGCACGTCCGTCGACGTGCATCGCGTCTCCGCCGGCGAGCCGCGCACGATCGTGCCGGAGCGGGCCGAGGCGAGCCTCTCGGTGCGGCTCGCGGGCGGCCAGCGCAGCGAGCAGATCGCCCCCGCCCTGGAGGCGCTGCTGCGCGGCGCGCTGCCCGACGGCGCCGAGCTCGAGCTGCGCCTGCACGGCGCCGAGCCGTCGCGCTTCGACCCCGAGGCGCCGGCGCTCGCGGCCGCCGTCCGCGCGCTCGAGCGGGCGACCGGGGTGACCCCGGTGGTCGTCCGCTCCGGCGGCTCGATCCCGATCCTCGCCGCGTTCGCCGAGCGCGGGATCCCGACGATCGTCGGTGGCTTCGCCCTGCCCGAGGACCGCATCCACGCGCCGGACGAGAGCTACCGGATCGAGTCGCTGGAGCTGGGCCTGAAGGCCGCCCGGGAGCTCTACCGCGAGCTTGCCTCGCTCGCCTGACTGGTGCGAGAATCCGGCCCGGTGAGCACGGGGATGTCCTCCGGGCCCTCCGGCCTCGGCACCGGTGGCGGCGAGTGCGGCCGCCTCGTGACGGCGTACGACTGGAGCCGGTCGCCGCTCGGGCCCGTCGAGCAGTGGCCCGTGCCGCTGCGCACGGCCGCGTCGATCTGCCTCGAGTCGAGCTACGGCATGTGCGTGTTCTGGGGTACCCGCCCGCCGGAGTTCGTCGCGCTCTACAACGACTCCTACGTGCCGATGCTCGGCGCCAAGCACCCGGAGGCGCTCGGGATGCGGCTGCAGGACATCTGGCCCGAGATCTGGGACCTGCTCGAGCCGATGCTCGACGGCGTCGTGACGACCGGGCAGGCGACCTGGCACGAGGAGCAGCCGCTGCAGCTCGAACGCAACGGCTTCCTCGAGGAGGCCTACTTCACCTACTCGTTCAGCCCGATCCGCGACGAGTCGGGCGCGGTGGCCGGCATCTTCACGGCCGTCCACGAGGCCACCCGGCAGGTGCTCGGGACGCGGCGGCTGCAGGCGCTCGCGCGCACCGGCGAGGCGCTGGCCGGCGCGCGCAGCGAGCCGGAGGCCGCGAGCGCCGTGATCGAGGCGCTCTCGGGCGCGGAGCAGGACGTGGCCTTCGCCGCGCTCTACACGCTCGGCGAGGACGGCCGGCCGGCCTTCGCCGGCGCGTGCCGCACCGGGGACCGCTGGGGCGGGGCCGCCGCGACCGCCGGCGCGGGCGAGCGCGTGCTCGAGGGCGAGGGGGCCGTACTGCTGCCGGTCCACCGGCCAGGGGACAGCGCGCCCACGGCCGCGCTCGTGCTCGGCGCGAGCCCGCTGCACCCGCTCGACGGCGAGTACCGCGAGTTCTTCCGCCAGCTCGCCCGCCAGCTCTCGGCGGCGTTCTCGAGCGCGGCCGGCCTCGCCGCGGCCGAGACCCGGGCCGAAGAGCTCGCCGCGCTGGACCTCGCGAAGACCGAGTTCTTCTCCAACGTCTCGCACGAGTTCCGCACTCCCCTGACGCTGATGCTGGGCCCCCTCGGCGACGCCCTCACCGACCCCGATCCCGATCCCGCGAGGCAGCGCGAGCGGATCGAGGTCGCCCACGGCGGGGCCCTGCGCCTGCAGCGGCTCGTCAACGCGCTGCTCGACCTCTCGCGGATGGAGGCAGGCCGCGCGGCGGCCGTCCTCGCGCCGGTCGATCTCGCCCGGATCGCCCGCGAGACGGCTGCCGTGTTCCGCTCGGCGACCGACCGCTCCGGGCTGGAGCTCGTCGTCGACGCGCCCGAGGAGGGCGCGACGATCGAGGCCGACGCGGAGATGGTCGAGAAGATCCTGCTGAACCTGCTCTCCAACGCCTACAAGTACACGCTCGAGGGCCGCATCGCGCTGCGCGTGCGCGTCGGCGAGACGGCGGTGCTCGAGGTCTCCGACACCGGCGTCGGCATCCCCGGAGACGAGCTGCCGCGGCTGTTCGAGCGCTTCCACCGGGTCAGCCGCGCGCGCGGGCGCAGCCACGAGGGCAGCGGCATCGGCCTGGCGCTCGTGCACGAGCTCGTGCGGCTGCACGGCGGCGAGGTCACGGCGGAGAGCGTCGAGGGCGAGGGCTCGACGTTCCGGGTCGAGCTGCCGGTCGCCGACGGCACGACCGCACCGGCCGCGCCGGCCGGCGCCGGGACGGCGAGCGGCGAGCGGACCGCCTTCGCCCGCGAGGCAGAGCACTGGGGCGACGAGCGCACGATCGTGCTGTCCCCGGGAGGCGAGGCCCGGACGGAGATCCTGGTGGTCGACGACAACGTGGACCTGCGGAACTACATCGCGCGGCTGCTCGAGAGCGAGTACGTCGTGCGCACCGCCGTCGACGGCGCCGACGCGCTCGCGCAGATCGCCGAGCGCCCGCCGGACCTGGTCGTGACCGACGTGATGATGCCCGGCATAGACGGCTTCGAGCTGCTCGCGAAGCTGCGCCAGGAGCCTCGCACCCAGCGGCTGCCAGTGATCGTGCTGTCGGCGCGCGCGGGCGAGGAGGCGACCGTCGAGGGGCTCGACGCCGGGGCCGACGACTACCTCGTCAAGCCGTTCTCGGGCGCCGAGCTGCTCGCGCGCGTGAACGCGAACCTCGAGGTCACGCGGCTGCGCGACGCGCTCGCGACCGGCGAGCGCGACCGGGCGCGCGAGATGGAGGACGCCGCGCTCACGCTCCAGCGCAGCCTGCTCCCGCGCGCGCTGCCGGACGTGCTCGGCACCGAGCTGTGCGGGCGCTACGTGCCGGCGAGCGAGTCGCTGGAGATCGGCGGCGACTTCTACGACGCGACCGCGCTCGGCGACGGGCGCCTGGTGGTCACCATCGGCGACGTCGCCGGCCACGGCGTGCTCGCCGCCGCGGTGATGGGGCAGGTGCGCCAGGCGGTGCGCGCCTACGCGTTCGAGGGCCACACCCCGGCCGGCCTCATGGACCGCCTCGACCTGCTCGTGTCGGACTCCGGGCTGGCGATGACCACCTGCCTGTGCGGGATCCTCGATCCCGGCTCCGGGCTGCTGCGCTTCTCCAACGCCGGCCACCCTCCGCCGCTGGTGCGGCGCGCCGACGGCACGGTGGAGCGGGTCACGAGCGGGCTCAGCCACCCGCTCGGCGTCACGATGGCGCACCGCCATTCGGAGGCCGAGCTCGAGCTCGGGCTCGGCGAGGCGCTGCTGCTGTACACCGACGGGCTCGTGGAGCGGCGCGGCGAGGTCATCGACGTCGGCATCGACCGCCTGGCGGAGCGGCTGGCGGGCGACTTCACCAGCGCCGAGGAGGCGTGCGAGCGGATCGTCGACGAGCTCGCCCACGACCTCGCCGACGACGCGGCGCTGCTCGCCCTCACGCGCACGCCGATGGCCGGAGAGCGGCTGCACACGGTGATCCAGGCGCACCCGAACCGGCTCGCCGACGTGCGCCGCCGGCTCGGCGCCTGGCTGACCGCCCACGGCGCCTCGAGCGCGGAGGCCAACGACATCGTCCTCGCCGCCCACGAGGCGGCGATGAACGCGATCGAGCACGCCTACGGGCCGGGCGACGCCGAGATCAGCGTCAGCGCCCTGGTGCGCGGGGACGGCGTCGAGATCTCGATCCACGACTCGGGCCGCTGGCGCGAGTCGCGCAGTGAGCACCGCGGGCGCGGCCGCTCGATAATGTCCGCGCTCATGGACGACGTCTCGGTCGAAACGGGCCCCACGGGCTCGACCGTACGCCTCCGCCGCCGGCTCCACGACCTCGGGGCCGAGTGAGCGACGAGCTGGCCACGCTCCGCGTGCGAGAACGCGGGGGGATCGTGCTGGCGGTGGTCGAAGGGGAGATCGATCTCTCCAACGCGCCAGGTCTGCAGGTCGAGGTGACCACGGCGGTGCCGAACACCGCGCGCGGGCTGCTGCTCGACCTGAGCGGGATCGACTTCCTCGACTCCTCCGGCGTGCACATGCTCTACGACATCGCCGACCGCCTGGCCACGCGCCAGCAGCACTTCGCGGTCGTGCTCGAGCCGGACGCTCCGCCGCGGCGGGCGATCGAGCTCAGCGGCGTCGAGCCGGCGGCCTGGCTGCACGGCGACCAGGCCTCGGCGCTGGCTGCCATCGGCGAGGCTTAGACCAGCGCCGCGGCGGCTAGCCCTGCATCGTGTCCAGCACCGCCCGCAGGTCGTCGGGCGTCGTGCGCGGGTTGACGATCGCCAGGCGCGCGACGGTCTCGCCGCGCACGGTCGTCGGGAACACGAACGCGGCCTCGGACTCGCGCAGCTCCGTGGCCCAGCGGTGGTAGTCGTCCTCCTCCCAGCCGCGCCGGCGGATGGCGAGGATCGACAGCTCAGGCTCGGCGACGAGCTCGAGCCCGTCGCGCCGGCGGACCTCCTCTGCGCCCTCGCGCGTGACCGCCAGCGTGCGCTCGACCGCGGACGAGTAGGCGTCGGTGCCGTGCACGGCGAGCGAGAACCAGAACGGGACGCCGCGCGCGCGGCGCGACAGGTGCACCGCGAGGTCGGACGGGTTGTGGGAGTCGTCGTCGCGGTAGAAGGCGTCGAGGTAGGAGGCGCTCTGGCGGTGCGCGGCGCGGCCGCGCGCGGGCTCGCGGTAGAGCAGCGCGCACGAGTCGAACGGGGCGAACAGCCACTTGTGCGGGTCGACGATCAGCGAGTCGGCGTGCTCGATCCCGGCGTAGCGGGCGCGGACGCTCGGCGCGCACAGCCCCGCCGCGCCGTAGGCGCCGTCGACGTGCAGCCAGACGTCGTGCTCGCGGCAGGCGGCGGCGACGCCGGCGAGGTCGTCGAGCAGCCCGAGGTTGGTGGTGCCGGCGGTCGCGACGGCGGCGAACACCCCGTCGGCGCCGTCCAGCGCCGCGCGCAGTGCCTCTCCGTGCAGGCGCCCGTGCTCGTCGGCCTCCACCGGCAGCACGTCGACGTCCATCAGCTTCGCCGCCGTGCGCACCGAGGAGTGCACCTCCTCGCTGCAGGCCACGCGCCACCGCGCCGGCGCCTCGCCGCCGCGGCGGTGGCGGGCCCACTCGCGCGCGGCGTGCAGCGCCGAGACGTTGCCGAGCGTGCCGCCCTGGACGAAGCAGCCGCCCGAGCCGGCGGGCATCCCGGCGAGGCCGGCGAGCCAGTCGAGCGCCTCGTTCTCGGCGTGCACCGCGCCCGCGCCCTCGAGCCAGGTGCCGGCGTAGACCGAGCCGGCGCTCAGCAGCAGCTCGACGTAGGCCGACGCGGCGGTCGGCGCGGACGGGATGAACGCGAAATAGCGCGGATGGTCGATCGCGACGGTCAGCGGCAGCAGCACGTCGCGGAAGCGCCGCAGCGCCTCCGCGGGCCCAAGGCCGTCCGGCGTGACCGACGCGCCGGCCAGCTCGGCGAGCTCCTCCGGCGGTACCGCCCGGCCGAGCGCGGGCGGGTCCTCGGCGAGCCGCTCGAGCGCCGCGGCCAGCACCTGCTCGCCGAGCGCGCGCAGCTCCGGCGTCAGCTCGTGCAGCGGCCGCCCCTCGTTCACGTCGCGACCTTGGCGGCGTTCGCGGCGTGGATCTTGCGCTGGGCGCCGCTCCTGCGCGCGAGCGGCAGCTTCGCGTCCGCCCCGCGCTCGCGCAGGGCCTGCAGGTAGGCGCGGTCCTCGCGCAGGATCGCCGCCGCGCGCGTGCCGTCGATCGGCTCGCCGTGCCCCGGCACGACGTGGTCGGCCTGCTCGACGAGCGGCTCCAGCCGGTCCAGGGTGGCCAGGTAGGCGCTCAGCGAGCCGGTCCCGGACAGCATCGGGATCTCGACCGGCGACAGGTAGTCGCCCGCCACCAGCACGCGCGTCCACGGGATCCAGACCGCCATCCCGTCCTCGGTGTGGCCGTCGGCCGGGTGCAACTCGAGCTCCCGCTCGCCGATCCCGCAGTGGCCCGGCACCGGGAGCGTCTGCGCCCCGGGCAACGACAAGGGCGACGGCCGCTCCACGTACATCTCCTCGTCGAAGTCGCGCAGCTCGCGCTGGGCCTCGCCCGGCCGGCCGATCAGCCGCGCGGCGGTCGTCTCCGCGCAGCCGAGCGGCGCCTCCGGGAACGCGTAGCGGGCGAGCAGGTGGTCCCAGTCGGCGTGCGTCGCGAGCACGCCGACCACGGGGAAGCCCGCCTGCTCGGCGATCGCCGGCAGGATCTCCAGCTCGTCGGGGAAGACCGGCGAGTCGACGACGAACGCCTCGTTCCCCGAGCGCACCAGCGTGCAGGTGGTGCGGTACGCCCGGGAGATCGCGACGACGACGTCCGCGTGCAGGCCGACGGCCCGCACGGGGCTACGCCGCGCCGAGGAGCTTGGCCGCTTCGAGCAGCGACTTCACCTCGGCCGTGGGCTTCTTGGCCCCCGGCTCGAGCTGCTCCTTCGTGCGGTTGACCCAGATCACGGGGACCTTGGCCTTCAGGCACGGCTCGACGTCGTAGTAGTAGCTCGACGCGACGTGCACCCAGCCCTTCTTGGTGCCGATCCGGCGCTCGCACTCCTTGAAGTGCGCCGGGTCGGGCTTGTAGGAGCGCACCTGCTGGGCGGTGACCACGAGGTCGAAGTCGGTCTTGAAGTGGCGGCGCGTCAGGCCGAGCAGCTTGTCGTCGATGTTCGAGACCAGGCCGATCTCGAACTTCTTGCCGAAGCGGTCGAGCTGCGTGTTGGTCTCCTTGAACGGGGGCCAGCGCATGACGGACTCGGGCAGGAAGCCGGAGCGCGACGGCTCCAGCGGCCAGCCGAGCTCGCGCGAGATCTGCACGGCCGTACGGCGCAGGACCTCGGCGTAGAGCTCGTACGAGCCGGCCTTGATGTCCTGCTGGACCTTCAGGAACAAGGGGACGAGCTCCTCGCGGGCGAGGGTGTAGCCGTCCTTGTCGGCCTCCTTGACGAAGGCGTCGTAGACGCCGGTCTCCCAGTCGATGAGGGTTCCGTAGACGTCGAACGTGACGAAAGTGACTTCCTTGGGCAGCGGCATTCGGCCGTGCATTGTGACATGAGCGATTCGCCGTCCAAGCCGCTCAGGAGTACGATCGGGGCAAGGAGGACCCATGTCCGGGATCGGCCTGCTGTTGGTGCTCGTGGGCGCCACGCTCGTGGTGGCGGAGGCGCACGTGCCCACGCACGGGGCACTCGGGACGGCCGCGGCCGTCGCGCTCGCCGCGGGCATCGCGCTGCTGGTCTCCGGCGCCGGGCTCGGGACCGCCGCCGTGCTCGGCGCGACGCTCGCCACCGCGCTCTTCTCGCTCGCGTTCGTGGCCGTGATCGCGCGCAAGGGCATGGCCACGCGCCGGCTGCGCGCCCGCGGCGGTGCGGAGGGGCTGGTCGGCCGGCTCGGCGAGGTGCGGGCGCCGCCCGCCCCGGTCGGGCGCGTGTTCGTGGACGGCGCGCTGTGGCGCGCCCGCCGCTGGGACCTGGAGGGCGAGCCGGAGCTGCAGCCCGGCGACCCCGTCGTGATCGAGCAGGTGAGCGGGCTCACGCTGACCGTGCGCCCGGCCGAGGAATGGGAGGTGGCGCCATGACCGCTGTCCTGGTGACGTTGGTGGTCCTGATCGTGCTGGCCCTCGCCGCCGTCGCGGCTTCCGTGCGGGTGCTGCGCGAGTACGAGCGCGCGGTGGTGTTCCGGCTCGGGCGCCTGATGGGCGCCAAGGGCCCGGGCGTCGTGCTGCTGGTGCCGCTGATCGACCGGATGGTGCGCGTGTCGCTGCGCACCCACACGCTCAACGTCCCGGCGCAGGACGTGATCACCTGCGACAACGTGCCGGCGCGCGTGGACGCGGTCGCCTACTTCCGCGTCGTCGATCCCCGCTCCTCGATCGTCGAGGTGGAGAACTTCCGCCAGGCGACGTCGATGATCGCCCAGACGACGCTGCGGGCCGTGCTCGGCAAGGCCGACCTCGACGCGCTGCTGTCCCAGCGCGAGCA
>DATFQI010000166.1:0-14320 GCA_035264365.1 Solirubrobacteraceae bacterium
CGTGGTGGCGCCGACCATCCGCAGCTCGCCGCGGGCGAGCATCGGCTTGAGCATGTTCGCGGCGTCCATCGCGCCCTCGGCCTGGCCGGCGCCGAGCACCGTGTGCAGCTCGTCGACGAACAGGACGATGCGGCCGCCGGACTCGACGACCTCGGCCAGCGCCGCCTTCATGCGCTGCTCGAACTGGCCGCGGTACTGGGCGCCGGCGAGCATGCCGGCGAGGTCGAGCGACAGGACACGGGCAGTGCGCAGGGTCGCGGGCACGTCGCCGTCGGCGATCCGCAGCGCGAGGCCCTCGGCGATCGCGGTCTTGCCGACGCCGGCCTCGCCGATCAGCACGGCGTTGTTCTTGCGCCGGCGGGCGAGGATCTCGACCGTCTGCTCGATCTCGTCGCTGCGCCCGATCACCGGGTCGATGCGGCCCTCGGCCGCGTCGGCGGTCAGGTCGCGGCCGAACTCGTCGAGCGCAGGGGTCTTGGACTGCGGCTCGGAGGAAGCCTCGGGCGCCGCGCCGCCCGCGGCGGCCACGGCGAAGAACTCGCGCGCGCAGACATCGCAGAGCGCGCCGGCGCGGCGGCCGCCCTCGGCGGCGAGCACCACGCGCACGCTGCCGGGCCGCTGGCCGCAGTTCGCGCAGACGGGGAAGCCGTTGCGCGGGAAGTTGGTGGGCGTGTCCATGGGGTCCATCTCCAGATCTCAGTGGGGAAGACTCAGATTAGCTGCCTTCGCAATCAGTAGCGTGAGGGGCGTCACGCGCGCGCGGGCGCCGCGCCGCCGCGCATCGCGCGCGGCGCGCGGTTCGACGGCCGATGCGGTAGCGTGGCGCCCTCATGGCCGTCCCCCGCCTGCGCGTACCCACCGCCCAACCGGGCGGGTCGCTGCGCCAGGCCGCCGGGCTCAGCTCAGACGAGGTCGAGCTCTACCACCGGACGTACACGACCCTGCTGCGCTCCTCCGGCGAGACGCACCTGCGTGTGCTCGAGCCCTCGCACGCCGCGATGAACTCGAGCCTGCACCCGCTCGCCGCCACCAGCGAGCCCGACCTCGGCGCCTTCATGTACGCCGTGCGGCGGCTGCCGGCCGGCATCCACAAGGCCAACCCGATCGTGATGGGCCAGGAGGCGGTCGAGTTCCGCCGCCACGGGATCGGGAACCTCGAGGACTGGGACGCCCGCGAGGCCCCGGCCCGCCGCCGCTGGTGGTTCGACAACGGCACCGGCGTGCTGGCGGTGCTGCTGGCCTCGACGTCGGACCTCGACGACCTGATCCCGACGCTCGTCGCCTACCAGATCGAGTGGAACAAGCTGCACGCGGCGGCGCGCTCGACCGAGCGCCCGGAGGGCGCCGAGCCCGACCCCGAGGCCTGCGCGGAGGCGTTCGGCGGCGCCGTCGACGACTGGATCCGGGTGCGCGACGCCTGGGACGGGTCGCTGAGCGACTTCCTCGACGAGGTGTCCTCGCGCCGGCTGGACCTGCGGATCCGCATGCTCAGCGGCAGCCAGGTCGGCTACGCGCGCATGACCCGTCGCTGGATGGCGCCGATCCGCGCGGAGATGGACGCCCAGGGGATCTCCGAGCGGCCGATCTACTTCGTCTCCTCCAACACGCACTCGCTCGTGAACCTGGTCACGGACACCGCGCGCTCGCAGGAGTCCGACATCGTCGCCTACATCGAGGCCAACGGGCCGGACTACCTGCGCGGAGAGCTGCAGCGCTTCCGCGACGGCCGCGCGGAGGGATCGTGGGAGAACTTCCTCTACTTCGGCGCGCGCGGGTTCTACGACGCCAAGCCCGAGGACGGCCCGGACTGGGAGAAGCGCATCGAGACCGAGCGTGCGGTCGGCGTGACGCACCTCTCCAGCCGCACCGCGCTGCGCGTCTCCGCGCAGGTGATGGCCCTGGACCGCCTCGACCCGGCGGGCCTGGACCCGCGGCTCGGGCCGATCGACGCGGACAAGCTGCGCGCCTCCGAGGCGGTGATCGTCAACATCGAGTATCCGCTCGGGCTCGCCGCCTACAACATCCTGCGCGAGCTCACGGAGGGCACCGACATGCTGCGCGGCGCCTACTCGCTGGGCAAGGCGGCGACGCTCAACGCCGATGTCGGCGACGTGCTGATCTCCGGCGTCGTCCACGACGAGCACTCGGGCTCGACGTACTGGCTCGACAACGCCTTCTCCTTCGACGACATCGCGCCCTATCTCGTCTTCGGCTCCGGCCTGGACAACCAGCGCGCGGTGACGGTCAAGAGCACGTTCCTGCAGAACCGCAACTACCTCGACTTCTACTACCGCGAGGCCTACACGGTCGTGGAGATGGAGGCCGGGCCGTTCTGCAACGCGGTCTACGAGGTGGCCGACGCCGACCGGTATCCGGTCGGCGAGGCGGTCTCGTTCGCCAAGCTGCCGATCGACTTCGGGATCATCCACTACGCCTCTGACACGCCGTACACGCAGGCGCGCACGCTCGGCGCCAGCGGCCTGTCCTACTACGGGATGGACTCCACCTACGCCTCGTCGGTGGCGATCCTGCGGCGGATCCTGAAGCTCGAGGGAGTGCTCGCCGGTTAGCGGCCGGGCGGTCCTGGTCACCGGCGCTTCGCGCGGGATCGGCGCGGCGGCGGCGCGCGCGTTCGCGGCGCGAGGGGACCGGCTGGCGGTGCACTACGGCGCCTCGCGCGAGCGGGCGGAGGCGGTGCTGGCGGAGCTGCCGGGCGAGGGCCACGTGCTCGCCGGCGCCGACCTCGCGGACGCGGACGCGGTGCGGGCCATGGTCGACGGCGCGGCGGAGGCGCTCGGCTCGATCGACGTGCTCGTCAACAACGCCGGCGTGGTCGTCCCGCACGCGATCGACGAGGCCGGCTACGACGAGTGGCAGGAGGCATGGCGCGACGTGCTGGCGGTCAACCTCGTCGGGCCCGCCAACGTCTGCTGGTGCGCGGTGCGCCACATGGGCCGCGGCGGGCGGATCGTCAACGTCTCCTCGCGCGGCGCGTTCCGCGGCGAGCCGACGATGCCCGCCTACGGCGCGAGCAAGGCGGGGATCGTCTCGCTCGGCCAGTCGCTGGCGCGGGCACTCGGGCCGCGCGGAATCGCGGTGACGAGCGTCGCGCCGGGCTTCACGGACACCGAGATGGCCGCCGAGGCGCTGGCGGGCGAGGAACGCGCGCGGCGCGAGGCCGAGAGCCCGCTCGGGCGGATCGCCACGGCCGAGGAGGTCGCCGCCGCGATCGTCTACCTCGCCTCGCCTGAGGCCGAGCTCGCCAGCGGCTCGGTGCTCGACGTCAACGGCGCCTCGTACCTGCGGATGTAGCGCCGCCGCGGGGTGGGGCCTGCCGCACCCCGGCGCGGGCCTCCCGTACCCCGGCCCGGGCCTGCCACACCCCGCCTGGGGTGATCTCCCCGAGGGACTGGCGGGGTGGCACGGGCGAGCGGAGAGCCCCGTCGCGGGATGCTTCTCCCATGTTCCAGCACACCGTCATGAACTACGTCGAGACGTCGGCCCCGGCCGAGCTCACGCTGGTCGAGTGGCGGGCGAGCCGGCTGGCCGCGACCCCGCGCCGCCGCCGCCTCCGCTTCGCGCCGCCTCGCGTCCGCCTGGCCTTCGCCTAGGCCGCGGCGACCTTCAGGGTCTCGTCGCCGACGAGCACCTCGTCGCCGGCACGCAGCTGCCGCCCGCGCCGGCTCTCGGGCTCGCCGTTGACGCGGACCTCCTCGGAGGCGAGCAGCAGCTTCGCCTCGCCGCCCGTCCCGACGACGCCAGCGAGCTTGAGCAGCTCGCCGAGGCGGATCACCTCGCCGCGGATCGGGATCTCCCTCACTGCTTCGCGCCCTCCTCGATGACCCCGAGGATCTCGCGGACGCGGCAGACGAGCAGGCGCTCGTCCTCGACCTCCACCCACACGCCCGCGCTGCGGGGGAACACGACGTGGTCGCCGGGCTTGACGGGCATCTTGAAGTCCGGCAGGTCCGGCGGGCCGTCGCCCGCGGCGAGCACGATGCCCTCGTTGGGCGGCAGGTCGTTGCTGCCCTGCGGGACGAGCAGGCCGGACTTGCGCATCCGGTCGGGCTCGAGCTCCTTGATCACGACCTGGTCGAAGAGCGGGCGGAGGACGTCGGGCATCGATCCGACGATAGGAGATCAGGCGTCATCGCTCCTCCGGCCGCAGTTCGAGCACGAGCAGCTCGGGCGGGGCGAGCAGGCGGACCGGGATGCCGCTCGTGCCGAGCCCGGTGCCGACCACGAGGTGGCGGCCGTGCTCGACGATGTGCCCGCGGGCGTAGCGCTCGCCGTGGCGCGAAGGCATGACCGGCAGGCGCACGACCGGGATCGCGACCTGGCCGCCGTGGGTGTGGCCCGAGACCGTGAGCGCGACGCGCGAGGGCACGAACGGGAACACGTCGGGGTCGTGGGAGAGCACGATCACCGGCTCGTCGTCCGGCACGTTCGCCAGCGCGCGGACGAGGTCCGGGCGCCGGTGGCGCACGTCCGCCAGACCGGCGACGTGCAAGCGGCCACCGGCGGCGTCGAGCGCGTGCGCGTCGTTCTCGAGCACCGGGATGCCGGCGGCGGCGAGCGCGGTCCACATGCGCACGCCGAACGTGCGCCAGTCGTGGTTGCCGAGCACTGCGACGGCGCCGAGCGGCGCCTCCAGCTCGGCCAGCCGCTCGGCGATCCGCTCGGGCGGGAGCCGGCGGCCCCACAGCGGGTGCGCGTCGGTGAAGTCGCCGCCGAGCAGCACCAGGTCGGGCGCCTCGGCGTTCATGCGGTCGACCCAGCGGCCGATCGCCCTCTCGCCCGCGTGCAGCACGCCGCCGTGCAGGTCGGTCATCACGCCGACGCGCAGGCCGGCGAGCGCCGCGGGCCAGCGCGGGAGCGCGAGCGTCCAGCGGCGCACGACGAGCCGTCGCGGCTCGACCCAGCCCGCGTACGCCACGAGCCCCACCGCAAGAACGGTGCCTGACACCTTTCTTGCGTTCAAGCGCCGACCTCGTCGCGGCGCGGCATGCCCTCGCGGGCGCCCTCCGCCCGCGTCGAGAGCGCCGCGACCGCGACCGCGAACGTCACGGCGTCGCGCAGCCCGCGGCCCTCCGCGAGCGCCACCGCCAGCGCGCCGTTGAACGCGTCGCCCGCGCCCGTGGTGTCGACGGGAGTCACCTGAGGGGCCGCCGCAAGAAAGGTGTCTGACACTTTTCTTGCGCAGAGGGCTCCTCTGGCGCCGAGCGTGACGAGCGTGGGCGCGCCGGTGCGGGCGGCGAGCACGGCCGCGGCGGCCGCGGGGTCCTGCTCGCCGGTGAGCTCGGCGGCCTCGCCGGCGTTCGGCGTGAGGATCGGGCCGAGCGCGAGCAGCTCGTCCGTGATCTCGCCGGCCGGCGCCGGGTTGAGCACGACGGGCCCTCGGGCGGCGCGGGCGGCGGCGAGACGGGCGGCGAGCGGGATCTCGTGGTTGGTCAGCACGACGCCGGGGCCTGCATCACGCACCGCGCGCTCGACCGCGGCCGCCTCGACCTGCTGGTTGGCGCCGGAGGCGACGGCGATCTGGTTCTCGCCCCCCGCGTCGACGTTGATCAGCGCGACGCCGGTCGGCGCCTCGGTGCGGGCGACGCCGCCCGTCTCGATCCCCTCACGCTCCAGCAGCTCGAGCGCCTCGTCGCCGAACGCGTCGCTCCCGACCGCGCCGACCATCGTGACGGCCGCGCCGAGCCGCGCCGCCGCGACGGCCGCGTTGGCGCCCTTGCCGCCGCCGTGCTGGGAGAAGCGCCCGCCCGAGACCGTCTCGCCGGGGGCGGGCAGCCGCTCGCCGACCACGACGAGGTCGGTGTTGATCGAGCCGACGACGATGACGCGCGGGCGTGGCACGCGCGGGAGCTTAGGCGCGCGGCAGGCCTAGCCGCCGCCGAGCGCCAGCGCGCCCTCCTCGCGCGTCGGCAGCGTGAGCGCCGGCGGCTGGAGGGTGAGCTGGTTGGGGAGGTTCGACGGCCGGAAGGTCGGAGCGTCGACCTCCTGCAGGTCGAGCCGGATCCGGTGCCCGGCGTCCAGCGGCCAGTGGTTGCCGTAGAGCGGGACGCGCACGGTGCCCGCCGGGGCGTCGGGATCGCCGTCCGCGAGCGTGTCGAGGCGGTAGGTGCCGCGCGTCATCAGCAGCGCGGTGCCGTCGGGCGCGACGTCCCAGACGCGGGCGTGCAGCGTCGCGCCGGGGCCCCCGAGCACGTACGGGGCGGTCACGGTGCCGGTGCCGACGTACGTGCGCGGCCTGGGCAGCGGCGCCGACAGCGCGGTGTAGCCCGTCGTCTGCTGCTCGGGCGAGCGAGCGGACTGGGTGCAGCCATCCGACGGTCGGCCGGGCGCGACCAGCCCGCCGGCGATCGCGTCGGTGGCAGGGCCGTCGGGGTCGTCGGCGCCGCTGGTCTGGTCGAGCGCGGCACCGCGCGCGTAGGCGATGCGCAGCTCGCCGGCGGCGAGCCCGGCCGGCGTCGTCGCCGTGAGCCGCTGGGCGCTGTCGTCGTTCGCCGTCCCGCACAGCGTCGGCTGCGAGGAGACGGTGGTCTGCTGCTCGTGCGCGCCGGACAGGTTCGCGTTGAGGAACTGCCACGCCTGGTCGTTGAGGCGCTGCCACTGCGACGGCCGGTTCTGGGCGCGGCTGTGGCCGACGTCGGCGACGGCGACCTCGACGGGCCAGCTCGGGTTCATCGCCTTCAGGTGGTCGAACATGCGGAACGACTCGATCGCCTCGAAGAGGTCGTCCGTCCAGCCGGAGATCGAGAAGATCGCCGTCTGCGGGTCTGCCGCCTGCGCGCCCCAGTCCTGGTAGTACGCCGACCGGTACTCGGTCAGCCCGCGCCGTGCCTGCCGCACGACGGGATCCTCGGGGGAGTAGGGATCGCCGCTGCCGACGATCCGGGAGTTCCACAGCGGGACGTTGATCGGGCCCTCGGTGTTCGGCGTCGTCCGCGTGCCCTCCTCGAAGATGCCCTGCTGGGTGCCGCGGGCGAACAGGCCCGTGATGTAGCTGGCCTTGGCGGTCCCGATCGGGAACCCGTCGCCGGTCGGCGAGGCCGGGTCGCCGAGCGAGCGCCGGCCGTTGGGCGCCAGCGCGAAGCCGAGGTCGGTCCACGGGTACTTCGGCACGGCGACCCGCAGCCGCAGCGCCGGCGACGTGAAGTCGTCCCAGACGGGGTCTGCCGCCTGCAGCCAGCTCTCCCCGCCGCCGTAGGAGCCGCCGCTCACGGCCACGCGGTCGCGGTCGACGTCCGGGAACGTGTCGGCGACCAGCGACGCGAGGTACTGCGTGTCGCGGACCTCGACCTCGCGGCTCTTGATCTGGATCGTCCCGCTGGGCAGCGACGCGGACGAGCCGCCGGGCGTCGGCGGCTGGTACTCCGCGCTCGGCTGCTGGGCGGTGCGGAAGCCGCGCGCGGTGTACGCCAGCACGTAGAAGCCGTGGCGCGCGAACCAGTGCGAGTTCCAGCGCAGCTTGTCGGCGCCGTCACCGCGGTCGTCGAGCGACTCCCACTCGCGCTTGTCGTTGCCGAACCCGTGCAGGAGCACGATCAGCGGGTGGCTGTTCCCGCCCCCTTCAGGGAGCGTCAGGTCGACGTCGAGCGACGTCCCGTCGAAGCTCGGCACCTGCGCGGTGCAGATGCGCTGGTCGCCGTAGGCCGGGCAGTCGTCGAACGGGGCGGACTGGGCGGCGGCGGGAGCGGCGAGCGCCAGCACGGCGGCCAGCGACGCGAGCAGTGAGCGGGTGAACATGCTCGTTCAACTACCCGTCCGGAACCGGACCGGTAACGCTTCCCGAGATGCGGTAGAAATCCGCCACGGACCGCGGACGCCGCCGCGGAGGGGAAGAGGAGGCAGTCATGTCGGTATGCCGTCGCGCCGTGGTCGTCCTGGCGCTCGCCGTGCTCAGCATCGCGCCGGCGGCCGCCCTCGCCGGTGACCGCGGCCACGGTCATGGTCACGGGAAGGGACACGGGGACCGCTCGGCGCACCGCAGCCTGCGCCAGCCCGTGACCGACCAGAACTTCTACTTCGTGATGGCCGACCGCTTCTCCAACGGCGCCACGGCGAACGACAACGGCGGCCTGCCGCCAGGGAAGGCGGCCGGGCAGTCCGGCTTCGACCCCACGGGCAAGGGCTGGTACCACGGCGGCGACCTGAAGGGCCTCACGTCGAAGATCGACTACATCAAGGGACTCGGCACGACCGCGCTGTGGTTGACGCCGAGCTTCAAGAACAAGGCCGTCCAGCCGCAGGACAACTCGGCGGGCTACCACGGCTACTGGATCACCGACTTCACGCAGATCGACCCGCACCTGGGCAGCAACCAGGACCTGCGCACGCTCGTCAACGCCGCGCACTCGCGCGGGATCAAGGTCTACTTCGACATCATCACCAACCACACGGCCGACGTGATCGGGTACGGGGAGGGAGCGGCCCAGCGCAAGGGGTACACCTCCAAGGACCAGTCGCCGTACCGCACGGCGTCGGGCGCGCCGTTCGACGATCGCGACTACGCCGACGGCAGCCCCGCGTTCCCGGCGCTGGCGCCGACCGGCCAGCCGTCGTGCTCCTCGCCCGGCCCGGTGCGCAGCTTCCCGTACACCCCGTGCGTCCCGGCCGCCGAGCAGAACATCAAGGTCCCGGCGTGGCTGAACGACGTCAGCCTCTACCACAACCGCGGCGACACGACGTTCGTCGGCGAGAACTCCCTCTACGGCGACTTCTTCGGGCTCGACGACCTGTTCACGGAGAACCCGCGTGTCGTCGACGGGATGATCGACATCTACGAGACCTGGATCCGCGACTTCCGCATCGACGGCTTCCGGATGGACACGATGAAGCACGTCAACGACGAGTTCTGGCAGAAGTTCTCGCCGGCGATCGTCGACTACGCGAAGGCGCAGGGCATCGACGACTTCTACATGTTCGGCGAGGTCGCGGAGGACTTCAGCCAGCCGTTCCTCTCGCACTTCACCACCCACGACGACGTGCAGGGCGTCCTGGACTTCCCGTTCCAGATGTCCGCCGTCGACTTCGCGGGCTACTCCAGGCCGACCTCCCAGCTCCAGACGTTCTTCGAGAACGACGACTGGTACACCGACGGCGACTCGAACGTCTACAACCTGCCGACCTTCCTGGGCAACCACGATCGAGGCCGCATCGGCATGTTCCTGCGCAACGCGAACCCGGGTGCGCCGGAGTCCGAGCTGCTGGCCCGCGACGAGCTCGCGCATGCGCTGATGTACCTCTCGCGCGGCAACCCGGTCGTGTACTACGGCGACGAGCAGGGCTTCACGGGCGCTGGCGGCGACCAAGACGCGCGCCAGGACATGTTCCCCTCGCAGAGCCCGCAGTACAACAACCTCAGCGACCCCGGGGTCGCGGGTGACGACGGCGCGGGGAAGAACGACAACATCGGCTCGGACGTGACGCCGATGGTCGACAACTTCGACCCGGGTCACGCGCTCTACCGCGAGCTCGCCACGCTGGCCGCCGTCACGAAGCGGCATCCGGCGCTGCGCGACGGCGCGCAGCAGCACCGCTTCTCGACGTCAACGGCGGGCGTGTACGCGTTCTCGCGCATCGACCGCTCGCGCAAGCACGAGTACGTCGTCGCGCTCAACAACGCCGAGCAGACCGCCTCGGCCTCCGTGCCCACGTTCGTCCCGGACAGCAAGTGGGAGAAGGTCTGGGGACGCGGCGACACGCGGCTGCGCACGGGCGCCGACCGGGAGCTCGACGTCACGCTCGCCCCGCTGTCGGCGGTTGTCTACCGCTCCCAGAAGCACATCCCGCGCAGCCGCCAGGCGCCGCAGCCGTCGCTCGACGTGACGCCGAGCGCGGACCGTACGCGGGTCGCCGCGAACGTCCCCGGGACGTCGTTCTACGAGGTCACGTTCCTCGCCAAGGCCGGCAACGGGCCGTGGCGCGACATCGGCACGGACGACAACGCGCCGTACCGGGTCTTCCAGGACACGTCCGACATCGAGCCGGGCACGCAGGTCTCCTACAAGGCGGTCGTGCTCGACAACGCCGGGCACACGCGCACGAGCGCGGTGCGGTCGGCGACGATCCCGCCGCCGGTGATCACGCTCGAGACGCCCAACGAGGGGCAGCGCGTGCGCGGGACGGTCGAGGTGCGCTCGGTCGCGACGCCCGAGCACTCCGACTACGTGGTCACCGTCGAGCGTTCGGTCAACGGCGGTCCGTTCACGGCCGTCGGCAGCGACGACTCCTCGCCGGTCTACACGGTGTTCGACGACACGTCCTCACTGCCCGACGGCGCGAAGGTCACCTACCGCGCCGTGCTGACGTACTCGCCCGGCAAGACCGTGACCAGCGGCACGCGCAGCGTGACGATCGTGCAGGCGAAGGTGGCGGAGGCGGTCGTCCACTACAAGCGCACGACCGACACCGACTATGCGCGCTGGGGCCTGCACCTGTTCGGCGACGGCCTCGCCCCGGGCGAGGCCACGGCCGAGTGGACGAACGCGACGCCGTTCGAGGGCAGCGACGGCTACGGCGTGCTGCACAGGATCAAGATCGCCGACGACACGAAGCGGGTGGGCGTCATCGTCCACCAGCGCCCGCCGAACGACCCGAACGTCAAGGACACCGATCCGGACCGCTACTTCATCCCGCTCGCCACGCCGGAGATCTGGCTCAAGCAGGGCGACGGGCGGATCTTCAGCTGTCCCGCGGCGAACGACACCTGCGTCGTGCCGTCGGCGAGCTGATGCGCGCCGCGGCACTCGTCGCCTGCCTCGTGGCCGGGCTCGCCGCAGCGGGCCCGGCGTGGGCGGACCATACGCCCGCGCCGGGGACGGTGGCGCTCGTCGGCTCGCTGCAGTCCGAGCTCGGCTGCCAGGGCGACTGGCAGCCGGAGTGCCCGGCCACCCGGCTGCAGCCGGTGGCCGGGGCGGACGGGCTCTACCGGGGGACGTTCGACGTGCCCGCGGGCGACCACGAGTACAAGGTCGCGCTCAACAACAGCTGGGACGAGAACTACGGCGCCGGCGGGGCGGCGGGCGGCGCGAACATCCCGCTCAGCGCGCCCGGCGGCGCGGTGACGTTCACCTATGACCACCACACGCACGTGATCTTCGACGACGCGCCGCGGCCCTTGCAGGCCGTGCGCGGCGCGCACTGGCTGCGCTCGGGCGTGATCGCGTGGCGCCCGCCCGCGGGGGCGCAGACGTTCCGGCTGCACTCCGCCCCGGACGGCGGCCTCGCCGTCGAAGGCGGCGCGATCGCGGGCGGCTCGTCGGTGCCGCTGGAGCTCGACGCCTCCGGGCTGCCGGCCGACGTGCGCTCGCAGTTCCCGCATCTCGCTGCGTGGCCGGCGTTGAAGCTCTCCGCGGCGGCGCAGGCGCTGGCGCCGGAGCTGCTCAAGGGCGAGCTCGTGGTGGCCGCCTACGACGGCGCCGGCGCTCTGCTCGGGTACAGCGGCGTGCAGATCCCGGGGGTACTCGACGATGTCTACGCGCGCGCGGAGCGCGCCGAGCTGGGTCCCCTGTGGAGCGGCCGCAAGCGCGACCGCCGCCCGTCGCCCGCCGTCTGGGCGCCGACCGCCAAGGACGTCGCGCTGCAGCTCGACCCCGCGGGGCCGGCGCCGGAGCGGCGCGTGGCGATGCGCCGCGGCGACGACGGCGTGTGGCGCGTCAGCGGCGAGCCGTCGTGGCGCAACGCGGCCTACCGCTATGAAGTGCGCGTCTACGTGCCCACGCTCGACGAGGTCGTGACGAACGTGGTGACCGACCCCTACTCGGTCGCATTGACGACCAACTCCGCGCGCTCCGTGCTCGCCGACCTCGACGACCCGGCGCTCGCTCCGCACGGCTGGGACGGGCTGCGCAAGCCGGCGCTCCGAGCGCCCGAGGACGCGACGATCGACGAGCTGCACATCCGCGACTTCTCGATCACCGACGAGACCGTGCCCGCAGCGCACCGCGGCACGTACCTCGCGTTCACCCACCGCCAAAGCGCCGGCATGCGCCACCTGCGTGACCTTGCTCGGGCCGGGATGAACTCGCTCCACCTGCTTCCGAGCAACGACATCGCGACGATCGAGGAGGAGCGCTCCAAGCAGCAGACGCCGCAGTGCGACCTGCCGTCGCTCCCGCCGGACTCCGCGGAGCAGCAGGCGTGCGTGCGGGCGGTGGCCGGCGCCGACGGGTTCAACTGGGGCTATGACCCGCTGCACTACACCGCCCCCGAGGGCTCCTACGCGACCGACCCCGACGGGCCGGCGCGCACGCTGCAGTTCCGGGAGATGGTCAAGGGGATCAACCGCGCGGGCCTGCGCGTGATCATGGACGTGGTCTACAACCACACGCCGGCCGCCGGGCAGGACCCGAAGTCGGTGCTCGACCGCATCGTGCCCGGCTACTACCAGCGGCTCGACCCATCGTCGGGCGCGGTGGAGACCTCGACCTGCTGCGCGAACACGGCGACCGAGCACCTGATGATGGGCAAGCTGCTGCTCGACTCCGTGCGCACGTGGGCGACGCGGTACAAGGTCGACGGCTTCCGCTTCGACCTGATGGGCCACCAGCCCAAGGCGCTGATGGTGCGGCTGCGGCGCGAGCTCGACGCGCTCACGCGCAAGCGCGACGGGGTTGACGGCGAGCGGATCTTCCTCTACGGCGAGGGCTGGAACTTCGGTGAGGTGGCGAACGACGCCCGCTTCGTCCAGGCCAGCCAGCTCAACATGGCCGGCACCGGGATCGCGACGTTCTCCGACCGGCTGCGCGACGCGGTCCGGGGCGGCGGGCCGTTCGACGCCGACCCGGGCGTCCAGGGCTTCGCCAGCGGGCTGTTCACCGACCCCAACGCCTCGCCCGCCAACGGGACGCCCGCCGAGCAGCGGGCGCGGCTGCTGCACTACCAGGACCTGATCAAGCTCGGGCTGGCCGCCAACCTGCGCGACTACACGTTCGTGGACAGCGCGGGGCGGACCGTGCGGGGCTCGGAGGTCGACTACAACGGCCAGCCCGCGGGCTACGCCGCCGAGCCGGGCGAGACGATCACGTATGTCGACGCGCACGACAACGAGACGCTGTTCGACGCCCTGCAGCTGAAGCTGCCGCGGGACACGCCGATGGCCGACCGGGTGCGCATGAACACGATCGCGTTGGCCACCACCGTGCTCGGGCAGAGCCCGTCGTTCTGGCACGCCGGCAACGACCTGCTGCGCTCGAAGTCGCTGGACCGCAACAGCTACGACTCCGGCGACTGGTTCAACCGCATCGACTGGACGGGGCGGGAGTCGACGTTCGGGTCAGGCCTGCCTCCGGAGCCCGACAACAAGGACAAGTGGCCGTTCATGCAGCCACTGCTGGCCGATCCGGCGTTGAAGCCGGGGGCCGCCGACATGCGCGCGGCGCACGAGCGCGCCGAGGAGCTGCTGCGGATCCGCTTCTCCTCGCCGCTGTTCCGGCTCGGCAGCGCCCGGCTGATCCAGGAGCGGGTCAGCTTCCCGGGCGGCGGCCCGGGGCAGACGCCGGGCGTGATCGTCATGGCGATCGACGACCGCCGCGGCCACGTCGACCGCAAGCTCGACGGCGTGGTCGTCGTGTTCAACGCCTCGCCCGAGCGGACGAGCCAGACGGTGGCGCCGCTCGCCGGGCGCCGCTACGCGCTGCACCCGGTGCAGGCCGCGGGCGGCGACGCCGTGGTGAAGGGCTCGGCCTACGACGCGCGGACCGGGACCTTCACCGTCCCGGCGCGGACGGTGGGGGTCTTCGTCTCGAGATAGCTTGCCCGGCTTGCGCACGCGAGCGGAGGTGATGGAGACATACGCGCCGCCGAGCCCGACGGGGCGGCTGACGCCGATCCAGGCGCTCCGCGGCGCGAGCCTGCTCGGAGCGGCGACCGTCGTCTGCACGGCGGCCGCGCTCCTCGGTGGTGGCGCGGTCTACGTCGTGCTCGCCGTGGCCGGCGCGGCGGCCACCGCGCTCGTCTTCCACTACGCGGACGCCCACCCCGACGACCGGGCCTGGGAGATCGCCGGCGACGGCGGGCCGCTCGCGGAAGCGCGCGAGCGGCGGCCGCACCGCGGCTTG
Source organism: Solirubrobacteraceae bacterium (assembly GCA_035264365.1). Taxonomy (GTDB): domain Bacteria; phylum Actinomycetota; class Thermoleophilia; order Solirubrobacterales; family Solirubrobacteraceae; genus DATFQI01. The sequence goes on from DATFQI010000166.1 coordinate 14,067, forward strand.
GCCGACCCGGTCGCGATCCACACGGAGTACGCGGTCCTCGCCGAGGACGGCCGGATCGCGATCTACGCGTTCGACGTGCTCACCGCGTCCGAGGATCCGCAGGACGGCGCGATGCTCGTGATGGGCCGTCCCCGCCACCAGGCCACGCGCGTCCGACAGGAGACCGTCGCGCCAGCCGACCGCGACGCCCGTCTCTTGCACGCGCAGGAGTACGCCGCACAGCTCGAGGCCAGGGCGGCCACAGAGGCGCGCGC
>DATFQI010000167.1:0-9191 GCA_035264365.1 Solirubrobacteraceae bacterium
TCTTGGCGTCGAGCCGGTTGTAGAGCACCGCGACGCCGCCGGCCGGCCGCAGCACGCGCCCGAGCTCGGCGACCACGCGCGCGGGATCGAACCAGTGGATCGCCTCGCCCACGAACACCGCGTCGACGCTGCGGTCGGGGAGCGGGATCGCCTCCGCGGTGCCGGCCAGCGCTCGCACGAACGGGATCGCCTCCTCGAGCACGGCGCGCATCCCGTCGAGCGGCTCGACCGCCGTGACCGAGCCGAAGCGGCCGGCGAGACGCCGGGTCAGCTTGCCGGTGCCGGCGCCGAGGTCGAGCACGGCGGCGCCGCGCTCCAACCCGAGCCGGCGGGCCGCGATCTCGATGGCCTCCGGCGGGTAGCCCGGCCGCGCCCGCTCGTAGGCGTCGGCCGCCGCATCGAAGGCGCGGGCGCGGGAGTGGACGTCGTCAGCGCCGGGCACGGGTCCGGTTCGGGGCGTTGTCCTCCTGGATCCGGTCGGCCACCTCCCGGGCGAGGGTACGTACGGAGCCGTCGGCGGTCAATGGCCGGCGGGGATCCCTTGAGGCAGAGCGCCATGCGTCACAATGTTGCACGTGCAATTCAGCACGACCGACGAGGTCGCCGGCACCCTCGCCGGCGAGGGCTACCTGGCCGACCGGGCGCTCGCCACGAGCGTCTACCTCGCCGCCGCGCTCGAGCAGCCGCTGCTGCTGGAGGGGGAGGCCGGCGTCGGCAAGACCGAGGTCGCGAGGACGCTCGCGCGCGCCCGCGGCGCCCGGCTGATCCGGCTGCAGTGCCACGAGGGCATCGACCTGCACCACGCGGTCTACGACTGGGACTACCAGCGCCAGCTGCTGGCGATCCGGGCGGCCGAGGCGGGCGCCGAGTCGCGCGAGCTGTTCGGCCGCGAGTTCCTGCTGCGCCGGCCGCTGCTGGAGGCGCTCGAGAGCGAGGCCGACGAGACGGTCCTGCTGATCGACGAGGTCGACCGCGCCGACGACGAGTTCGAGGCGTTCCTGCTCGAGTTCCTGTCGGACTTCGCGATCACGATCCCCGAGCTCGGCACCGTCACGGCCCGCCGCCGGCCGCTCGTGGTGCTCACCTCCAACCGTACGCGCGAGCTGCACGACGCGCTCAAGCGCCGCTGCCTGTACCACTGGATCGACTACCCGACGCTGCAGCGCGAGGCCGAGATCGTGCGCGCGCGGCTGCCCGGCGTCCCCGAGGCGGTCGCCGAGCGGGTCTGCGAGGCGGTCGCGCGGCTGCGCTCGGAGGAGCTCTACAAGCTGCCCGGCGTGGGGGAGACGATCACCTGGGCGCGCGCGCTGCTGGCGCTCGACGGGGACGGCGACCTCGAGTCCACGCTGGGCGTCGCGCTGAAGGTGCGCGAGGACATCGACCGGGTCATCGACCGCGGGGTGCTGCGTGGCGTCTGAGGCCGCCGTCCGCGGCGTGCAGGAGCGCGTGAGCGCGCTCGCCGCCGTCATGCGCGCCGGCGGCGCGCGCGTCGGGGTGGGGGAGCTGCTGGCCGCGCACCGGGCGCTCGCCGCCGTCGACGCCTCCGACCGCATGGACGCCTACTTCGCGCTGCGCACCACGCTGTGCTCCACGCGCGCGGAGCTGCTGCTCTTCTCGCAGGCGTTCGCGGTCGTGTTCGCATCCGAGCCGCAGGAGGACCCGCTGGCGGCGCTCGGCGAGATAGAGAAGGCCGCGCTGCCGAAGATGGGCGTCCCGCAGGCGGGCGCCGCCGGGCTCGAGCCGGACCCGGGGGCGGACCACGTCCCGGCCGCCTACAGCGACGAGGAGCTGCTGCGCGAGAAGGACTTCGCCTCCTACACGGACGCCGAGCGGGCGCAGGCGCGCCGGCTGCTGGCGCGGATCGCCGCCCGCGCGCCGCAGCGCCTGAGCCGCCGTACGCGGCCGACCCGGCGCCGCCGCGACGCCCACGACCTGCGCGCGACGGTGCGCGCCTCGCTGCGCCACGGCGGCGAGCTGATGGAGCGCCGCTACCGCGAGCCGGGGCTACGGCCGCGCCGGATCGTGCTCGTCTGCGACGTCTCCGGCTCGATGGCGCCCTACGCGCGCATGCTGCTCCAGTACCTGCAGGCGTCGGTCGCCGCGCGCACGCGAGTGGAGGCGTTCGTGTTCGGCACGCGGCTCACGCGCGTGACGCGGGACCTGGAGGGGCGCGACCCCGACCGCGCGCTGCACCGGGCCGCCGAGCGGGTGAGCGACTGGTCGGGCGGTACGCGGATCGGGGCGGCGCTGGCGGAGCTCAACCGCGAGCACGGCCGCCGGATCGGGCGCGGGGCGGTCGTCGTGATCCTCTCCGACGGCTGGGACCGGGGCGACCCCGACCTGCTCGACGCCGAGATGGCGCGGCTGCGCCGCACCGCGCACCGACTGCTGTGGCTCAACCCGCTCGCCGCCGACCCCCGCTACGAGCCGCTCACCCGCGGCATGCGCGCCGCCCTGCCGCACGTCGACCACCTGCTGCCGGGCAACTCGATCGCTTCCCTGGAATCCCTTGCGGACCTGATGGAGGAAGGACTGTCATGAAGGACGTGCTGAAGGACATCGACGCCTGGAGCGAGCGCGGCGACGCGATCGCCTTGGCGACCGTGATCTCGGTCAAGCGCTCGGCGCCGCGGCCGCCGGGCTCCAAGATGGCGGTCAACGAGCACGGCGAGATCTCCGGCGCCGTCTCCGGCGGCTGCGTGGAAGGCGCCGTCGTCGAGGTCGCCGAGCAGGTGCTGCAGGGCGCGCAGCCGCAGCTGCTGCACTTCGGGATCGCCGACGAGGAGGCGTGGGACGTCGGACTGCCGTGCGGCGGCGAGATCGACGTCTGGGTGGAGCGCTACCAGCCGTGAGCGCGAGCGGCGAGTTCACCGAGCTGGCGCGCCGTGGTGGGCGCGGCGCCCTCGTCACCGTGCTGTCGGGCCCGGCCGCGGGCGGCAAGATGCTCGTCGGCGCCGACGGCTCGCGCTCCGGCTCGCTCGGCGACGAGGCGCTCGAGGAGGCCGCCGCGCGGCATGCCGACGAGCTCATGTGGCTGGAGCGCTCCGAGCGCCGCGACGAGGCCGAGAACGTCCTGTTCGTCGACACCACGTTCCCGCCGCCGCGGCTGTTCGCGTTCGGCGCGGTCGACTTCGCGGCGGCGCTGTGCCGGCTGGCGCGCGCGGCCGGCTGGCGGCCGTACGTGGTCGACCCGCGGGCGCGCTTCGCGCAGCCCTCGCGCTTCCCGGACGCCGAGGAGGTCGTCGCCGCCTGGCCGGAGGAGGCGTTCGCGCGGCTCGGCGGGATCGATCGCGCGACGGCGATCGCCGTCTTGACGCACGACCCCAAGCTCGACGACGCGGCGCTGATCATCGCGCTGCGCTCCCAGGCCGGCTACATCGGCGCGATGGGCTCCCGCCGCGCGCAGGAGAGCCGCCGCGAGCGGCTGCTCGCCAAGGGCGTCACCGACGAGGAGCTCGAGCGCGTCTCGGCGCCGATCGGGCTCGACCTGGGCGCGCTGACCGCGGAGGAGACGGCGCTGTCGATCATGGCCGAGATCGTGGCGATGCGCTATGGCCGCAGCGGCGGGCGGCTCGCGCACGCCAAGGGCCGGATCCACGAGGTCGGCGTGTGAGCTCGGGCGCCCCCGTCGTCGGCGGCATCGTGCTCGCCGCCGGCGGAGGCTCGCGCTTCGGCGGGACCAAGCAGCTCGCCGAGCTGCGCGGGCGCCCGCTGCTGTCCTACGCGGTCGAGGCGATCCTGAGCGTCCCCGCAGTGTGGCCGGTGGTCGTGGTGCTCGGCCACGACGCACAGGCGATCCTGCGCGAGGTCGAGTTCCACGACGCCACGGTGGTCGTCTGCAACTCCTGGCAGGGCGGGCAGTCCGCATCGCTTCGCAGCGGTATCGAGGCGCTCGGCGACGTGGACGCCGCCGTGGTCACGCTCGGCGATCAGCCCCGGATCACGCCGCAGGTCATCGCCGCGACACTCGACTACGACGAGGACTACCACGATGCGGTCCGTGCCACCTACGGCGGCGCGCCGGGACATCCCGTCCTCATCGGGCGGCGGCTGCTCGCGCGCGCGGGCGAGCTCAGCGGCGACGTCGGCTTCCGTGACCTGCTCGCCGGGCAGCGGGTACGCCGGTTCGAGGCGGGTCATCTCTGCGACCCGGTCGACATCGACACGCGGGAGGAGCTGGCGCGGCTATGAGGCTCGAGCAGGCATTCGAGGTGCAGGCGCCGATCGAGCAGGTGTTCGAGGCGCTGATCGACCTCGAGCGCGTCGCGCCGTGCCTGCCCGGCGCCACCATCACCGACCGCGACGACGACGGCACCTACCACGGCGAGTTCAAGGTCAAGCTCGGCCCGACCACCGCCGCCTACCGCGGCACCGTCAAGATCGACAAGGCCGACGCCGCGACCCACACGTCCACGATGCGCGCCAAGGGCACCGACAAGCGCGGCCAGGGCGGCGCCAACGCCACGATCGTCAACACCCTCACTGCCGACGGCGACGTCACGCGCGTGCAGGCCGTGACCGACTTCACGATCACCGGCCGGCTCGCCCGCTTCGGCCGCGGCGGGATGATCGAGGACGTCTCCAACCGCCTGATGCGCGACTTCGCCACCTGCCTGCAGAGCCGGATCACCCCCGAGGCCGCCCCCTCCGGCGAGGCGATCACCACCGGCGAGGAGCCGCCCGAGGCCGCCGCCAACGCCGACCCGGACACCTGACGCAAGAAAGGTGTCAGACACCTTTCTTGCGCAGCCGCCGGCAGACGGTTGACTCGTGGACGCCGAGGTGATCGGCGATCTCGCGGAGCCGGTAGCCGTATGCGCGCGCCGCGGTAAGTCCGTGGTCCTGGCCGTTCTCGAGCAGCACTTCGAGCGTCGGGCGCCAGTCCGCAGGGTCCGCCGTGCCGAACTGAAGGGCGAGTGGGTTGGCCGGCTCGAACAGCGCTGCATACCGATTCGCGGGTTCGCCGCCCCAGACCTCGAGCAGCTCGGCGACCCGGTCGGCTCGCGCCAGCCGCCCTCCGTCGGCTTGGCGGAGCCCGCGATGAGCGCTCCAGGGCCAAGCCTCGGCTGTTGCGCATAGCCCGGCCTTCACGGGATTGAGGGCGACATAGCGCAGGAGCTGGGCGAAGTACCGGTCGTCGAGCGCGAGACGCGACTTGAAGCGTCCCTGGAAGACGTGACCGAGCTCGTCGTGCCGGGCGTTGCGGCGGCGCGCGTAGAGCCCGAGGAGGTCCCGGCAGCCGGCGCCGAGGTTCGGAGCCGGCGTCTCGATCACGAGGTGGACGTGGTTGTCCATCAGACAGTACGTGAGAGGCACCCAGCCGTAGCGCTCCGCGACGTCGCCGTATCCGCGCAGGAACCGCCGCCGGTCACCGTCGTCATCGAAGATCCGCTCGCGGTGGTCGCCTCGCGAGATCACGTGATGTATCCCGCCCTCCATCTCGATCCTCGGTCCGCGTGGCATGCCCTCACGAGTCCCGGCCATCGATTCCTCGCCCCCACGCGCAAGAAAGGTGTCAGGCACCTTTCTTGCGGTGGGTAGCCTCGGTGCGGTGGCTGATGGCTGTGACACCGGGGTCTGCGGGGCGGACGTGCCGCCGGTCGTGGGCTCGATCCTCACCGGGACCGGGCTCACGCTCGACCAGGCGGTTGCGGCACTGGAGCGCGGCGAGTCGCCGCCGCTGACCGATGTGCAGCGGCGCATCGTCGAGGCGCACGCGGCCGCCAGGCTCGGCTGAGCGGTACCCGGTCACCTGGTCCACCTCGGACTGCGCGCTCGCAGGGACTGGGCGCGCGAGCGCAAGAAAGGTGTCAGACACCTTTCTTGCGAGCGGGGTGCCGATCGCGCCCGGCGCCGCCGCCATCGCCTCCCCCCAGCGCACGCCCCACGGTGTCCGGAATAACCACCACGCGGTGGCGTCCTGGACTTCTATGCGCTACCTGTTCGCGACGACGCGCGGTGCCGGCCACGTCGGCCCGCTGATCCCGTTCGCCCGTGCGGTCGAGGCCGCCGGCCACGACGTGCTGTTCGCCGGGCCGGAGCCGGCGGGGCGGCTCGTGCGGCGCGCCGGGTTCGCGTTCGCGGCCGTGGGCGCGCCGGGCCGTGCGGAGGCGGAGCGGGCGTGGGCTCCGGTGTGGTCGCGGGAGACGTCGCCCGGGATGGCCGCGGTGGTGCAGGACCTGTTCATCGGGTTGCACGCGCGGATGGCGCTGCCCGGGATGCTGGCCGCCGCCAGACGGTTCCGGCCCGACGTGGTCGTGCGCGAGACGCTGGAGTTCTCGTCGGCGCTGGTGGCGGAGTCACTGGGGATCGCGCAGGTGCGCATCGGGATCCACCTCGACTCCGACACCGACGCGAACCCGCTCCTGATCGGCGCGGCGACGCCGGCGCTCGACGCACTGCGGCCCGCGCTCGGACTGGCAGCGGATCCAGAGGCGCTTGCGATCCGCGAGTCGCCCGTGCTGACGCTGGCGCCCGCGTCCACGAGCGGATCCGCCCCGGCGCTGCGCTTCCGCGACACGATCGCCGCGGCGGCGGCGTCGCTCCCGCTCTGGGGCGACCCTGCCGACCCGCTCCTGTACGTCTCGTTCGGGTCGGAGGCCGCCGCCTCGCACCACTTCCCCGGCCTCTACCGCCACGCGGCGCGCGCGCTCGCGGAGCTGCCGGTGCGCACCCTGCTGACGATCGGCGATCGCCGCGACCCCGCCGAGCTGGGCGCGCTGCCGGGGTCGGTGCGGGTGGAGCGCTGGGTGCCGCAGGCCGCGGTGATGGCGCAGGCGTCGGCGATGGTCGGCCACGGCGGCTCGGGCTCGACCCTGATGGCGCTCGCCGCGGGCGTGCCGCTCGCGCTCGTCCCGCTGTTCGTCGACGGCCCGTCCAACGCGCGCCGGGTCCAGGCGCTCGGCGCCGGCATCGCGCTCGAGCACGGGCCCGACGGCCTCGGCGAAGCGGTCGGCGCGCTGCTGACCGATGCGGGCCACCGGGCGTCGGCGCGTGCGGTCGCCGCGGAGATCGCCGCGCTGCCGCCGGTCGAGGAGGCGGTCGCCGTGCTCGAGGCGGCCGCGGAGCGCGACGCCGTCGTGGAGCGCCAGGCCGTCAGGCTCGCGCCGGCACGCTGAGCGTGCGCCGCCGGGCCGCGGCGATCACGGCCCCCAGCACCGCGATCGCGCCGGCGCACAGCGCGCCCGCCTCGTAGCTCCAACCCTCGACGATCGCGCCGCCGAGCGCATTGCCGAGCGCGGTCCCGGCGACGATCCCCATCACCATGACGGCGAACGCCTCGGTGACGGTGCCGGGAGGGGCCGCGGTGTCGAGCAGGGTGGAGGCGACGACGGTCGCCGGGGCGAGCACGAGCCCGCTCAGGATCAACAGCAGGCCGAGCACGGCCGGCGCGGTCGCGGCGGCCAGGAGCGCGAACCCGGCGCCGAGCGCGAGCAGCAGCACCGGCAGCCGCCGGGCCGGCTCGCCGGGCCACGAGCGCGCGCCGTAGATCAGCCCGCCGGCCAGCGAGCCGACGGAGAGCAGCGCGAGGTAGAAGCCGCCGGTCTCGGCCGAGCCGCGCTCGTCGGCGAACGCCGGCAGCAGGACCTGGACCACGCCGACCGCGGTGCCGAAGGCGCCGAGCGTCACGAACACGGTCCGCATCCCCGGCGCGGCGAGCGGGCCGAGCCAGCCGATGTCGTGCGGCGCGCCGCGCCAGCGCAGGGACGCGTCCGTCCACGAGAACGCCAGCGCGCCGCCGGCGGCCACGGCCGCGCCGGTCACCACGGCCGCCGCCGGCGAGAACAGCGCCACGATCGCCGCCGCCAGCGCCGGCGCGGTGATCACGGAGACCTCGAAGACGATCGAGACCATCGCGTAGGCGGTCTCGCGCTCGTCCTGGTCGCGCGCCAACGTGCTCCACAGGGAGCGCATGGCGGCCGGCAGCTGGGGGAGCGCGAGCCCGCCCGCCGCTGCGCACGCGTACAGCACGCCGGTGCTCGCGCCCTCGAGCGCGGCGACCACCAGCGCCCCGCAGGCGAGCGCGTGCACGAGCGCCGCCGGCCGCAGCACGCGTGTCTGCCCGAGCCGGTCCATCATCCGGCCCTGGGCGACCGCGCCGAGCGCGTTGCCGATCCCGAACGCGCCGACGACCCGCCCGGCGACCGCGAACGAGCCGGTCGCGTCCTGCGCCAGCAGCAGGATCGCGAGGCCGAACATGCCGATCGGCATCGAGCCGACCGCGGAGGCGATCACCGGCCGCCGCGCGCCCGGCAGCGCCAGCAGGGTTGCGTAGCGCCGCGCGCCGGCCCGCGCGTGCTCGAGCGCCGCCACGTCAGCCGAGCAGCAGCAGGTCCACGGGGTCCCCGGCCCGCAGCGCCGGGGCGCCGTGCGGGGCGATCGCGAACCCGTCGCTCTCACCGAGCGCGCCGGTCATGTGCGAGCCCTGGCGCTCCGTCGGCGTGGCCTCGAGCACCCCGTCCTCGGCGGCGGCGATCGCGGCCGTGAGGAACGTGGTGCGCCCGTCGGAGGCCTCGGCCGGCGCGGCGATGCGCCCGCGCACGAGCCGCGGGCGCGCGCCCCGCTCGCCCTGCAGCCGCCGCAGCGCCGGCTCGATGAACACGCAGAAGCAGACGATGCTCGACAGCGGGTTGCCCGGCAGCCCGAACACCAGCGTCGAGCCACGCCGGCCCGCCCACATCGGCTTACCCGGCTTGATCCGCACGCGCCAGAGCACCTCCTCGACGCCACAGGCCTCGAACGCGGGCTTGACGTGGTCATGCGGGCCGACCGACACGCCCCCGGAGACGACCAGCACGTCGGCGGCAAGGCCACGCTCGACGGCCGCGAGCGTCGCCGCGCGGTCGTCGGGCACGACCTCGGACCTCGCGAGCGAGGCGCCCGCGCGCTCCGCGAGCAGCGTGACCATCAGGCCGTTGGACTCGTGGATGCGGCCCGGCTCGGGCGGCGCGCCGAGCGGCAGCAGCTCGGAGCCGGTGACCAGCAGGTGCAGCCGCGGGCGGCGGTGCACGGCGACCTCGCCGACCCCGGCAGACGCGAGCGCGGACAGCCGCGGCAGCGTCAACCGCTCGCCGGCGCGCGCCAGCACGTCGCCCGCGTGCACGTCCTCGCCGCGGAAGCGCACGTGGCGGCCCGGCTCGATCGCCCGCTGCGGCGTCACCGTGCCATCGCCGACCGACGCCAACTCGGAC
>DATFQI010000168.1:0-13376 GCA_035264365.1 Solirubrobacteraceae bacterium
GTTCCGCGGTGGCCAGCAGAAGTGTCAGGCCGGGGTCTGCCCGCAGCCCCGCGGCCTCGAAGACGAGGTCGAGCTCGCCGACGAGCGGGTGGCGGAAGCGGTGCAGGCCTGCTGCCGGGAGGCGCACGTCGTGCTGTGACCAGATGGCCCGGAACTCGCCGCTGGTCTGTGACAGCTCCTCGATGAGCTCGGCGGGTCCGGGATCGTGCGGGTCCCGCCCGGCTTCGGAGCGCAGGATGCGAGCCGTGTCGTGCGCCACGGCCGCCCAGTCGTCGAAGAAGTCCCGGGCGCGGTCGTCGAGGAACACGTAGCGAACGTGGTTCGGCGGGCCGATCCGGCCGTCGAAGACCTCCGCATACACCGCGCGGCCCAACGTATTGGCCGCGAGGTAATCCCAGCGGCGGTTGCGCACGAGGGCCATGCCGCCGGTGAACGCGTCGAGGGTCCGCTGCACGCTCGGGCGGATCGGGCCACGGGACGAGGCCAGGCGCGATGCCGCCTGCGGCCGCGCGAGGTCGAAGAGGTGCGAACGCTCCGCATCGTCGAGGCGCAGTGCCCGCGCGATGGCGTTCAGCACGCTGTCGGAGGCTCCGTCGACGTCGCCGCGCTCGAGCTGGGTGTAGTAGTCCGCGCTCATGCCGGCCAGGTCCGCCACCTCCTCGCGACGCAGGCCCGGGACCCGTCGCACGTCGCCGTCCAGCACGTACAACCCGGCCTTCTCGGGCGTCAGCCGCGCCCGGCGCGACATCAGGAACTCACGGATCTCGTGCCGGCGATCCACGCGCCCGAGCCTAGCTCGGGCCCTTCGCCGAGCTGGCTGGGAGGGGCTCGCAGCACCCCCTTCGACGTCATGGGTGGGTCTACCGTCGGCGCCATGACGAAGACCTGGCTGATCACCGGCGCCGATCGCGGCATGGGCGTCGAGTGTCGTCCGGCGCAAACGAACGACTTCGAGACCAGGAGCTAGAACCATGCGAGCCACGCTCATGTACGCCGCCGGCGACGTCCGCGTCGAGGACGTGCCGGACCCGTCGATCGTCGAGCCGACCGACGCGATCATCCGCATCACCAGCGCCTGCATCTGCGGCAGCGACCTGTGGCCCTACGCCGATCTCGAGCCCACCGAGACCGGACGGCCGATGGGCCACGAGGCGATCGGCCTCGTCGAGGACGTCGGCCCTGACGTCCGCACGGTCAAGCCCGGCGATCTGGTCGTGATGCCGTTCGCGTTCTCCGACGGCACCTGCGCCTTCTGCCACGAGGGTCTGCACACCGCCTGCGTGCACGGCGGCTTCTTCGACGGCCTCAGCACCGGCGCAGCCCAGGCGGAAGCCGTGCGCGTGCCGCTCGCCGACGGCACGCTCTACGCGCTGCCGGTCGCCGAGGACGACACCCTGATGCCGTCGCTGCTGACGCTCTCCGACGTGCTCGGCACGGGCCACCATGCCGCCGTCGTGGCCGGCGTCAAGCAGGGCGACTCCGTGGCCGTCGTCGGCGACGGCGCCGTCGGGCTGTGCGGCGTGATCGCCGCCAAGCGGCTCGGCGCCGAGCAGATCATCATCATGGGCCGCCACCAGGACCGGACCGATCTCGCCCGCGAGCTCGGCGCCACCGACGTCGTGGCCGAGCGTGGCGATGAGGCCGTGCAGCGCGTCATGGAGCTCACGGGCGGCTCGGGCGTCCACGGCGTGCTGGAGTGCGTCGGCACCGAGCACGCCACGGAGACCTCGGTGGCGATCGCGCGGCCCGGCGGCGCGGTCGGCCGCGTCGGCGTCCCGCACTACGAGACGATCCCGCTCGCCCAGCCGATGTTCTTCAAGAACGTCAAGGTCGGCGGCGGCCCCGCGCCGGTGCGCGCGTACATCGAGGAGCTGCTGCCCGACATCCTCGAGGGCGCCATCGACCCGGGCCGTGTCTTCGACCACACCGTCGGCCTCGACGGCGTGCCCGGTGGCTACCGCGCGATGGCCGACCGCGAGTCGATCAAGGTCCTGGTGAGGCCCTGATGCAGATCACCCGCTCGGGCATCGACACCCAGAAGGGCCCGGCCCACTGGTTCGCCGGCGACGTGTACATCGACGCCGTCGCCGCCCCCGAGGCAACCTCCACCTTCGCGGCCGCGAGCGTGCACTTCACGCCCGGCGCGCGCACCGCCTGGCACACGCACCCGCACGGCCAGACGATCTTCGTCACGGAGGGCGTCGGCCGCTGCCAGCGCGAGGGCGGCCCGATCGAGGAGATCCGGGCCGGCGACCGCGTCTTCTTCGAGCCCGGCGAGAACCACTGGCACGGCGCCGCGCCGAATCGGTTCATGGTCCACATCGCCATGCAGCAGAACGATGAGACCGGGTCGCCGGTCACCTGGGGCGAGCAGGTCACCGACGAGCAGTACGCCGGCGGCCGGTCCGGATGAACCCCACCTACGACTTCCGCGACCAGGTCGCGCTCATCACCGGAGCCGGCGCCGGCATGGGACTCGACACCGTCCGCGCCTTTGCCGCATCCGGCGCCGCCGTCGTGCTCGCCGACGTCGACGACGACGCGCTGACCGCCGCCACCGACGAACTGACCGCGGCCGGCCACCAGGCGCTCGGCATCCCCTGCGACGTCGCCGATGAGAACCAGGTCGCCGCCCTCGTCGAGCGCACGGTCGCCGAGCTCGGGCGACTCGACATGGCGTTCAACAACGCCGGCATCATGCTCCCGCTGGCCGACGCCGCCGACGAACCGGCCGAAGCCTTCGACCGCGTCAGCGCGATCAACCTGCGCGGCGTGTGGGCCTGCATGAAGCACGAGCTGCGCCAGATGCGCGCCCAGCGCAGCGGAGCGATCGTCAACTGCTCGTCGCTCGGCGGCCTCGTCGGCAACCCCGGTCGCGCCGCCTACCACGCCACCAAGCACGGTGTCCTCGGCCTCACCAAGAGCGCCGCACTCGAGTACGCACCACGAGGCATCCGCATCAACGCCGTCTGCCCCGGCACGATCGAGACTCCGATGCTCGCCGACATGATCGCCAAGGGTGAGCTCACGGCCGCCGACGCCGAGACGGGGCAGCCGATCGGCCGCCTCGGACGCGGGGACGAGATCGCCGCCGCCGTGCTGTGGCTGTGCAGTCCCGGTGCCAGCTTCGTGCACGGCGTCGCCCTGCCCGTCGACGGCGGCTACACCGCCCGCTGAATCATCAGGGACACCATGCCTGCTCCAGCAGCCCGAGCCAGAGCTCGCTGCGCGTGGGGAAGGGCGGAACGGCGTGGCGCAAGCGCTCGAGCGGAACCTCGGCGACGATCGCGATCGTCACCGCGTGCAGGAACTCGGCCACATCCGGTCCCGTGATCGTGCACCCGATGATGATGCGCCGGTCGCGGTCGACGAGGAAGCGCGTCATCCCGGGCGCCTGGCGGTCGAAGACGTTGCCAGCGGGGTTCGTCAGAGGGAGGCGGTGACGGCATGCGAGGAGGCCGGCGGTGCACCGGCCCCCTTCCCGCCTCTGCATCCCTATCCGGCCGCGTACCGGCTTCGGCCGACCTTGCGAATCGCGCCGCGCTCGACGGCCTCCTTGAGCGCATTGCGGAACCGCAGGGGACCCCAGTACTTGCAGCCGAGCTTCTCGCCGATCTCCCGGCGGCCCAGCTCACCCTCCTCGCGTAGGAGGTTCTGGATCAGCGAGACCTCCCGGTTCAGCCACCACTGGTTCTCTTCCTCGTCAACGCTCGAGATCCCCGGGAACGGGGTGTAGGTCGAGGGGCTCATCGCTCACCTCCTGTCGGACGGGCGCCGGACGGAGGCCGCTGCTCCGTGCCGTCGCCATCGGGTGTGCGCGCGAAGCGCGCGGCGTGTGCCGTACCGCGGTCCTCGGTGCGTCCGAGCGTGTACGGGTCGGCCTCCTCGCCGGGCTCGTCCATCTCCTCCAGTTGCGCGGAGAGCGGCGGAGCGATGTCCTCGAGGTCGCGCTGGGCGGCCTCGACGCCCATCGCGGCCTGGACGACGCCGCCGACGATCATCACGATCGCCCCGACGAGGTAGCCGATGAAGATCTGATCGGGGTCGCCGCTCTCGATGAGGGCGCCGAAGAGCAGCGGACCGCCGAAGCCGCCGACGATCGTGCCGGTCGCGTAGAAGAACGCGATCGCCATCGCGCGCGTCTCCATCGGGAAGATCTCGCTCACCGTGAGATAGGCGGCGCTCGCGCCGGCGGAGGCGAAGAAGAAGATCACGCACCACGCGATCGTCTGCGTCGTCGCGTCCAGCGTGCCGTTGCGGAACAGGATGCCGGTGACGATCAGCAGGACGCCCGAGAGGATGTAGGTCCCGGCGATCATCGGCTTGCGGCCGATCGTGTCGAAGAACCGCCCGAGCAGCAGCGGCCCCAGGAAGTTGCCGACCGCGAACGGCAGCAGATAGAGGCCGACGCTCGAGGCGTTGACGCCGTAGATCTCGGTCAGCACGAGCGCGTAGGTGAAGAAGATGGCGTTGTAGAGGAACGCCTGGCCGGTGAACAGCGACAGCCCCACGAACGTGCGCTTGGGGTACATCTTGAACACGACGCTCGCGATCTCCCCGATGCCCATCGGCTTGCGCTGCTTGACCCGGATCGTCTTGCGCGGCTCGATCAGCTCTTGGCCGGTCGCCGCGGCGACCTGGCGCTCGATGCCCCGCGTCACCCGCTCGGCCTCGTCGTCGTGGCCATGCAGGAACAGCCAACGTGGGCTCTCGGGGACGTTGCGGCGTACGAGCAGGATCGCCAGCCCCATGACCGCGGTCATGCCGAAGGCGATGCGCCAGCCGACGTCCGCCGGGAACAGCGACGTGTTGAGGAGCAGCAGCGAGGCGAGCGAGCCGAAGATCGTGCCGATCCAGTAGGAGCCGCCGATGACGAGGTCGACCGCGCCGCGCACCCGCGCGGGGATCAGCTCGTCGACCGCCGAGTGGATGGCCGAGTACTCGCCGCCGACGCCCGCGCCGGTGATGACCCGGCACACCAGGAAGAACGCGAAGCTCGAGGCGAAGGCGGTCGCCACGCTGCCGGCCATGAAGATGGCGAGCGTGAGCATGAACAGCTTCTTGCGGCCGATGCGGTCGGCCAGGCGCCCGAAGTACAGAGCGCCGGCGCACGCACCGAGGATGTAAGCCGAGCCCGCGGCGCCGATCTGAGCCGCCGTGAGCGCGATCCCGCTGTCGTCCTCCGTCAGCCGGCCGCCGATGGCGCCAACGATCGTGACCGCCAGGCCGTCGAGGATCCACACCGTCCCGAGGCCGATGATCACCATCCAGTGCCACCTGGACCACGGCAGGCGATCCATCCGCGCCGGGATGTTCGTCTCGATCGTTCGGAGGGTCGCTCCGTCGCTCGTCATATCCCTCACCTCCCACGGTGCACGAGATGCCGCCCCGGGACTACCCACCGGTGAAACGCGGGAACGCCCTGGTTGGTCAGCAAGTCGACCGCCCGGCGGCGGGGTTCCTGGCGCGCCGCAACTCTGCCTTGCGGTTAACCGCACGGAAGGGGAGCCGCCCGTGATCTACGCGGTGATCGGCGGAGGAGCCTCGCCGCTGGCCGACAAGGGGACCATCCGCCGCGTGAGCCGCGGCTCCGCCGGCGCGCGACGAGCCGCCGGTCCCGTGGATGACCGTAACCGGGTACTTCGATGCCTGCGGGGCACCGACGCTCCCCGGCGTGATGGCCCATCGTGGCCCCTCGGCACACGCGCCTGAGCTCGCAGCACCGTCACTGGTTCCACTTGTCCGCCGTCTTCTTGCCCTTCTGGCTGTTCTTGTCGCGCACGGAGAACGCATCCTGAGGTCGGCCGGTCTCCGTCAGCGAGCGCTGCGTGCCCGGTCCCTCCTCCTCCGCCGGCACGGCGGACGTCACGGGCCGGTGCGCCCGCGATGCGGCCTCGGCTTCGACGTTCTTGCGGTCGACGGCGTGGCGGAGGCGATCCAGCTGTTCGTCTTTGTCGCTCATCCGGTCTGCTTGCCCGCGTGCTGCGCACCGCTGTCAGCGGACGTCACCAAGCCGACCCCAACCGGCTAGGGTGGGCGTGGAGAGGTCATGGAGTTCTCCGTCCTCGGTTCGCTCGAAGTGCGCGCCGGCGGGCGCCCGCTGTCGCTCGGCGGCGCGAAGCCGCGCGGGGTGCTCGCGTTCCTTCTGCTGCACGCCGGCGAGCCGGTGAGCGCCGAGCGGCTCGCCCTCGCGCTGTGGGGGGACGAGGCACCCGCAAGCGCCGGCCGGACCGTCCAGGTGTACGTGTCACGCCTGCGCCACGCGCTGGGCGGCGACTGCGGTCTACTCACGACCCCGGCCGGCTATCTCATGCGCGTCGACGACGACGAGCTTGACCTCGACCGCTTCGAGCGGCTCGTCGCGGACGGGCGCCGGGCCTTGGCCGAGGACGCACCCCAGCGGGCGGCGACGGTGCTCGACGAGGCGCTCTCGCTCTGGCGGGGGCCGCCGCTCGGCGACCTCGGCTCGCTGCCGTTCGCGGCCGACGAGCTGGCGAGGTTGGAGGAGCAGCGGCTGGAGGCCGTCGAGCTGAGCATGCAAGCGAGCCTCGCCGCGGGGCGTCACGCCGAGCTCGTGCCTGAACTGCGGCAGCTGACGCGCGAGCATCCGTGGCGCGAACAGCTTCATGCGCACCTGATGCTCGCGCTGTATCGAAGTGGGCGCCAGGCCGATGCGCTGGAGGCCTATACCGCGGCGCGCGACGTGTTCGTCGAAGAGCTCGGGATCGAGCCCGGAGCGGAGCTCGCCGAGCTCCACGCGCAGATCCTCGCCCACGATCCCGCGCTCGCCGTGACGGCGCGCGCAGGTACCGCCGGCGGTCTCCCGGCGCCGCCCAACCGCACGATCGGCCGTGAGCCGGAGCTGGCCCGGATCGTCGAGCGCCTGCACTCGGTTCGGCTGCTGACCCTGACCGGGCCGGGCGGCGTCGGCAAGACGCGCCTCGCGGTCGACGCCGCGCGTGACGCCGGGCCCCGCTTCGCCGATGGCGCGCGCTTCGTGACCCTCGCGGCGCAGCGGCGCATGGAGGACGTGCCGATGGCGATCGTGGGAGCGCTCGGCGCCACCCTGCTCGACGGCGAGTCCGCGGAGCAGGCCGTCCAGCGCTTTCTCTCGCGCCGGCACCTGCTCCTGGTCGTGGACAACTGCGAGCACGTCCTCGGGATCGCTCCGTTCCTCGGCCGCGTGCTCGAGTCCTGCCCCGGCGTGACCGTCCTGGCGACGAGCCGCGAGCCGCTCGCCCTGCAGGCCGAGGAACGCCGGCCGGTGCCGCCCCTTCCGGCCGGCGAAGCCGCGACGCTATTCACCGTGCGCGCCCGCGCGCACGACCCCGAGCTGGATCTCTCGAACGAGAACGCCGCCGCTGTCGCCGACATCTGCCGCCGCGTAGACGGTCTCCCGCTGGCCGTCGAGCTCGCCGCCGCCCGTTGCGGGCTGCTGTCGCCGGCGGAGATCGCGCGCCGCCTCGACGCCGCGCTCGGTGCCCTCGGCCCCGCCGCGCGCGACGCGCCCGCCCGGCACCAGACGCTGCGCGCGACGATCGACTGGAGCCATGAGCTCCTGACCGACGACGAGAAGGCGTGCTTCGCGAGCTTCGCGGTGTTCATCGGCGGCGCGACGGTGGACGCCGCAGAGGCCGTGACAGGGGCGCAGCTCGACATCCTCGACCGGTTGGTGGCCAAGAGCCTGCTCGTGCGCATCAGAGCGCCGACCGGAGAGACGCGGCTCTCGATGCTCGAGACCGTCCGCGCGTACGCCGCCGACCGCTTCGCCGAACTGGGTGGCGCTCCAGCAGTGCACGAGCGCCACTATGGCCACTTCCGCGCGCTGGCCGAGCGCCACGGCGACGAGCGGGCGCTATGGGGCGCAGGCCGCAAGGAGCATCTGGCTGTGCTGGATGGCGACGTCGACAACCTGCATGCGGCGCTGCGCTGGGCTGTCGGCCAGGCCGACGCCGAGGCCGCTCTGGCCATGTGCGCCGCGCTCGGGTGGTACTGGCTCATGCGCGACCGCTACACGGACGCCGTCTGGTGGATCGACCGCGCCGAGACGCTTCCCGGCGCCTCGGAGCATCCGGAGCTGGTGCTCGTCGCGCTTTGGACCAAGGTGCGCGCCATATGGCCGCTCGGCCGGCGCGTCGAGCAGCGCGCCCTGCTCGAGCGGGCGGACGCGCTGGCGAGATCGCTCGGCGATCCCGCGCTCCTCGCGCGGACGCTCGAGCTCCGGGCCACGCACGAGCTGGGCGCCGAGGGCTTCGGACGCGCCAACGCTTGGGCCGACGAGGCCATGCGCTGGGCCACACTCGCCGGCGACGACTGGAGCCTCGCGTTCGCAGCGCAGGCCAAGGCGCAGGTCGCCGGCACCCCGGAGGCGCTGCGGCGGGAGGTTGGCCGGGCCGCCGAGTTGCTGGAGCGCACCGGAAACGGCTACCAGCTCGCGGCCATGCTCGCTTCGACCGCGTACTCGGCGCTCACCCACGGCGACGATGAGCACGCGCGCAGCCTCGTCGCGCGAGCGATCCCGCTGACTCGCGCGCTCGACGACAGCTACCTGTGGATGCTCCTCTTGGGCAACATCGCGCTCGCCGCACTGTTCACGGGTGAGCCCGATGCGGCGCGAGACGCGTTTCGCGAGGAGCTCGAGGTCTGCCGCGAGATCGTCGTGCTCCCCTTCGCTTCGGAGGGACTGGCCGGTCTTGCCGCGATCGCCACGCTGCGGGACGACCTCGACCGCGCCGCGCGGCTCCACGGCGCGGCGGGCGCCCATCGTTACGGCTTCACGGAGGACGTCATCGACGCGCGGCTCGCCACGACGTACTTCGACCCGGCGCGCGAACGGCTCGGCGCCGAAGCGTGGGATGCGGCCGTACGCGACGGCGCCGCGCTCAGTTGGGACCAGGCGCTCGCGTACGGGCTCGAATGAGCCTGATCCAGGGGGTGCCGGGGCCACGACATCGCTGACCACGCGCGATTCCGCAGTCGCTGTATCACGGTGGGATCTCGCGCCTCTTGCGGTTATGAGCCTTACGACCTCGCCCACCGAGCCGGCGCCGCGCGACGTGAAACTGCGCTGTGCCCGGATCGTCGTCTGGAACGACGGACAGCGCACTCAGCTCGACGCAGCCGACCTCCCCTCCGAGTACGTGGCGACGGCGGCCGCCGCCGCTGAGCCGATCTGGGTGCAGCTGCTGCTGCCGAGGCTGTCGGAGGACCAGCAGGCTTGGTTCGAAGGGTCCGTCGATCCGTGGCAGGAGCCGGAGGAGCCGCGGCTCGACTGGACAGAGGTGCGCAGCGTTCTCGACGCCGTGGGGATCGGATCGTCCGCGCTCGACCCCTACGAGCGGAGGCTGCTCGAGCGTCTGCCCTACCTGTACGGGCGCGGCGTCGCGCGCGTCGCTCGGGAGGTGTGGGGAGCCCGCTCGAACGCGCCGGCCCAGCTGCGCTTCTTCCCGACGGTCGCCTTCCGCCCGATGACGGAGGACCCTCCGCGCTTCTGGACCGTGCGTGCCACCGTCGGCGTGATCCGCAACGTCGTGGTCTCGGTCCGGCTGCCCGACCTCTGGTGGAACGACGAGAGCGAGCGCTTCGACTACACGCGCGGGAAGGCGCTCGACGTCGCACAGCGGTTCTTCCCCAACACCGACGATCTCACAGCCGACGACGTCGCCGAGGCCATCGGGCTGCAGCAGGCGAGCACGGCGCGAGCGGTGTCGGAGAACCTCCGCAGCCGGCTCACCCAGATCGAGCGCGCGTCGCGGCGCGAGGTCGGCAGCAGCGCCCGCCGGAACCGGAAGGCAAAGCACGACCACCCGAGCCGGGTCCTCGACATGACCGACACCCTCTACCAACTCGATCGCCAGCTGGAGCGGCTTCTGCGCCGCGTCGAGCTGAACGCCTCCGACGTGCTCGGTCAGGCCAGCTCGTCCGACATTGCGGTTCGCTACCGGTTCGCCCTCGACGAGCTGCGATCGCTGGAGGGCAATAGTCGCCTGGCGTCGGAGGCGATCCAGACCGCCGAGCGAGCCGAGCGCGAGCACTTCGAGTTCGTCGCCGCGATCGTCGCGTCAGTGATCCTCGTGCCGACGCTCGTGGCGACGATCTACGGCGCCAACGTGAAGCTGCCGGCGCGGGACAGCTGGGCGGGATTCGCCGCGCTGGTCGGGTGCATCGTCGCCTGCGTCGTCCTCGCGCTGCTGTTCGTCCGGAAGGCCCTGCCAAGCCAAGCCAGGCATGGGGCGGCCGTCTTCGGCGGCATCCGGGACGGGCTCGTGCGGGTGAATGCTCGCCGTGATGACAGCCGCCGGCGAGACGATCGGAGCGGCAAGAACTCGGTCCGGGCGGCGCGAGCGTGAACCAGCAGGCGAAGATCCGTTGCCTGCTCGCCGGCGCGCTGTCGTTCTGCCTGCTCGTCGCGTGGATCGCTCCGCCGGGTGCGAGCGCGGCGAAGGCTCCGGTCTGCGGAAGCACGGACCGCAACGGCGACACGGTCCTCGGCTCACTGGCGCTCGATGACAACAGCTCGACCACCAAGACCTACGGAACCGCCAAGGGTGATCGGCAGCTCGCGCTTCTGTACTCGGTGACCGGCTGCACGTTGCCTCCTGAAGCGACGATCACCCAGGACCAGGTCTCGATCCTGCCGGCCGAGGACGGCGCCGACCTTCCGGGCGCCCCGGCGGTCGCGGTCAGCGTCGCCGAGCCCGACGCGAGTGCGGTAGCGACCATGGTCCGGTTGAAGCTCGACGACATCGCCCCCGGCACCCACGGCGGGGTCGTCCGCATCCACGTGCCGCGGTACCTGCACGATTCCTTCACACCGATCTCCGCGAGCCGGACCGCCTGGTGGTTGTGGCCGCTGCTGCTCGGCCTGGCCGGCGCAGTGGCGGGCGTGCTCTGGGCCGTCGGGATCCACTTCGCCGATTCGATCGGGATGAGCTTTTCGCCACTGCACGGCATCGTCATCGGCGTCCTCGCGGTCAGCGCAGGGCTCGCGGCCGGGTACGCGTACTGGGACAACCAGGACGTCTGGACCGTGGGAGACAACGCTTGGGCGACGCTCGTCGCAGGCTTCACCGCATCGACCACCGGCACGCTGGCCGGCGTGACAGCCGCACTCTTCTCGTCGAACAGCGGAGGAGGAAGGCCGAAGGATCTGGTGGGGGCGCAGGGGTGATCAGCCTGGGGTTCCCCGCAGTCGGACCTACGCGCGTAGGCCACGCCAGGTTGGCGGGCGCCACGATCGGAATGCGAGCTCACGGCGCGATCACAGACTCGGGGTCCGCAGCCCCCGGCGATGGCGCCGGCGACGCACCCGGCCCAACTGTTGAGGCGAGACGTTCATCCGCTCCGCCAGCGCGGCCTGAACGTCGGGAGCGCGTACGTCCAGGCGGCGCAGGATCTCGACCGCCATCGAGTCGGGAACGGCGACGATCCCGGCGAGCAGGTGTTCGGTGTCCGCGAGTCGTACCTCGAGCCCATCTGCGATGCGCCGGCTGTGCTCCAGCGCCTGCTTCAGCCGCGGCATGAGGGGCAGACATTCCGGCTGTGGGTGGCCGGCGGGCCCGCGGCTCATGCATCTGGTTGCGAGGATCCGATCGCGGGCGAGGTCGAGTCCCTGGAGAACCTCGCCCGCGAGGCCGGCATCCGTGCTTGTGAGCGCGAGCAGCACGTGCTCGGTGCCGATGTAGTCGTGATCGAGCCGGCGTGCCTCCTCCCCTGCTCTGTCGAGTGTCCGTCGGACGGCGGATGTCCAGCGGCCCGGCCACTCGCCGCCATCGGTGGTCGTCGGCCCGTAGCGCTGCTGGACGGCTTGCTTGCTGGTGCCGAACAAGCGACCGATCTCCGTCCACGAGAGGCCCGCCGAACGTGCCTCCGAGACGAAGCGCCCGATCAGTGCGTCGCCCAGCTCGGTGAGCTCGCGGCCGAGCTCGATCGCCGAGCCGAGGCGAGCGGCCGGTTCGCCGGAGCGCGTCTCCACCAGCGCGGCGAGCTCTTCGAGCGTCGGAAGCCGATCAGCCTCCACGCGTCAAGTCTAAATTGACGCTGGGCGGCCGTCAATCCGGACCGGTCACGACGAAGCGCCGCAGCGTCAGGTGCCGACCTCGGCGCCGCTCAATCCGGCAGCGGTGAGCGCCTCGTGGCGTTTCGCGTAGTCGTCGATGCGGGTGATCGTGCCGGCGTCGAGCGTGAAGACGTTGTAGATGCCGTCGGTGAGAGGGACGTCCTCGATCGCGACGATGTCGCCGCCGCTCGCGTGCAGGATCACGTGGTTGTCGCCGCCGATCAGCTCGATGGCGCCGATCTCCTGCTTGGCCTCGCGCTCGCCGGCGAACGTGTCGATCACCGACTCGGCGCCGTGGCAGGCCCACTCGTCGCGCAACCCTTGCCAGACGACGTCCGGTGCGAGCGTCGCCTTGAGTGCATCCACGTCATCGCGCCGAAGCGCGTCGAGCCAGCCGATCATGAACTCGATAGTGGTCCGCTTCATCACGTCTCCTTCCCGTTGAATGTTCGTGGGTAGAGGACCGGGAAGGAGGCGCTCGCGCGCCGCCGCCGAGCGCAACCGGCGTCAGGCGCGCGGTTAGCCATGGCGCGCGAGGGTGCGGCGCCGATGCGCTGCGCTTCGAGGTGGCTGCGTTCTAGCGTCAGCCGGGCACGCGCCCGATCGTACGCTCCTGCGCGTCGCTTCGAACCGCCGGGTCGAGCGGCGTGAGTTCCTCGTGGCCGATCCAGCCGCTCAGTCGCATCCGGTTGCATCAGCAAAGGCTGATACCGTACATCAGCGATGCCTGATGCGTCCACCGCCCGCGCACCGTTCGCACTGCCCGAAAGCCCGACCGAGCCAGAGCTCGTCGGCAAGTACTTCCGCGCGCTCGGCGACCCGACGCGCGTGCGGATCCTCGAGCTGCTGCGCGAGCACGGCGAGCTGTCGGTCAGTGAGCTCGTCGACCGGCTCGCGCTCTCGCAGCCGAACGTCTCCAACCACCTCGCCTGCCTGCGCTGGTGCGGGTTCCTGCTCACGCGGCGCGAGCATCCGACCGTGCTCTACCGGATCGCCGACGACCGCGTGAGCGAGCTGCTGACGCTCGGCCGCGCGCTGCTGGCCGACAACGTCGAGCACGTCGCCGCCTGCCGGCGCGTCGACTCACCGGGCTGCTGATGACCCCGCGCCAGGTGCCCGCCGCCGTCAACGAGGACGCGAGCATGAGCGCAGGACAGACGGTCGAGCTGCTGTATTTCGACGGCTGCCCGAGCCATGCGCGGCTGCTGCCGGTGGTGGCTGGGCTGGCGGACCGGGCGCGGGCGGAGCTCCGCCTGCGGCGGATCGAGACGCCCGAGGAGGCCGAGGCCGAGCGTTTCCTCGGGTCGCCGAGCGTGCG
>DATFQI010000169.1:0-9596 GCA_035264365.1 Solirubrobacteraceae bacterium
GTAGGCCTTCAGCTCGCCCCAGGCGCCGGTCTTGGGACCGTTGAGCTCGACGAACTTGTCGAGGTCGCCGCCGGAGGTCGGGTGCGGCATCGGGATGTAGCTCGGCAGGATGTCGTAGAGCGTCGGGATGTCGGTCGAGCCCTGGATGTTCGCGTGACCGCGCAGGGCGAGGATGCCGCCGCCGGGACGGCCGATGTTCCCGAGCAGCAGTTGGATGATCGAGGCCGCGCGGATGATCTGCACGCCGGTCGTGTGGTGCGTCCAGCCGACCGCGTAACAGAACGCCGACGTGCGCTCGGCCCCAGAGTTGCGGCACAGCGCCTCGGCCACCGCGAGGAACTTCTCGCGCGGAACGCCGCAGACGCGCTCGACGTACTCGGGCGTGTAGCGCGCGTAGTGGCGCTTGAGGACCTGGAAGACGCACATCGGATGCTCGAGCTCGATGTCGATCTCAGGCGGCTCGCCGCGCTCGAGGTCCATCCCGTGCGCGCCGTGCGCCTGGTCACCCGAGACGTCGCCGACCTGCTTGTGCTTACCCGCCGCCAGCTCCCCCGACGTGCCGCGGTAGCCCCAGGAGTCGACCGCATAGACCCCGTCCTCCTCGTCCCAGCCCGAGAAGAGCCCGCCGAGGTCCTCCGTGTCGCGGAACTCCTCCTTGAGGATCACGGGCGCGTTGGTGAAGTGCTGCACGTACTCGCGCAACTCGGAGCCCGTGCTGAGGATGTGGTTGATGACGCCGCCCAGGAAGGCGATGTCAGTCCCGGTCCGGAGCGGCACGTGGACGTCCGCGATGGCGCTCGTGCGCGTGTAGCGCGGGTCGACGTGGAAGACCTGGGCGCCGCGCTCCTTGGCCTCGACCACCCATTGGAAGCCCACCGGGTGCTGCTCGGCCATGTTCGAGCCCATGATCACGATGCAGTCGGAGTTCTGCAGGTCCTGCTGGAACGTGGTGGCGCCGCCGCGCCCGAACGAGGTCCCCAGACCGGGGACCGTGGAGGAGTGTCATATGCGGGCCTGGTTCTCGATCGAGATCGCGCCGGCGGCGGTGAAGAACTTCTTGATCAGGTAGTTCTCCTCGGTGTCCAGCGTCGCGCCGCCGAGGAACGCCATCCCCAGCGTGCGGTTGAGCGGGCGTCCCTGTTCGTCGGCGTCCTGCCAGGTCGCCTCGCGGGTGCGGACGACCCGGTCGGCGATCATGTCCATCGCCGTCTCGAGGTCCAGCTCCTCCCACTCGGTCGCGCGCGGCCGCCGGTACTTGACCTTCGTCTCGCGCATCGGGCTGTTGACGAGGCTCTCCGACGCCGCGCCCTTCGGGCACAGGCGCCCGCGGGAGATCGGCGAGTCCGGGTCGCCCTCGATCTGCACGACCTTCTCGCCGGAGACGTAGACCTTCTGGCCGCAGCCGACCGCGCAATAGGGGCAGACGGACCGCACGACGCGATCGGCCGTCGCCGTGCGGGCGACGAGCTCGCGCGAGCGGCGCGAGCGCGCCGCGGGCCCCAGCCCCAGGGGGTCTCCGCCCAGCTGTCGCAGGAGCGCCGGCATGGATTCCCGCCACGACCCTGGCCTCACGCGTGAAGGAATATCGGCGGGTCGCTCCGCGCGCCTTCCGGGTGGTCACCTGGCTTACGGGTACGCATGAGAGCTAGATGGCGCGCCCGCTGACGGCGCGCGCGGCCCGGGCCGAGAGGCGACGGGCGACACCGGGCTCGCGCAGCGCGGCGCGGGCGGCGATCGCCCCGCAGCCGCCGTGCACGCCACCGCCGGGGTGCGCCGAGGCGGACGCGAGGTAGAGGCCCGGCACCGGCGTCTCGGCTCGCCCGAGGCCCGGGATCGGCCGCAGCACGAGCTGCTGGTGCAGCTCGGCGGTGCCGCCGTTGAGCGCGCCGCCGACGAGGTTGGCGTCCTGTGCCTCGAAGTCCTGGGGCGTGGTGATCGCCCGCGCGGCGACGCGGTCCCGGAAGCCGGGGGCCACCCGCTCGATCTGCTCGGCGATCCGGTCCGCGAAGCGCTCGCTCTCCCGCTCGTCCCAGGCGCCGGTGATGCCGGCGCCGCCGGCATCGCCGACGACCGCCTGGGGCACGTGGGTGTAGCTCCAGAAGACCTCCTTGCCGGCCGGCGCCCGCGTGGGATCGGTGCGGGCGTACTGGCCGCAGACCAGGAAAGGGGCCGACGGCACCTCCCGGAGGATCAGCTGGGCGGCCGTCCGCGTCAGCTCGTCGACGCTCTCGGTGATGTGGACGGTGCCCGCCCGCGCGGTCTCCCCGGCCAGCCAGGGAACGGGTCCGTCGAGCGCCCAGTCGACCTTGAACGTCGCATTGCCGCGCTGGAAGCGCTCCAGCGCCGACAGCACCCGCGCGGGCACGTGGCCGCGGTCGAGCAGCTCGAGGTACAGGGCGGGCGCGGAGACGTCGGCGAGGACGGCGCGGCGGGCGCCCACGCCCTCTCCGCCCGCGATCCGGACGCCGACCGCCCGGCCCCGCCGGACGACGATCTCGTCGACGCGGGCGTCGCAGCGCACGCGCCCGCCGCGCTGCCGGAGCCGCCGGACCAGGGCGTCGGTGACGCGGCCGCTGCCGCCCTCCGGGACCGGGAAGCCGAACTGCTGCGCCAGGCCGACGAGCACCCACCCGTAGATGCCGCCACCGGGGTGCTCGGGGCTGAAGTCCGCGTGCAGGGCGTTGCCGGCCAGCAGCCGCCGGCCGCCCTCGCCCGCGAACCACTCCTCGCCGAGCCGCCGCACGGGCAGCAGGCCGAAGCGGGCGAAGTCCAGCGCGCCCCGCCGGCCGAGCCGCCGGGCGAGTCGCAGGCCGCCGCGGAGCGGCGGGAACGGCGCGAAGAGGGCGTCCAGCAGCGCGTCGCCGAGCCGCTCCCAGTGGGCGTACAACCGCCGCCACGCGTCACCGTCCGCCGGGTCGAAGGCCCGCAGTGCGGCGGCGGTCTCCTCGACGTCGCGCCCGACGTACGCCACGCTGCCGTCCGACGCGGGATGGGCCACGGGGAGCTCGGGATAGCGCCAGCTGACGCCGTGGGCCTCGAGGTCCATCGCCCGCATGGCCGGCGAGGCGACGCCGAGCGGATAGAACGAGCTGAAGCGGTCGTGCACGTACCCCGGCAGCGTCAGCTCGCCGCTGCGCACGGCGCCGCCGGGTTCGGGCTGGGCCTCGAGGACCTCGACGGACCAGCCCGCGTCCGCGAGGACGTTGGCGGCGACGAGACCGTTCGGCCCCGCGCCGATCACCAGCGCGTCGGGAGCATCTGCCACGACACGCCTCTACCCGGGCCAGGGGCTCTGTCACCTGCCCGACGGACGCTGCAGCCGGCCGAGCACGGCCGGGTATCCCTCCGTACAGGACGACCCGTAAGGAGCCCCATGTCCCAGGACGTTGCCCACTTCATGCTCGAGCGCTTCGCCGATTGGGGCGTCAAGCGGATCTACGGCTACCCGGGCGACGGCATCAACGGGCTGCTGGGCGCCTTCCACGACGTCGGCGAGCGCGTCGAGTTCGTCCAGGTCCGCCACGAGGAGATCGCGGCCTTCGCGGCCACCGC
Source organism: Solirubrobacteraceae bacterium (assembly GCA_035264365.1). Classification (GTDB taxonomy): domain Bacteria; phylum Actinomycetota; class Thermoleophilia; order Solirubrobacterales; family Solirubrobacteraceae; genus DATFQI01. The sequence goes on from DATFQI010000169.1 coordinate 3,553, forward strand.
GCACGCGAAGTTCACCCCTGAGCCCGGCGTCTGCATGGCGACCTCGGGCCCGGGCGCCGTGCACCTGCTCAACGGGCTCTACGACGCGAAGCTCGACAAGCAGCCCGTCGTCGCGATCGTCGGTCAGCAGCCCCGGACCGCGATCGGCTCGTCCTACCAGCAGGAGATCGACCTCGTGACGCTGTTCAAGGACGTCGCGCACGAGTTCGTCGAGGTCTGCAACACGCCCGAGCAGGCGCGGCATCTCGTCGACCGCGCCATGCGGGTCGCGCTCGCCACCCGTTCCCCGACGTGCCTGATCGTGCCCGCCGACGTGCAGGAGCTGCCGTACTCGGCGCCACCGCGCTCGCACGGGTCGGTGTTCTCCGGGATCGGCTACACGGCGCCGGCGACGCTGCCGGAGAGCGCGCAGCTGAAGGAGGCGGCAGACGTCCTGAACGCCGGAGAGCGGGTCGCCATGCTCGTCGGGCAAGGCGCGCTCGGGGCGGAGCGCGAGCTGCTCGAGGTCGCCGAGCTGCTCGGCTGCGGCGTCGCCAAGGCGCTCAACGGCCGCGCCGTGCTGCCGGACACGCTGCCGTACGTGACCGGCTCGATCGGCCTGCTCGGCACCAAGCCGTCGGCCGAGATGATGCAGGACTGCGACACGCTGCTGATGGTCGGCTCGAGCTTCCCGTACTCGGAGTGGCTGCCCGAGGAGGGCCAGGCGCGAGGGGTGCAGATCGACATCGACGGGCGCCTGATCGGCCTGCGCTACCCGATGGAGGTCAATCTCGTCGGCGACGCGGCGACGACGCTGCGCGCGCTGATCCCGCTGCTCGTGCGCAAGCAGGATCGCGCCTGGCGCGAGCAGATCGAGGGCGAGGTCGAGCGCTGGTGGGCGATCCTCGAGTCGCGCGCGATGCAGGACGCCGACCCGGTCAACCCGCAGCGCGTCTTCCACGAGCTCTCCGAGCGCCTGCCCGACCGCTGCATCCTGACCGCCGACTCCGGGTCGGCGACGAACTGGTGGGCCCGCCAGCTGCGCCTGCGCGAGGACATGATGGCCGCGCTCTCCGGCACGCTCGCGACGATGTGCCCGGCGATCCCCTACGCGCTGGCGGCCAAGTTCGCGCACCCCGACCGGCCGGTGATCGCCGTCCTCGGCGACGGGGCGTTCCAGATGCTCGGGATCAACGCGCTGATCGACGTCGCGCGCTATGCCGACCGCTGGGAGAACCAGCAGCTCGTCGTGTGCGTGCTCCACAACGACGACCTCAACCAGGTCACGTGGGAGCAGCGCGTCATGACCGGCGATCCGAAGCTCGAGGCCTCGCAGGTGCTGCCCGACTTCGCCTACGCGGAATACGCGCGCCTGCTCGGCCTGCACGCCGCGCGCGTGGACCGGCCGGAGGACGTCGGCCCCGCATGGGACGCGGCGCTGGCCGCGGGCCGCCCCGCCCTGCTGGAGGTCGTCACCGACCCGGAGGTGCCGCCGCTGCCGCCCCACATCCGCTTCGAGCAGGCCAAGGGGCTGGGCAAGGCGCTCCTGGGCCGTGATCCGGCGGCCCGCGACATCATCCGCGAGTCCGTCAAGGGCAAGCTCGCCGAGTTCACGAATCGATGAAGCGGGCGCTGCGCAACATCCGCCGCGGCCGCCTGCAGCGCTCGCTGGCGCTCATCTCCGGACTGAGCACGCTGCCGCTCGCGTTCGAGATCTACCTCGAGCACTACAAGGCCTCCTTCGGCGACCGCTGGGAGTGGACGCCGATCGCGCTCACCCCGCCGCTGCTGGTCGCCGGCATCGCCGGCGCGCTGCCGGGCGGCGAGCGCGTCGCCCGGCGTGCGCTGCCGGTCACGGGCGCGCTCTACGCACTCAACGGGGCGATCGGCACGGTCCTGCACGCCCGCGGCGTGGCGCGCAAGCCGGGCGGGTTCCGCGAGCCGACCTACAACCTCGTCATGGGCCCGCCGCTGCTGGCGCCCGGCTCGCTCGTGCTCGTCGGCGGTATCGCGATGGTCGCGGCGCTGATGCGCCGGGAACGGTGATGGCCGACTACCGGGAGGCCGGACACCTGCCCAAGCAGCGCGCCGGCGGCCAGCCCGCGCCGCCGGCCGGGCTCCCGCGTCAGCGCCGCGGCACGACGCCGCAGCAGATCGGCCGCTACCCCGACTTCGACGTGCTCGAGCATGCCGGCCACTGGGACGAGGCGACCCGCGCGGCGGTGCTGCCCCGCGTCGAGGCCCCGCCGCAGATCCGCTTCTTCACCTGGGCGGAGGCCGCCACGTTGCGCGCGTTCTGCGACACGGTGACCGCGCAGGACGCCGAGCCGCGGATCCCCGTGCTCGAGCTCGTCGACGAGAAGCTGCACGCGGGGCGGCTCGAGGGCTATCGCCACGCCGGGATGCCCGACGATCGCGAGACGTGGCGGCTCGCGGCACGCGGTCTCGACGAGGCGGCGCAGCAGCGTGGCGTGGCGTCGTTCGCGGCGGCCGGCGAGGAGGCCCGGCTGGAGATCTGCAGCGCGTTCAGCGACGGCTCGCTGTCCGGTGGGACCTGGGCGCGGCTCGACGTCGCCGGCGCCTGGTCGGTCCTGATGCGCGGCACGCTGGCCGCGTTCTACTCGCACCCGTGGTCGTGGAGCGAGATCGGCTTCGGCGGACCGGCCTATCCGCGCGGCTACAGCCGGCTCGGGATCGGGCTCTCGGAGGCGTGGGAGGGCGAGGAGGCGTTCTCGCTCGATCCGGTCGAGGACGTGCAGCGCCGCGGCGTCGACCGATGAGCGCCAACGACTCCCATCGGCTGCTCGACGTCCACCGGCGCGCGGTGCCGCAGGAGCGGCGGATGCGCCGATATCGCGACGACGAGGAGGTCGACGTCCTGATCGTCGGCTGCGGCGCCGGGGGCGGCGTGCTGGCGCAGCGGCTCGCGCGCGCCGGGTGGCGCGCGGTCGTGCTCGAGAAGGGCCCATTCTGGGACCCCGACCGGGACTGGGTCTCCGACGAGGCGGGATCCCACAAGCTCTACTGGACCGACCCGCGGGTGATCGGCGGCAGCGACCCCGTCGAGCTGGGCAAGAACAACTCCGGACTCGGCGTCGGCGGCTCGATGGTCCACTACGCCGGCTTCACGCCGCGCTTCCACCCGTCCGACTTCCGCACCGCCACGCTCGACGGCGTCGGCGCCGACTGGCCCTACGGCTACGGCGAGCTCAAGCCCCACTACGAGCGCGTCGAGCGCGAGCTGCCGGTGGCCGGCCAGGACTGGCCCTGGGGCGACCCGCACCGCTACCCGCACTCGGCACATCCGATCTCCGGCGCGGCCGACCAGGCGTGGCGCGGCGCCCGTGCGCTCGGGATCGAGATGCGCGTCGGCCCGGTCGGGATCACCAACGGCACGTTCGGCAACCGGCCGCACTGCATCTACCGCGGCTTCTGCCTGCAGGGCTGCAAGGTCAACGCCAAGGGGAGCCCGCTCGTCACCCACGTGCCGGACGCGCTCGCCCACGGCGCCGAGATTCGCGCCGGCTGCATGGCCTCCCGGATCGAGGTCGACGAGCGCGGACGCTGCACCGGCGCCACGTTCCTGCACGAGGGCCGAGAGCGGTTCCAGCGCGCGGCCGCGGTGGCCGTCGCGGGCTACTCGATCGAGACGCCCAGGCTGCTGCTGAACTCGGCGTCGCCGCGGTTCCCGCACGGGCTGGGCAACGACGCCGACCAGGTCGGCCGCTACGTGATGGTGCAGGGCGCGCCGCAGGTCGCCGGCCGCTTCTCCGAGCTGATGCGCATGTACAAGGCGCCGCCTCCCGAGGTCAGCAGCGAGCAGTTCTACGAGACCGACCCCGCTCGCGGCTTCAAGCGCGGGTTCTCGATCCAGACGGTCTCGCCGCTGCCGATCGGGTGGGCGGAGCACGTCCTCGCCGACGGCCACTGGGGCGTCGCCCTGCGCGAGTACATGCGCGACTACAACCACTGGTCGACCCTCGGAGCGCTGTGCGAGCTGCTCCCGCGCCCGGACAACCGCGTCACGCTCGCGGACGAGCTCGACTCGTACGGGCTCCCGATTCCGCGGCTGGACTACTCGCAGTGCGACAACGACCGCGCCGCGATCGCCTACGCCAAGCAGGTCCTGCACGACATCTGGGAGGCGGCCGGCGCCCAGGACGTCCTGACCATCGACCGCTACGCCCACCTGATCGGCGGCTGCCGCATGGGCGACGACCCCGCGGCGAGCGTCTGCGACGCCGACCACCGCGTATGGGGCGTCCCGAACCTGTTCATCGCCGACGGCAGCGCGATGCCGACGCAGGGCGCGGCGAACCCGGCGCTGACGATCATGGCGGCGGCGTCGCGACTCGCCGAGCGGCTCGCGGCCAAGCGCGTGCCGCTTGCGACGGCGGCGGCGTCGTCGTGAGCGCCGTCGAGCACGTCGACGTGGCCGCCTACACGGTCCCGACCGACCGCCCGGAGGCGGACGGGACGCTGTCGTGGGACTCGACCACGATCGTCGTCGTGGAGCTGCGGGCCGGCGGCGAGCGGGGCCTCGGCTGGACGTACGCGGACGCCGCGGTGGCGGCGCTGATCCGCGGCACGCTGGCGGGCATGGTCACCGGCCGCGACCCGATGGACGTGCCCGCCGCCTGGGCGGCGATGACCGCCGCGTTGCGCAACGCGGTCACGACCGGCCTGAGCGCGTTCGCGGTCAGCGCGGTCGACGTGGCGCTGTGGGACCTCAAGGCGCGGCTGCTGGACGTCTCGCTCGCATCGCTGCTCGGTCGCCGCCGCGACGGCATCGCGGCCTACGCGTCCGGCGGCTTCACGTCCTACACCGACGCCGAGCTGCGATCCCAGCTCGCCGGCTGGGCCGAGGAGGGCTTCGCTCGCGTGAAGATCAAGGTCGGCAGCGACCCCGCGGCCGACCCGGAGCGGGTGAGGGTCGCGCGAGCGGCGATCGGGCCCGACGTCGAGCTGATGGTCGACGGCAACGGCGCCTGGCACCCCCACGCGGCGATCGCGATGGCGGACGCGTTCGCGGAGCACGGCGTGGCCTGGTTCGAGGAGCCGGTGAGCTCCGACGACCTCGAGGGCCTGCGCCGCGTGCGCGACCGGGCACCGGCGGGCATGTCCGTCGCGGCCGGCGAGTACGTGACCGACGGCTACGGATTCCGGAGGATGCTCGCCGCCGAGGCCGTCGACACGCTGCAGGGCGACGGCACGCGCTGCGGCGGCATCACGGGTGTCCTGCGCGCCGACGCGCTCTGCCAGGCGCACGGGCTGCCGTTCTCCGCGCACTGCTCGCCCGCCCTGCACGCGCCGGTCTGCACGGCGATGCAGAGCGCGGTCCACCTCGAGTACTTCCACGACCACGTGCGGATCGAGCGGCTGCTCTTCGACGGCGTGCTCGAGCCCCGCCACGGCGTGCTCCACCCGGACGACGCGGTGCCCGGCCATGGTCTGGAGCTCAAGCGGCGCGACGCCGAGGCGTACGCCGTCGGGTGACCACATGCGCCGGCACGGACGCGCTCCGCGGTGAGAGGTTCGTGCCCGGCGCTCATCGTTGGCTCAGGGGCGGGGAATTTCCCCCGCCGGCGTGACGTCGGTGCTGTTGATTGTGCAACTTCTCCTTGAAGGAGGCTCTCAATGAGCACCGGATCCAAACGCCCGTCGCGCGCCGCGCGCACGTCGATCGCCATCGTCGCCGCCGGACTGGTCGTGCTCGCCGTCGCGGTCGCCGGCTGCGGCGGTGGCAGCACGTACGGCGGGGGCTCGTCCTCCGCCCCCACGCCGTCGTCCGGCGCCCGCGGGTCGGTGAAGCTGGCGAGCACGAAGCTCGGCAAGGTCCTCGTCGACGCGCAGGGCCGCGCGCTGTACCTGTTCGAGGCCGACAAGGGGACGATGAGCGCGTGCGGCGGTGCCTGCGCGACCATCTGGCCCCCGCTGACGACCGCGGGCGAGCCCACCGCCGGCCCGGGCCTGGCGGCTTCCAAGCTCGGGACGACCAAGCGCTCCGACGGCGCGACCGAAGTCACGTACAACGGGCATCCGCTCTACACCTACGCGGGCGACTC
>DATFQI010000170.1:0-4164 GCA_035264365.1 Solirubrobacteraceae bacterium
CGACCATTGCGCACCGAGCGGCGGAGCTGCCTGCCGACGAGGACGGTACCGGCAATCAGCCCCACGACGAGCAGCAGCGGCAGCGGGCTGGTGAACCAGGACTTCGCCTTCTGCTCGAGGTCGGCGGCCGGGACGCTGGAGGCGGCGACCAGCGGCACGCGCCCCACCACGCGGCCGTTCTGGAGGATCTGGATGGCGCCGAAGCCCTGGCCGGCGACGATCGGGCCGGCGACGTCGTCGGGCTTCCCGACGACCTGCGCGTCCACGTCATCGCGCTGACCGCGCGGCACGATCCGGCGGACGGTGCGGCCGGCCACGAGCGCGAGCTCGGCGCCGCGCCGGTAGCGGATCGGCACGCGCGTCATGACCGTGCCGCGGCGGACCACCGTGATCTGCTGGAACTTCTGGAAGTTCTTCTCGAGCAGCGTCCTGGTGGCGGCGTCGCGGGCGGCGAGGCTCGGCGTGGCGAGCACGGCGGAGACGAGCTGGACGTGGTTGCGCAGGCCGGAGCCGACCAGCACGTAGCCGGCCTGGCTGGTGTGGCCGCTCTTGACGCCGTTGACCCAGCTCGTGTTGCGGACGAGCGTGTTGCGGTTGTCGAACGTGCGCGGGTGGTTGCCCGTGGTCAGCCGCACCGACGGGCGATCGACCGTGGTGCGGAAGAAGCGGTTGGTGCGCAGCACGCGGGCGAGCGTCACCAGGTCGCGCGCGCTGGAGTAGTTGCCGGCGTCGTCGAGCCCGATCGGGTTCGCGTAGTGCGTGTCCTTCAGGTCGAGCTGCTGCGCGCGGCGGTTCATCGCGCGTACGAACGCCTTGCGCGAGCCGCCGACGCCCTCGGCGAGCGTGACCGCCGCGTCGTTGGCCGACTCGACCAGCAGGCCGCGCATCAGGTCGCGCACGCTCATGCGCTCCCCGCGCTCGAGCCCGATCTGCGACTCCGCGGGCGAGGGCTGGTAGTCGGCCGCCGTGTAGACGTCGGAGAGCTTCGCGCGCTCGAGCGTGAGCAGCGCGGTCATCAGCTTGGTGGTCGAGGCGATCGGCCGGCGCTGGTTCGCGTCGGTCGCGCAGGCGACGGTGCCGGTGGAGACCTCGATCACGATCGCGCTCGGGACGTCGGCTTGGCAGCGCGGCGGGCGCTCGGCGGCGTGTGCGGCGGCCGGGGCGAGCGAGCAGGCGAGCAGGACGAGCGCCAGCGCGCGCAGAGCCCTCACTGCGGGATCCGGATCCGCTGGCCGGGCGCCAGCAGCTGCGGGTCGAGGTCCGGGTTGGCCTCCTCGAGCTGCTCGAGCGAGACGCCCGTCTTCTCGGCGATACCCGACGGCGTGTCACCGGGCTTGACGACGTAGACCTTGCGCTTGCGCTTGGTCTCCTTCTTCGGCATCGCCGTCGCGGTCGCGCGCGGCTGATTGTCGCTGGCAGGCTCCTCATCCCCGCCGCCCCCGCCGCCGAGGATCGAGAACAGCGCGAAGGCGATTGCCACCAGCGCGAGCGGGGCCAGGAACCGCGCGGGGCTTCGACCGGCCATCGCGGGCAAGGATAGCGGCGGTCCAGGCGGCTCCGGCGCGCTACCGGACGAGGTTCCAGGCGGTCTCGCGCAGGCGCTCGGCCTCCGCTCGGGCGGCCTGCGCGGGGTCGCCGCCGCGGGCCTCCGAAGCGTTCGCGATCGAGCGTGAGGCCGTCACGAGCCCGGCCGCGCGGCCGGGTGCGAATGCCGGCGCGAGCGCGGCGACGTCGCCTCCTTGCGCGCCGATCCCGGGCAGCAGGAACGGCGTGTGCGGCATCAGCTCGCGCATGCGCGCGAGGTGCTCGGGTGCCGTGGCGCCGGTGACCGCGCCGACGTCCGCCAGGCCGCCCGCGCCGGCCGGCGCGCCGAGCTCTGCGGTCATGCGAGCGAGCCGCTCCCACAGCGGCCGGCCGTCGGCGAGCTCGAGGTCCAGCACGTCGGCCGCGCCGGGATTGGAGGTGCGCACGAGCAGGAACACCCCCGCGCCGGTGGCGCGGGCGCCGTCGATGAGCGGGGCGACCGCGTCGCGGCCCATCAGCGGGTTCGCGGTGATCGCGTCGGCCTGCAGGCCGGGCGCCGGCCCGGTGAGCGCGCGCGAGTAGGCGGCGGCGGTGCTCGGGACGTCGCCGCGCTTGGCGTCGGCGAGCACGAGCAGGCCGGCGGCGCGCGCGTGCGCACAGACGTGCTCGAGCGCGCGCCAGCCGGCGGAGCCGAGCTGCTCGAAGAAGGCGAGCTGGGGCTTGGCCGCCACGCAGGTGGGAGCGGCGGCGTCGATCAGCGCGAGGCAGTGCGCGAGGACCGCGACGGCGATCTCGGAGCGCGGATCGCCCGCGGGGACCTCGAGGAGGGCGCGCGCCTCGGCGGCGCGCTCGGAGGTGGCCGGCCAGAGACGGGCGGGGTCGGGATCGAGCCCGACGACGACCTGGGACCCGCGCGCCTCGACGGCGGCCGTGAGGCGGGCGCCGAAGGCCTCGGCGCGAGACGCGGGTGCGACCTGCGGGGGCGCCGGCGAACCGGCGCCCCCGTCGGCCTCGGAACGAGCGGCTACTTGACGGCCTTCTTGAGGCCGGAGCCCGCCGTGAAGCGCGGGACCTTGCTGGCGGCGATGGTCATCGACTCGCCGGTGCGCGGGTTGCGACCTTCGCGGGCGCCCCGCTGGGCGACGTGGAACTTGCCGAAGCCCGTGAAGGAGACTTCGTCCCCACTCTTGAGCGCGTTCTCGATGGTGCCGAGGACGGCGTCCACCGCAGAACCCGCATCCTTCTTGCTGAGGCCGCTCGAGGAAGCGACCTGATCAACGAAGTCCGACTTCGTCATGACTCCTCCTTGTCCCCTTTGCGGGATTGACTTCGGCGCGAAGCTAACAGCGGCACCGGACGCGCCAAGCCGCATCATGCCGAAAAACCCGCACTTTGCGGAAAAACTGGGCGCGGAATTGCAGTGTTCTTACACGCCGGAACCGCGCTGCGCCGCGGAAATCAGGTCCTCGGCGGCCTCCACGAGGGCCTGCGCGACGGGGTCCTCCCCGGCATCGAGGACGCGCGGCTGCCCGGCTCCGTCGCGGACCACGACGCGGGTCGCGCGGCCCTCGCGGCGCCGCGCCAGCGTCGCCGCGACGGTCGCCGGCACGCCGCCCGGCCGGCGGGCCCCGGCGGCTCCGGTGCGGCGTGGCAGGCGCGGCATCAGGCGGCCTCCGTGGCGGCGCCGCCGCCGGGCTCCCCGGCCTCTGCCGCGAGCTCGCCGAGCACGACCTTGAGGTCGTAGCGGATCAGCGCCGGCAGGGCGTAGCGCCCGCAGACGGCGACGACCGCATGGTGGTCGCCGCGCGCTGCGTGGATGGCTCCGCCGGAGACGGCGACCTCGATCTCCGCGGCCTCGGGCGCGGCGGCCAGCAGGTGCTTGGCCGCGGCGGCCAGCTCGGCCGCGCCGGCGACGGGCTCGCCGTCGGGCGTAAGGATCACGGCCTCCTGGATGTCGGCGGACAGCTCCCGCAGGTAGCCGACCGCCAGCTCGGGCGTGAGCCCGGGGCCCGCGCCCGTCATCGCACGGCCGCCGGCGGGGCCTGCGCGAGGCTCGGCGCTGAGGTGGAGGCAGGGCTCATCGGACCTTCGCGAGAATATCCACCCGTGCCCCTGCCGAAGATCGCCTGGTACGCCACGGTCGCCATCTGCGTGATCGCCTCCCTGATCCTGTTGCTGTCGGGATACGTGGGCTATGCGGGTGTCGTGTTCGCGGTCGCGCTGGCGGCGGCGATCAACCTGCGCTGACCGTCAGCGCTCGCGAACGTCAACTGCGGCTGGGTGGGGAGGCGAGGGAGCCGCCCGCGCGCCCGCTCCCGACGCGAGCGGTGGTTTGATGTGCCTCAGGCTCAGTAACCCACCGCTCGACGATCGACGGGTCGATAAGTCATGCCAGGCGTGAACTATCGACCCGTCGATGGAGAGCGGCGCGGCCCGGGCACTCCCCCACCTTCCCCACCCAGAGCCGTCGACGTCCGCCGCGGGCAACGCCCCCGGCCACATGCTCACCGAGCCGAAGGCGGCGCCGGAGCGATCGGGTCCTCGCGGACGCGGTCCTCGGGCTCGAGGTGGATCAGCACGTCGGCGCCGCGCAGGCCCGCGGCGATGCGGTCCTGCAGGTCGTGGGCGATCGCGTGGGCG
>DATFQI010000171.1:0-15222 GCA_035264365.1 Solirubrobacteraceae bacterium
GCCTCGTCGGCGGCGCCCTGGGCTCGGGCTTCGAGTCCCAGGACGCCGTGCGACGGGTCGCCTTCGGCGTCCGCGAGCGCCACCGCCGCGAGGAGGCGCCCGCGGAGCCTCACTAGCGGGCCTGGTGCGGCCCCTCGGCGAGCTCCTCGACGACCTTGGCGCAGAACGCCGGCAGGTCGTCGGGGCTGCGGCTGGACACGAGGCCCTACACGCTGTGGCCTTCCCGCTGTGCGGCGCCGCTCGCTGATGCATGCGCATCATCTTCGGCTGGGGCAGCAGACCCTCGGTCCGCACGCTGCAAAACGACCCGAGAAACGAAGAAACCCTGCATGTGCAGGGCTTCTAAGAGGAGCGGCTGAAGGGACTCGAACCCTCGACCTTCTGCATGGCAAGCAGACGCTCTAGCCAACTGAGCTACAGCCGCGCTGGATTGCGCCAGCAGTCTAGCGAGCCCTTGCGGTGTCCGGCAGGCGTGGTTGTCTGGTTCGGATGCACCTCGAGCAGATCGCCGTGATCGTCGACGAGTACGACGCCGCCATCCGGTTCTACGTGGATGTGCTGGGCTTCGAGCTGGTGGAGGACTCGCCTTCGCTGACCAACGACGGGCGGCCGAAGCGGTGGGTCGTCGTGCGGCCTCCCGGGGCGCAGACGGCGCTGCTGCTGGCGCAGGCGGATGGGGAGCGGCAGGCGGCCGCGGTCGGGGATCAGTTCGCGGGGCGGGTCGGGCTGTTCCTGCGGGTGGACGACTTCGACGCGACCTTTGAGCGGATGCGCGCGGCCGGCGTCGAGCTCCTGGGCGAGCCGCGTGACGAGCCCTATGGCCGGGTCGTCGTGTTCGTGGACGTCGCCGGGAACCGCTGGGACCTGCTGGGGCCGCGGCCATGAGGGTGCTGGTCACCGGTGCGACCGACGGGATCGGGGAGGAGATCGCCCGGCAGATGGCCGGGCGCGGCGCCCGCGTGATCGTGCACGGGCGCAGCGCGGAGAAGGCCGAGGCGGCGGCGGAGCGCACGGGCGCTGCCGAGATCGCGGTCGCCGACCTGGCCTCGTTCGCGCAGGTGAGAGCGATGGCCGACGGCCTGAGCGGCTCGCTGGACGGGCTCGTCAACAACGCGGGGATCGGCTACGGCACCGCGCCGCCACGCAATGCCCGCACCGAGGACGGCCACGAGCCCACCTGGCAGGTCAACTTCCTCTCGGCGTTCCTCCTGACCGAGCTGCTGCGGGAGCGGCTGAGGGGCGGGCGGGTGGTGCACGTGTCGAGCGGCGTCCACTCGAGCGGCTCCGTCGACCTCGAGCGACCGGACGAGCCGCGCTACGCGACGCCGTACGCGCAATCGAAGATCGCGCTGGTGATGCTCGCGCGCGAGCAGGGCGAGCGCTGGGCGCGGGACGGCGGGCCTGCCGTCAACGCCTGCAGCCCCGGCTGGATCGCCACGAAGATGGGCGGCGCGGGCGGCGGAGACCTCGCCGATGGCGCGGACACGCCCGTCTGGATGCTCACGGATCCCTCGCTCGAGGGCGTCACCGGGCGCTACTTCTGGCAGCGCCGCGAGGAGGAGCCCAACCCGCAGACGAACGACGAGACGGCCCGTCGGCGGCTCGTCGAGCTCGCGCGCGCCGCGACGGGTCGATAGCTCACGCCCTGCGTGGGCAATCGACCCCTCGATGCTTCAGGGGGTGCGCTGCCCCGGGCCGGTGCGGCGCTCGTCGCCGATGTAGACCGCCCAGGCGTAGTACGCGTAGAAGCGGCGCCGGTCCACGCGGATCCGGCGCGCGTAGGCGCTGATCGCGCGCACGTAGTGCAGCGACGGGTTGTAGTGGTGCAGCGCCCGCGCCTCGTCGCCTGGGGCGCCGTTCGCGCGCAGGTAGTTCGCTGCCCCCAGGATCGCGTCGCGCGGCGAGGCGATGTCGCCGCCGAGCCCGTAGGCTGCCCAGGTGGCCGGCATGAACTGCATCGGCCCGCGCGCGCCCGAGATGGAGCGGTTGCGCAGCCGGCCGAAGCCCGATTCGACGAAGTTGACCGCAGCCAGGAGCGGCGGGCCGACGCGGAAGCGCCGCCAGGCGCGCCGGTAGTACCCGCGCAGCGAGTCCGCCGGCGCAGCCCGCCCGATCGCGATCCGCGGCGGCGGCCCGTTCCGCACCGACACGATCCGAGAGAGCTCGGAGCGGGCGAGGACGTTGTCGCGCGCCTCGGAGCGCAGCCGCGCCGGCAGCGCCCGCAGCACCCCGCGCGCCAGCGAAGCCCGGCGGCCGAGCAGCCGATAGATGCGCTGCTCGCGCACGGCATGGACCGCCACCGTCTCGGGCGGCCCGCCGCGCCCCGGATCCCCGGAAGCGCGCCACTCGTCGACCGCCGCGTAGAGCGCGTCGCGCTCGCGCATCAGCTCTTCCGCGAGCGCCTCCGCACCGGAGGGCAGCGGCGCGTCCGGCCCCGGCGTCGCGGAAGCGACAGGCGTCGGCGTCGGCGCCTCCGCCTGGCCCGGCGCGCTACGCGACTCGCCGCCGCAGCCGGTCAGCGCGACGGCGAGCACCACGATCGTCAGAGCCGCACGAAGCACTCTGATGAGCCTAGAGTCAGCGCATCAGCTCGGCGTCCTGCTCCCGCGCCGCCGCGCCCGAGCCGTTCGCCGCTGCCTGGGCGGACGCGGCGATCGAGCCGCGGTCGGCCTTGCGCTCGCGGTCCTGGTCCATGCGTCGCAGCCCGATCACCAGCGCTGCGGTGATGCCCGCGACGATCAGCAGCACGATGAGGTAGGCCAGCGTGGTCAGGAAGCCGGGCACGCCCTGCTTCTGCTCGCGCTGGAGGTTCTTCTTGTCGAGCACGAAGTCGCGCGTCATCGAGGCCTCGGCCGGGACCTCCTTGGCGGGGATCGCCTTGTCCTCGGGCAGGAAGACGGGCAGGCCCGCGACGACGTCGCCGGTGTGCAGGCGCAGCGTCGTCTTCCAGTTGCCGTAGACCGGCATCGGCTTCGTCGTGCGGTAGACGCCGGGGGAGACCTCGCGCATGTCGCCCACGATCGAGCTGCCGCCCTGCCAGGAGGTGGTGACGAACCACTCCGCGTCCTTCGCCGCGTCGGGCGGGGTGACGCGGACCTCGGCGTCCACGCGGCGCTCGGGCGCGCCGCTGACCTCGGTCAGCCGGACCTGCGCGCTGATGTTCTCGGGCTCGGCGATCGGCAGCGGGTAGGCGACCGCCACGATCAGCCCGATCCCGGCCGCGATCACGGCCCAGCGCGGGGACGGGGCGAGCTCCTCCACCGGCGGGGCGAGCGCGCGGCCGATCGCGCCGCCGAGCACGCCGCCCGAGACGGCGGCGAGCAGGCCGAAGATCACGGCCTCGGGGAGCAGCGAGGACGGCCACGACATGGTCATCCAGACGTGCGACCAGCCCCATTCGGCCGCCAGGCCGATCGTGCCGATCGCCGCGCCCGCGACGGCGCCGAACAGCGCCGGGCGGCGGACCGTCAGCAGCAGCGCGACGACCTCGACGCACACGGCCTCGACGATGTAGAGCGGGAAGTGCGGCGTCGTCTGGCCCCACACGCCGCCCACGAGCCCGGTCAGCAGGCCGCGGATCGCCAAGAAGCCGAAGACCGCCATCAGCGCGCCGCCGCGGCCGATCCAGATCCGCGCGGTCACGAGCGCGATCGAGGCGGCCAGCATCAGCAGCACCGGGTGGTAGAGCAGCCGGAACTGCGGGACCGAGAAGTCGAACTCGGCCTGCACGGTCGAGAGCCCGACGAGGAAGGCGCCGGCGAGCAGCGCGCGGCGCAGGACCGGCATGCTCTTGTTCGGCTCGCGGCCGGACTTGGTGGCGGCGCGCGCGCCCTCCGCGATCAGCATCGCGGCGGCCAGCGTCGCCAGCGAGGCGCCGCCGATCAGCATCAGGTGCGTCGGGCCCCAGAGCGTCACGTCCTGGCCGAACAGCCGGTGCCAGACGTCGTCGAGCGGGAAGCCCGCGAGGGCGAAGCCGGCGCAGGCGGTCATCAGCACGGCGCCGAGCGGCGCGTACCAGTCCTTCTGCAGGCGCACGGCGGTCGAGCTGGGCTTGACGCCCTTCTCGGGCAGCGCCATCGAGAGCAGGCCCGCGATGAAGATGCCGAACAGGCCGAACAGGATCAGGTAGTGCGCGGGGTTGGCGAGCGGACCGGGGTCGCGGCCGTTGTCGATGTGCAGGGAGATGTCCCAGTACATCCCGATCACGGCGATCAGCAGCGCGACGCCGACGAACACGTTCGGCAGCGACGCCCAGCCGGGGACGCCGGTCAGCTTCTCGCTGTAGGCCGCCGCGCGGCCGACGAACTTCACGCGGCCGCTGCGGTGGCCGAAGACGACCACGAGCGCGATCGCGGTGACGACGCCGGCCATGGCCGTCGCCAGGATGACCTCGCCGATCGCGGCCCCGCCAGCCGGGTCGGCCTTCTCACCGCTCTGGGCGGCGGCGGTCGCAGGAGCGGCCAGCACGGCGATGGCCGCCATCAGCAGTGGTGTGACTCGAACCGGCACGTGGAAACAGCCTCCCGAAGTTACCGCCAGTAAATTACGGTGGGTAATATAGCCCTCATGGCATCTACCCCAACCGTGAGGTCGCACACACGCGGAACGCGAAAGGTCCCGCGTGAGGTACGCGAGCGGCAGATGCTCGAGGTCGCCGGCCGGGCCTTCGCCGAGCGCGGCTTCCACGCCGCCTCGGTTGACGCCATCGCCGAGGCGTCCGGCATCACCAAGCCGATGGTGTACGCCTATTTCGGCTCCAAGGAGGGCCTCTATCGCGCGTGCATGCAGCGCGCCCGAGCACGCCTGCTCGATGCCCTGCGCGAGGGCGTCGACACCGGCGCGGCGCCCGACCAGCAGCTCTGGCACGGCCTGCTCGCGGTCTTCACGTTCGTCGAACGCGAGCGCGACTCGTGGGCGATCCTGCTCGGCGAGGTCACGCAGGGCACCGGCCCGTTCGCGCAGGACGGCGCCGCCGTGCGCCGCGAGCTCGCGGACCTCATCGCCGAGCTGCTGCGCCGCGCCGCCTCGGCGGAGGGCCTGCAGACCGACGCGCTCGGCATCACCGACCAGCTCGCGCGGGCGCTGATGGGCGCCGGCGAGTCGCTCGCCGTCTGGTGGGGCGAGCACCCCGAGGAGCCCGTCGAGCACGTCGCGCTGCTGCTGATGAACTTCGCCTGGAACGGGCTCGGCGGGCTGATCGACGGCCGCACCTGGACCCCGCCCGCCGCGCCCGGGACCTGAGCCTCAGACGGCGACGCCGGTGTAGGCCGCCAGGTGCTCGCCGGTCAGCGTCGAGCCGCCGGCGACGAGCTCGGCGGGCGTGCCCTCGAAGACGACCCGGCCGCCGTCATGGCCGGCGCCCGGGCCGAGGTCGATGATCCAGTCGGCGTGCGCCATCACGGCCTGGTGGTGCTCGATCACGATCACCGACTTGCCCGAGTCGACGAGCCGGTCGAGCAGGCCGAGCAGCTGCTCGACGTCGGCGAGATGCAGGCCGGTGGTCGGCTCGTCGAGCACGTAGATGCCGCCGCTCTCGCTCATGCGGGTGGCCAGCTTGAGCCGCTGGCGCTCGCCGCCGGAGAGCGTCGTGAGCGGCTGGCCGAGCGTGAGGTAGCCGAGGCCGACGTCGGCGAGCCGCTCGAGGAGCTTGTGCGCGGCCGGCGTGCGGGCGTCCCCGTCGCCGAAGAACGCCAGCGCCTCGTCCACCGACATCGCCAGCACCTCGCTGATGTCCCTGCGCCCGAACGTGTACTCGAGCACCTCGGCCTGGAAGCGCTTGCCCCCGCACTCCTCGCAGGTCGTGGCGGTGCCGGCCATGATCCCGAGGTCCGTGTAGACGACGCCCGCGCCGTTGCAGTTCGGGCACGCGCCGTCGGAGTTGGCGCTGAACAGGCCCGGCTTCACCCCATTGGCCTTCGCGAACGCCTTGCGGATCGGGTCGAGCAGCCCGGTGTAGGTCGCCGGATTGCTGCGCCGCGAGCCGCGGATCGCGCCCTGGTCGACCGTCACGACACCCTCGCGCCCCTCGACCGAGCCGCGGATCAGCGAGCTCTTGCCCGAGCCGGCCACGCCGGTGAGCACCACCAGCACGCCGAGCGGGATGTCGACGTCGACGTCCTGCAGGTTGTTCGTGTCCGCCTCGCGGACCTCCAGCTTGCCGCCGGCCTCGCGCACGGACTCCTTGAGCGAGGCGCGGTCGTCGAGATGGCGGCCGGTGATCGTGTCGCTCTCGCGCAGGGCCTCGACCGTGCCCTCGAACATCAGCTCGCCGCCCTGGGACCCGGCCTTCGGGCCGAGGTCGACCACGTGGTCGGCGATCGCGATGGTCTCCGGCTTGTGCTCCACGACGAGCACGGTGTTGCCCTTGTCGCGCAGCTGCAGCAGCAGGTCGTTCATGCGCTGGATGTCGTGCGGGTGCAGGCCGATCGTCGGCTCGTCGAAGACGTAGGTGACGTCGGTGAGCGAAGAGCCGAGGTGGCGGATCATCTTGGTCCGCTGCGCCTCGCCTCCCGACAGCGTGCCCGACGGGCGATTGAGCGAGAGGTAGCCCAGCCCGATGTCCACGAACGACTCGAGCGTGTCCCGCAGCGCGTCGAGCAGGGGCGCGACCGATGGATCGTCCAGGCCCTTGACCCACTCGGCCAGGTCGCGGATCTCCATCGCGGAGACGTCGGCGATGCTGAGGCCGTCGATCTTCGACGACCGCGCCGCCTCGCTCAGCCGCGTTCCGTCGCAGTCCGGGCACGTGGTGAAGACGATCGCGCGCTCCACGAACGCGCGGATGTGCGGCTGCATCGCCTCGACGTCCTTGGACAGGAACGACTTCTCGATCTGCGGGATCAGGCCGGCGTACGTGAGGTTGATGCCGTCGACCTTGATCTTGGTCGGCTCCTTGTAGAGCAGGTCGTGCAGCTCGCGCTTGTTGAACTTCTTGATCGGCTTGTCGGGGTCGAAGTAGCCGCAGCCGCGGTAGATGCGCCCGTACCAGCCCTCCATGGAGTAGCCGGGGATCGTCAGCGCCCCCTCGTTGAGCGACTTCGCGTCGTCGTAGAGCGCCGAGAGGTCGTAGTCGCTGACCGAGCCGCGGCCCTCGCAGCGCGGGCACATGCCGCCGACGCGGCTGAACGTCGCCTTCTTGGTGATCGTCTTGTCGCCGCGCTCGACGGTGAAGCCGCCGCTGCCGTGCGCGGAGGCGACGTTGAAGGAGTACGCGCCGGGGGAGCCGATGTGGGGCTCGGCGAGCCGGCTGAAGAGGATGCGCAGCATCGCGTCCGTGTCGGTGACGGTGCCGACGGTCGAGCGCGGGTTGGAGCCCATCCGCTCCTGATCGACGCTGATCGCGGTCGTGATGCCGTCGAGCACGTCGACGTCGGGCCGCGCCAGCGTTGGCATGAAGCCCTGCACGAAGGCGCTGTAGGTCTCGTTGATCAGCCGCTGCGACTCCGCGGCGATCGTCCCGAACACCAGCGAGCTCTTTCCCGAGCCCGAGATGCCGGTGAACACCGTCAGACGGCGCTTCGGGATCTCGATGCTGATGTCCTTGAGGTTGTTGACGCGTGCGCCGAGCACGCGGATCAGGTCATGGCGGTCAGCAGGATGCGTGGTCACGTCCCGCAAGCTAGCTGCCGGGCCTAAGCCGCGCTTCTCGATTCCTGATCAATCGAGCCGCAGCACCTTCGCGCCCTGCACCCAGTGCACCTTGGTGTCGCCGAAGTGGTCGACGACCTCGCCGGGCGTAGGGTGGACGTGGCCGTGCACGACGTGCCTGGGATGGTGGCGCTCGACCCAGTCGCGGAGGCCCTCGAAGCCGACGTGCGCCGGGTCCTCGGGGTCGTCGTTGATGCCGGCGGGCGGGCAGTGGGCGATCAGGACGTCGGCGGCCGGGAGCTTCTTCGCGAGCTTGCTGGCTTGGCGCTGCGTGTACTGGTGCGGGCCCCCGCGCCCGTACTTCACGCACCCCTCGAAGCCCGCCACCGAGAGCCCGTGCATCGAGGTGCGGCGCCCGTGCAGGTCCTCGACCTCGAGCTCCTTGAGCAGGTCGGACGGGTCGTGGTTGCCGTGCACGCCGATGCGCGGGATCCGCGACATCCGCAGCGACTCGATCCACGCGCGGTCGAGGTCGCCGAGCAGCACGACCACGTCCACGTGCAGCCGCTTCGCCATCAGCGCCGCGTCCAGCGGCGGGCGCTGGTCGGCCAGCGCGAGGACGCGCATCAGCCCACGAGCTCCCCGACGGCCTCCGCGAAGACCTCGGTGTGGCGGTCGACGTCGGCCTCGGAGGTCGCCGGCGACATCAGCGCCATGTTGTGGAACGGCGTGATCATCACGCCGCGGTTGAGCGCGTGCAGGTGCAGGTAGCGCTCGAGCTCGTCGTCGGAGGCGGCGTGCGCCTCGGTCCCGCTGACCGGTGGTGGCGCGCAGAAGCCGTACTCGGCGCGGCAGCCGAGCCTCGTGACGTGCCACGGCAGCTGGTGGGCGTCGATCGTCTGCTGCACGCCGGCGGCGAAGCGCTCGGCGAGCGGCACCGTGTGCGCGGCCGCCTCCTCGGTGAGCACGTGCTCGAGCGTGGCGCGCATCGCGGCCGCCGAGAGCGGGTTGCCGGCCAGCGTGCCGCCGACGCCGCCGGTGTCCTCGTAGTCGGCGTCGGGGTCGGCGAGCAGCGAGCCCGCGATGGCGGCCGAGAGCCCGAGCGCGCCGGAGGGGATGCCGCTGCCGATCGCCTTGCCGATCGTCAGCAGGTCGGGCTCCAGCCCCCAGGCGGCGGTGCAGCCGCCCGCCCCGGCCGAGAACGTGTGCGTCTCGTCGATGATCAGCAGCGTCCCGGACGCGCGCGTGAGCTCGCGCAGTCGCTCGTGATAGCCGGCCTCGGGGAGGATGATCCCCATGTTCGTCATCGCGGGCTCGGCGAGCACGCAGGCGACGAGCCCGTCGGCGAGCGCCGCCTCGAGCGCTTGGAGGTCGTTGAACTCGACCGCCCGCGTGGTCTGTGCCGGGTCGACCGCGGGGCCGACATTGCCCTCGCGCGAGTGCGTGGCGCCGTCCTCGCCGGCGACGGCGAACGCCTCGTCGACGGAGCCGTGGTAGCAGTAGCTGAACACGAGCACGTACGGGCGCCCGGTGATCTGGCGGGCGAGCCGCAGGGCGGTGCGGTTGGCGTCGGTGGCGGTCAGCGTGAACAGCCAGCGGGCGAGCCCGAAGCGGCGCGAGAGCTCCTCGCCGACGGCGACCGCGTCCTCGGTCGGCAGCATCGTCGTGATCCCGCGGACCAGCTGCTCGCGGACGGCCTCGACGACGACGGGCGGCCCGTGGCCGGGCATCGCGCCCGTGTCGCCCAGGCAGAGGTCGACGTACTCGTGGCCGTCGACGTCGACGATCCGCGCTCCCGAGGCCTCACGCGCGAACACCGGGAAGCCGCCGGCCCAGCGCATCATCCACGGCATCGGGACGCCGCCCAGCAGGGCGCCGCCGGCGCGCTCGAACAGCGCACGCGACCCGGGCCGCACCGCCGCGAACGCCTCGGCCTCGCGCGCCAGCAGGGCGGACAGGCGTCCGCGGTCGAAGGGCATCGGCGGATCCTGCCAGACTTCCCTCATGGCCGAGGAACCCCGCGAACAGGAGAAACGGCCTCGCGTACGGCCCCGTTTCTGGGTGATCGTCCTCGTCCTGCTGGCGATCAACTACCTCAGCGTCGCGCTGTTCGCGCCGGGCAAGGAGCGCTCGGTCCGGATCCCATACAGCCCGGAGTTCCTCTCCCAGGTCGACGGGGGCAACGTGACCAAGATCTCCTCGACCGGCGAGACCGTGTCGGGCGAGCTCAAGAAGGAGATCACCTACCCGGCCGGCGACAAGGACGCCAAGCCGGCGAAGAACTTCGACACCGAGATCCCGACGTTCGCCAACACGGACGAGCTCGACGCGGCGCTGCGCGAGAAGAAGGTGGAGATCTCCGCCGAGCCGGTCAACCCCGGCCGCGGCGCGCTGATGAACGTGATCCTCGGCTTCGGCCCGGTGATCCTGCTCGTCGTGCTGTTCATCTGGCTCGCGCGCCGCTCCGGCGGGCAGATGAGCGCGCTCGGCAACTTCGGCCGCTCGCGCGCCCGCCGCGTCGAGGGCGGCACGACCAACGTCACGTTCGCCGACGTGGCCGGCATCGACGAGGCCAAATCAGAGCTGACGGAGGTCGTCGACTACCTCAAGAACCCCGACCGCTACCGGCGCCTCGGCGGGAAGATCCCGCGCGGCGTGCTGCTCTCCGGGCGCCCCGGCACCGGCAAGACGCTGCTCGCGCGCGCCGTCGCGGGCGAGGCGAACGTGCCGTTCTTCTCCGTCTCGGCGTCGGAGTTCGTGGAGGCGATCGTCGGCATCGGCGCCTCGCGCGTCCGCGATCTCTTCAAGCAGGCCAAGGAGTCCTCGCCGGCGATCATCTTCATCGACGAGCTCGACGCGATCGGCCGCTCGCGCAGCGCCGGCTCGACGCCGTTCTCGGGCGGCAACGACGAGCGCGAGCAGACGCTCAACCAGATCCTCACGGAGATGGACGGCTTCGAGTCCGGCGAGGCCGTGATCGTGCTCGGCGCCACCAACCGGCCCGAGATCCTCGACCAGGCGCTGCTGCGCCCCGGCCGCTTCGACCGCCGCGTCGGCGTGCCGCCGCCCGACAAGGACGGCCGCCGCCAGATCCTCGAGGTGCACACGCGCGGAATGCCGCTCGACCGCGACGTCGACCTCGACGGGCTCGCCGCGAGCACGCCCGGCATGGTCGGCGCCGATCTCGCCAACCTCGCCAACGAGGCGGCCCTGCTCGCCGCGCGCCTCGGCCACGACACGGTCCATCAGTCCGACTTCACGGAGGCGCTGGAGAAGATCATCCTGGGCGCGCCGCGCTCGGTCGTGCTCTCCGCCGACGACCGCCGCCGCACCGCCTACCACGAGTCCGGCCACGCGCTGGTCGGCATGCTCACGGAGGGCGCGGACCCGGTGCGCAAGGTGTCGATCATCCCGCGCGGGATGGCGCTCGGCGTGACGCTCTCGGCGCCCGACGTCGAGAAGTCCAACTACGAGGAGGAGTACCTGCTGAGCAAGATCAAGGTCGCGCTCGGCGGCCGCGTCGCGGAGGAGATCGTCTACGGCACGATCACCGCCGGCGCGGAGTCCGACATCCAGCAGCTGACCGCGATTGCGCGCCAGATGGTCGGGCGCTGGGGGATGAGCGAGTCGATCGGCCCGATCGCCGTGATCCCCTCCGAGGGCCAGGGCCCGCTCCTGCCCGGATCCTCGGAGGTCTCGCAGGCCACCCAGGAGATCATCGACCGCGAGGTGCGCCGGATCGTCGACACGGCACACGCCGAGGTCACGCGGCTGCTGACGCTGAACCGCGGCAAGCTCGACTCGCTGACGAGCGCGCTGCTCGAGACCGAGACGCTCGACGAGGCCGACGCCTACGTCGCCGCCGGCGTGCAGCGCGAGGGCCGCGCGATCGACAACGGCGGAGGCCCAGCCGCGATCGCCGCCTCCGACGCGCCCTCGAACTAGCCCGTCAGCGCGCGCCCGCGTTGGACCGCGGTCTCCTCTCGCTCCAGCCGCTGCGCCGCCTCCGGGCGCAGCTCGCCGTCCTCGGTCAGGTAGTCGCGCCAGGACCGCTGCGGGTCGTAGCCGAGCAGCTCGCGGGCCTTGCGGATCGAGATCCCGGATGCGTCCTCGCGGTCGAGCTCGCGCAGCTCGATCGCGTCGCCGTGGTGGTGGCGGACCAGCTCGGCGAGCGGCCGGTTGGCGTGGTTGTCGGGGGAGGCGATGTAGACGACCTCGTGGCCGGGCGTCTCGCGCTCGGCGCCGAGCCGCAGAGCGTCGGCGAGGTCGTAGACGTCGATGTAGGCCCACAGGCTCGCCGACGGCGTGTTCTCCGGGTCGCGCAGGGCGGGGGAGAGGTTGCGCGCGTAGTTGCCCTCCCACTGGACCCAGCTCGGGCGGATCGAGACGCCGGTGAGGTCCGAGCGGCGGACCGCCGCGTCCATCAGCTGCTCGCCGAAGTGCTTGGCCGTCGCGTACGGGTCCTGCGGGCGGATCGGGTGCTGCTCGTCGACCGGCACGTAGTCGGGCAGGAACTCCCGCTCGGGGAAGAAGAAGCCCGGCACGGTCTCGCTGGACACGTTCACCACGCGCGGGACGCCGGTCCGGATCGCGGCCTCGATCACGTTGAACGTCGCCATCAGGTTGTTGCGGAACACGACGTGCGGCGGGTTGCGCGTCGGCTCCGGGATCGCGGCCGAGTGGATGACGGCGTCGTGCCCGCGGACGGCCGCGAACGCGTCGCCGGCGTCGGCGAGGTCCGCCTGCATGTAGGCGGGGGCGCCGGGCTCCGGCGCCTCGAAGACGGGGGCGCCGACATCGAGCGACGTCACGTCGTGGCCGGCGTCGATCAGGTTGGCGACGGCGGCGGAGCCGACCTTGCCGCGCGCGCCGGTGACGAGGATCCGCATGCGGCCGACCCTGCCCGCTGCGGCCGCCGCGGACTCAGGAAGTTCTATGGAGGCGCTTAAGGAGCGCTTGGATTCCGCCGGGAGACTGCCCGTCATGCCCACCGTTCTCGCGCACCCGACCGACACCCCCACGCTGGTCGCCGACCACCTGCCGCACACGAGCGACCGCGACCGCCGCCGCGCCTTCACCGTTCCTCGCCTGTCCACCGGCCGCTACCTGGCAGTCGAGGACGGTGACGAGCTCGTCGTCATCGACATCGGCTCCAAGCCGCTGCACCTCGGCCGTTCCCCCGCGGCCGACGTCATGCTCGAGCACCTGTCCGTCTCGCGGCGCCACGCCGTCGTCGCCACCCGCGGCGACGTCGTGGTCGTGCTCGACGACCGCAGCCTCAACGGCATCGTCGTCAACGGCGAGCGCGTCGGGGAGGCCGTGCTGGCGCACGGCGACGAGATCCGCCTCGGCGAGGTCTCGGTCCGCTTCCTCGACATCCACTGATCCCGATCAGCACCCACCGGCCCTTGCCGTGGCAGAATCGCGCGCCATGGCGAGGGATCCGAGGATCGAGCGCGGGATGCTCGCGCAGCTGACCGAGCGCAGGCGGCGCATCGAGGCCGGCGAGGCGCCGCTGGGCTGGAAGCTCGGCATGGGCGTGCCGGCCGCGATGGCCAAGCTCGGCACCGACGCGCCGCTGGTCGGCTACCTGCTCGCGCCCGCGCGCGTGGACGACGGAGGCACCGTCTCGCTCGACGGCTGGTCGAACCCGAAGCTCGAGCCGGAGATCGCGGTGCACATGGCGGCCGACCTCCCGGCCGGGGCCTCGCGCGCCGACGCGGAGGCGGCGATCGCCGGGCTCGGCGTCGCGATCGAGCTCGTCGACCTCGACCCCGACGCCGACGACCCCGGGGCGATCCTCGCCGCCGACATCTTCCAGCGCCACGTGCTGCTGGGCCCGGTCGTCGAGGGCGCGGGCGCCGCCGGCGTCTCCGCCCGCATCGCGCACAACGGCGACGAGGCGGCCGCGACCGAGGACGCCACAGAGGCGACCGGCGACCCCGTCGAGCTCGTGCTGCACGTGGCGAACACCGTCGGCGCGGCCGGGGAGACGCTGCGCGCGGGCGAGGTCGTCATCTGCGGCTCGGTCGTCCCGGCGCTGTCGGTCGCCGCGGGCGACGAGGTCGAGGTCCAGCTCGAGCCGCTCGGCCGGCTCGGGGTGAAGTTCTCCTGACTGGAGCTACGGGGTGCCCCCGTTGGGTATGCACGGTCCGTGTCCGTGTCCGGACAACGCATCTGCAACCTCGCGGAGGAGGCAGCGTCCGCCGCGGACCCCGAGGCGGCACTCGAGACGCTGACCCGGATCCGCGAGGAGCTGGCCGAGTTCGAGCGCCAGCAGGTGGCGCGGGCGCTGACGGCCGGGCGCTCCTACGGCGACGTCGCGCGCGCGATGGGGATCACGCGCCAGGCCGCGCACCGCCGCTTCAAGGACCTCACGAAGGGGCCGCGGCGCGACTCGCAGCGGCTGCCGCCGACGCCCGAGGTCCGGCTCGTGTTCGAGTACGCGCGCGACGAGGCGCGCTCGCTCGGGGCGACGGTGCTCGCTCCCGTGCACGTGCTGCTCGGGATCCTGCGCAACGGCGACCGCCGCGCCGCGGCCGCGCTGGACGCGAGCGGAATCGAGCTCGACGACGCCCGCCGCGTGGCCGGCGGTGAGAGCGCGCGTCGCGGCGGCGGCAAGGTCGAGATGCGGGCGATCCTCGGCGAGACGGCGCTGTGCGCGCGCCGGCGGGGGTCTGACGAGGTGCAGGTCGAGCACCTGCTGCGCAGCGCGCTCGCGAGCGAGGACCCGGGCGCCGAGCGCGTCCTGGAGCGGCTCGGGGTCGCGCCCGAGCGGGTGCTCGCGCAGCTCGATGCCGGGCAGCCCGACGACCCGGACTGCGCCGGGGCCTGACGAGCGGCGCCCGCCAGGCCCCGCAGCCTCTACTGCGCCGAGGGCTGGTGAGCGGCCGGCGTGATCGCGTCGGTGGCCATCACCACGCGCGCGACGGCGACCTGCTCGGCGAGCACGAGCGTGGCGTGGGCGACGGCCGCGGTGGCCTTGACCTGCGGGTCGGACTCGCCCTCGATCTGCTCGAGCAGGTCGCGGGCGGCACCGAGGTGCTTGCTGCTGGACTCGGCCGTGGTGGCCATGGGGCTCCCTTCGTTGTGGTGGTGGGTCGTCATGGGGTCGCAGTCGGCGTGCGCGTGGCCTCGGGAGTGCCCTCGGGGGTGGCGTCCGGGGTCGCGAGCGCCGCGTCGTCGGTGACGGCGCCCGCGCCCGGCGTGGCGCTGCCCGTGGAGTCCGGCGTCGGCGTGCCGGCCGGGCTCGGCGTGGGCGTGGGCGTCGACGTCGCGGTCGGGCTGGGCTCGGCGGTGCTCGTGGGCGCGGGTGTGCTCTCGCCTGCGGGCTGCGTGCCGGCCGGCGGGGCGGGCTCGCCGGCGCCCGGCATGCTCGCGGGAGGCGGCGTTGCGGTCCCGTCTGTGCCGGGATCGACACCGGGGTCATCGCCGGCATCGATCCCGGGGTCGTCCGTGCCCGCCCCGGGGAGCTCGTCGCCGAGGTCCTCGCCCGGGACGGGCTCGGCGCCGGGCGCCGGGACGGTGAGCGGGTCGGCGTCCTCGCCGCGGGCGATCCGCGCGGCGCCGACCGCGCGCGCGGTCGGGACGGATCCGAACTCCGAGGCGCGCTCCGCGCTGAAGGCGGGGCGGCCG
>DATFQI010000172.1:0-2085 GCA_035264365.1 Solirubrobacteraceae bacterium
CTGCAGCTGCGCGAGCCGGCGCCCGGTCTGCGTCAGCCGGCCTTCGCCGTCGATCGCGCGCAGCTCCTGCAGCAGCCGGATGCCGTCGCGCACCTGGCGCCGGTCGGGCGGGTCGAGGAACGGGAAGTCCTCGATGTCGCCGAGGTCCAGCGCGGCCATCCGCAGGATCACCGCGGCGAGGTTCGTACGCAGGATCTCGGGGTCGGTGAAGCGCGGGCGCTCGTCGAAGTCGTCCTCGGCGTAGAGCCGGATCGCGACGCCGTCGGAGGTGCGCCCGCAGCGGCCCTTGCGCTGGTCGGCGGACGCCTGCGAGATCGCCTCGATCGGCAGCCGCTGCACCTTCAGCCGCGCGCTGTAGCGGCTGATCCGCGCGGTCCCGGGATCGACGACGGAGCGGATGCCCGGCACGGTCAGCGACGTCTCGGCGACGTTGGTGGCGAGCACCACGCGGTTGCGCGTGTGCGCCTTGAAGACGCGCTGCTGCTCGGCGCTCGCCAGCCGCGCGTAGAGCGGAAGCAGCTCGACCGAGTCGGGCAACCGGCCGCGCAGCGCCTCCGCCGCGTCCCGGATCTCGCGCTCGCCGGAGAGGAACACGAGGACGTCGCCGCGGCGCTCGCGCAGCAGCTGCTCGCAGGCGTCGCCGATCGCGTCGACGACGTCGCCGTCCTCCTCGACGGGCGCGTAGCGGACCTCGACGGGATACGTGCGGCCGGACACCTCCACGACCGGCGCGCCGCCGAAGTGACGCGCGAAGCGCTCCGGATCGATCGTCGCGGACGTGATGATCACCTTCAGGTCGGGCCGCTTCGGCAGGATCCGCGCGAGATAGCCGAGCAGGAAGTCGATGTTGAGGCTGCGCTCGTGCGCCTCGTCGACGATCACCGTGTCGTAGCGGCGCAACAGCGGGTCGTGGTGGATCTCCGCGAGCAGCAGGCCGTCGGTCATCAGCCGCACGAGCGTGTCCTCGGAGCTGCGGTCGCTGAAGCGCACGGCGAAGCCGACGGCGGCGCCGAGCGGGACCTTCAGCTCCTCCGCGATCCGCTCGGCGACCGTGCGCGCGGCCAGCCGGCGCGGCTGGGTGTGCGCGATCGTGCCGCGCACCCCGCGCCCGAGCTCCAGGCACAGCTTCGGGATCTGCGTCGTCTTGCCCGAGCCCGTCTCCCCCGCGACGACCACGACCTGGTTGTCGCGGATCGCGTCGAGCAGGTCCTCGCGGCGGCCGCTCATCGGCAGCTCGGGCGGGTAGCTGACCTCGGGCACGTTCGCGCGCCGCTTGGCCACCCGCGCCTCCGCGCGCTCGACGTCGGTCTCGAGCTTGCGCAGCGCCTTCGGGTCGGGGTGCCGGCGCGCACGGTCGAGCCGCCGCTTGAGCCGGTGCGCGTCGCGCAGGGTCAGCTCCGCCAGCCGCGGGCGGAGGTCTTGGGCGGTCGCGGACACGGCTCTGAGTATGGTCGCGGGCGTGTCGAGCGAGGGGTCGCCGTTCTCAGCGGAGGTGCTGATCCGCATCGAGCGCTTCGCGAACCCGGAGACCGGCTTCGCCGTGCTCGACGCCGACCACGACGGCCAGGCCGTGGTGCTCGTGGGGCCGCTCGCCCACCTCGAGGTCCGCGAGCGCGTGCGGGTCGAGGGCACCTGGCGCCACGACAAGAAGTACGGGCCGCAGGTCCGGGTGGCGACCGCCGAGCCGGTCGGGCCATCCGGCGAGGCGGCGCTGACCGCCTATCTGCGGCGCGTGCGGCACGTCGGCAGGGCGCGCGCGGAGCAGCTGCTGCGCGCGCACGGCGAGGACGTGCTGGCGGCGATCGACCGCGACCCGCCGGCCGCGTTCCGCGCGGTCGGGCTGAGCCCGCGGCGCGCCGGCGAGGCGGTGCGCTCCTGGGACGAGCTGCGCTCCACCCGCGCGCTGCACCTGCTGCTGGCGCCGCACGGCCTCGCGTGGCTCGTGCCGCGGATCGAGGAGCACTACGCCGGCCGCGGGCATCGCGTGGTCCGCGAGCGGCCTTATGACCTGACGGCGGTGTTCGGCGTCGGCTTCCAGGTCGCCGACACGATCGCCCGGGCACACGGCGTGGCCGCCGACTCGCC
>DATFQI010000173.1:0-3536 GCA_035264365.1 Solirubrobacteraceae bacterium
TGGACGTGGCCTACGGCGAGCTCGACTACCGATTGCGCAACGATGCCCGGGTGACGGTGATCGAGCGCACCAACGCGCGCTCCGTCGACTCGCTGCCCTTCCCGCCCTCCCTGATCGTGATCGACGTCTCGTTCATCTCGCTGACGAAGGTGCTGCCCGCCGTGGTGGCGCTGGCGGCGCCCGAGTTCGACTGCCTGGCGATGGTCAAGCCGCAGTTCGAGGTCGGGCGCGAGCGGGTGGGCAAGGGCGGGGTCGTGCGTGATCCGGCGCTGCGCCGGGACGCCGTCGGCGGCGTGGCGGCGTGTGGGGTCGCTCTGGGGTGCTCCGTGCAGGGGTTCGCAGCGAGCGGCCTGCCCGGGCCGAAGGGCAACCTCGAGACGTTCGTGTGGCTGGCCGAGGGCGAGCGTCCCGTCGGCGACTGGGAAGCCGCGCTGGCGGAGGTGGCCGTGTGACGCCCGTGAAGGTCGTCACCGTGATCACCCATCGGCGCGTCCGCGAGACCGGGCCCGCGGTGCGGGCGCTGGTCGCGTCGGCGCGGCGCGCCGGCGTCACGCTCCGGTTCAGCGACGACGAGGCCGAGAAGCACTCGCTCGTCGCCGGCGACGACGTCGAGATCGGCCCGCTCGACGGCGCCGACCTCTGCGTGGTGCTCGGCGGCGACGGCACGATCCTCACGGCGCTGCGCGCGTACGCGGGCACGGCGACACCGGTGTTCGCGGTCAACTACGGCGAGGTCGGCTTCCTCGCGACCGTGGACCCGGACGGCCTCGGCGACGAGTTCGACCGCGCCTTCGCCGGCGAATTCGAGACCCTGCGGCTGCCGACGATCACGGTCGGCCGCCCTGACGGCCAGTGGACCGCGATCAACGACATCTCCGTGCACCGCAAGCCGGGGATGCGCGTGGCCGACCTGGCGTACGGGCTCGCGGGGGAGGAGATCGGGCGGGTGCGCTGCGACGGGCTGGTGGTCTCGACGCCCGCCGGCTCGACGGGCTACAACCTCGCCAACGCCGGCCCGATCCTGGCCTGGGGCGTGCGCGGCTACGTGGTCTCGTTCATCGCGCCGCACTCGCTCACCGCACGGGCCCTGGTCGTGGCGCCGGAGGACCTGCTGACGATCAACAACGCCTCGCGCGAGGAGGCGGTCGAGGTCCACGTGGACGGCCGCCCGGCGTGCGAGCTGCGAGCGGGGGAGGACATCCACGTCGAGTTCGGGCGCGATCACGGCGTGCTGGCGCAGCTGCCGGGGGCGAGCTTCTACCACCGGTTGCGCGAGCGGTTCGGGCGCCTGGCGCGGTAGCGCCGCCCGTTGCGGTGCAGGCGCCGAGGGCGTCGCCCGGTGGCCCGCGGCGTGGGCAACGGCATTGCTCGTACGGGAGGGGGTGGCGTTTCCGGTGCCCCGGCGCGTCGAGTCGGGAGTTGTTCAGTCTCAGGCTGAACAACTCCGGGTTGGAGGCGCCGACCACCCACTCCCCCTCCCTACAAGCCCCAGGCAGTTCGATCCGGCGGCGCCGCGGGAGACGCCACCGGCGCCTGCCACCGGGAGAGTGGCGCTGCCCGCCGTCCGCCACACCCTGCAACAACTCTGCGCATTCTCCGCCTCGAACCTCCGCAAACGTCCGGCTCCGTCGGGGCCCGCTGGTACACCACACCGTGTGCTGGAAGAGCTCCGCGTAGAGAACCTCCTGTTGATCGAGCGGACCGAGCTGCGGCTCGGGCCCGGGCTGAACGTCCTGACGGGCGAGACCGGCGCGGGCAAGACGGTGCTGGCGCATGCGCTGGACCTGCTGCTGGGCGGAAAGCCGCGTTCGGGGATCGTGCGGCCGGGGGCCTCGGAGGCGTATGTCGAAGGGGTGTTCACGCTTCCCGACGAGCTGCGCGAGGAGCTCGGGGAGCGGCTCCCGGAGGACGCCGAGGAGGTGGTGCTCGCCCGGCGCGTCAGCGCGGAGGGCCGGACGCGCGCGTACCTCGGCGGGCGCAGCGCGACGGCGGCCGACCTGCGCGACGTCGGCGGCGCGCTGCTGTCGTTCTACGGGCAGCACGAGCACCGCAAGCTCACGCTCGCCTCGGCGCAGCTGGAGATCCTCGACGGGTTCTGCGGTGACGCGCACGCCGCTCGGCTGCAGGCGTTCGGTGAGGCCTACGCCCGCGAGCGGGAGCTGCGCGGGCGGCTGCAGGAGCTCGAGGCGCGGGCGGGAGCGCGCGACCGTGAGCTGGACCTGCTCGAGTGGGAGCTGCAGGAGATCGACGAGGCGCGGCCGAGCGAGAGCGAGGAGGCCGAGCTGGTCGCCGAGCGCGAGCGGCTGCGGCACCTCGAGGCCCTGCTGGCGGCTGCCGCCGGCGGGGTGGCGGCGCTGACGGGCGACGGCGACGGTCCCGGCTCCGACGGCGTGACAGCGGCCCTGGCGGGCGCGGCGCGCTCGCTGGAGTCTGTGCGCGGGGTGGACGCCGCGCTGGACGGGCTCGCCGACCGGGTCGCCGCGCTGGCGGTCGAGGCCGACGACCTCGCGACGGAGCTGCGCGCCTACGGCGAGGGCGTCGAGGCCACGCCCGGCCGCCTGGACGAGGTGGAGGAGCGGCTCGCGCTGCTGGACCGCCTCAAGCGCAAGCACGGCGGCACGCTCGCGGCCGTGATCGCCCATGCGGAGGAGTGCCGGCGCCGCCGCGACGAGCTGGTCGGCGCCGAGGAGGCGCTCGAGGACGCCCAGGCCGCGCTCGGCGAGGCGCGCGCGGAGCTCGAGGCCAGGGCAGCCGAGCTGCGCACGGCGCGCGCCGCCGCCGCCGGCGCGCTGGCCGGCGCCGTGCGCGAGCGGCTGGCCGCGCTGGCGATGGACGGCGCCACCTTCGAGGCGGCGCTGAGCGACCGCGACGGCTACGGCCCGAGCGGCGGCGACGAGGTCGAGTTCCTGATCGCGCCGAACCCCGGCGTGCCCGCCGGCCCGCTGCGCGAGATCGCGTCCGGCGGCGAGCTGTCGCGGGTGATGCTGGCGCTGATGGGCGCCGCCGCCGAGGCCGGGGCGCGGACGCTGGTCTTCGACGAGGTCGACGCCGGCATCGGCGGCCAGACGGCGCGGGCGGTCGGCGAGCAGCTGCGCGACCTCGCGGCCGGCCGCCAGGTGATCTGCATCACGCACCTGCCGCAGATCGCCTCGCTGGCCGACCGTCACTTCACGATCGTCAAGGACGTCTCGGGCGACACGGCGCGCACGACCGTCACCCAGCTCCAGCGCGCCGACGTCGTTGGCGAGCTGGTCCGGATGCTCGGCGCCGACGGTGACGACACCGCGGCGCGCCGCCACGCACGCGAGCTGCTGAAGGCGGCGTGACCGGGGTTATGTCTCCCCGCCCCTCTACACTCGACGAAACCAAGGAGAGTTGATGCCTGACCAACGGCCCCGCACGCGTTTCATCTTCATCACCGGCGGAGTCGTCTCCTCCCTTGGCAAGGGCATCGCCGCGGCCTCGATCGGCCGCCTGCTCGTCTCGCGCGGCCTGAAGGTCGCGATCCAGAAGTTCGACCCGTACATCAACGTGGA
>DATFQI010000174.1:0-7347 GCA_035264365.1 Solirubrobacteraceae bacterium
GCGGTCAGCGTCACGTTCGACAACCTCGGCGAGGCGAGCGACCTCGAGCGGGGCTGGTGGCCGGAGGACGAGCCGCTCGGGCACCACTACTCGGTGACCGAGGCGCTGCCGCGCGTGCTCGGCGCGCTGGACGACGCCGGCCTGCGCGCGACGTTCTTCGTCGAGGGGCTCAACACCGAGCTCTACCCGGAGACTCTGGTCGGGCTGGACGCGGCCGGGCACGAGGTCGCCTGCCACGGCTGGCAGCACGAGCGCTGGGGCGCGCTCGACCCTGGCACGGAGCACGAGCGGCTGCAGCGCAGCGTCGACGGCATGCACGCGCTGGGGCTGCGGCCGGTGGGCTTCCGGCCACCGGGAGGGGCGCTGACCGCGGCGACCCCGGATCTGCTGCGCGAGCTCGGCTTCTCGTACTGCTCGCCCGCGCTCGGCGCCGCGACGGGCGGCTTCCCGGCACTGCCGTTCCGCTGGGAGCTGCTCGACGCCTATCACTACCTGCCGCACTTCGCCGACCGCCGCGGACAGGACGCGCCGCTCCCGCCCGGGCGACTGCGCGAGACGCTGCTCGACGCGCTCGACGAGACCGCGCGCGACCGGGGCTTCCTCGCGCTGGTGTTCCACCCGTTCCTGGCCAACACGGACGAGCGCGTCGAGGTCGTCCGGGACGTGCTGGCCCGGGTGCACGAGCTGGTCGACGCCGGCACCGTCACCTGCGCGCCCATGCAAGAAAGGTGTCAGGCACCTTTCTTGCGCTAGAGGCGCTCGCGGACCAGCCGGGCGCCCTCGACCAGCGCCGCGAGCTTCGCCAGCGCGAGCTCCCGCGAGAGGTACTTCATGCCGCAGTCGGGGCCGACCTGGAGCCGCTCGGCCGGGATCACCGCGAGCGCCCGCTCGATCCGCTCTGCCACCTGCTCGGGCGTCTCGGCCTCCTCCGAGGCGAGGTCGAGCACGCCGACGATCACCGTCTTGTGCGCGATCGGCTCGAGCAGCGCCGGGTTGAGGCCCGGCTGGGCGGCCTCGATCGCGAGCACGTCGGCGGAGCAGTCGGCCAGCTCGGCCAGGAACGGATACCCGTCCGGCTTGTCGTGCACGACCGCGGCATAGCCGAAGCAGGTGTGCAAGGCGGTCGTGCCCGGCAGGTCCTGCAGCGCCCGCTCGATCGCCGGCAGCGCGAACTCGCGCGCCTCGTCCGCACGCGACTGCAGCCAGGGCTCGTCGATCTGCACGATGTCCGCGCCCGCCTCGAACAGGTCGCGCATCTCCTCGTTGACCGCGACGGCGAGGTCCATCGCCAGCTCGGCCTCGCTCCCGTAGGCCTCGTTGGAGGACTGCTGGCTCATCGTGAACGGGCCTGGCAGCGTGATCTTGATCGTGCGGTCCGTCCGCGCCCGCAGGAACTTCAGGTCCTCGACCTCGACCGGCCGCGTCCGGACGATCCTCCCGGTCACGCGCGGCACGGCGTTGGTGCCGCCGGCGCGGCCGGGAACGATCGCGGGATCGTCGATGTCCATCCCCTCGAGCGCCGTCGCGAACCGGTTCGAGTAGCTCTCGCGCCGGATCTCCCCGTCGCTGACGATGTCCAGCCCGACCCGCTCCTGGTCGGCGATCGCCAGCGCCGTCGCGTCGTCCTGAGCCTGCGCGAGGAACGCCTCGTCCACGCGCCACAGCTCCTTGGCCCCCACGCGAGGCGGCAAGGAGGAGCGCAGCTTGTCCCGGTCCACGAGCCATTCGGGCTGCGGGTAGCTCCCGATCACGGTCGTGGGCAGCAGCGGCAGCACCCGTGCGAGCTTAGTCGAGCCGGTCGAGCAGCCAGCGGGCGCCGACGACCTCGGCGCCCGCCTCGCGGACGCGGCGGGAGAGCTCGGCGTCCGAGGTGACGACGCAGAGGTCGGACGGCGAGCGGTGGGAGGCCACGAAGACGGCGATGGCGTCGTCGGCGGCGTCGCGGCCCCGCCGGGTCGCGTAGCGGACCTCGACGTGACCGGGCGACGGCATGTCCGGGTGCGGGGCGCCGTCGAAGTAGACGAGCACGTCGTCGGACGCCCACTCCGCGATCTGCTCCACGAGCCGCCGGGCGGCTCCCGCGCGGTCCTTCCACCAGCCGTCGGGGCGGCTGCCCATCACGTTGTTGCCGTCGACGACGAGCACTCAGCCGAGCAGCCCGAGCACGCGCGCCTCGGCCTGCCGGGCGGCGTCAGCGTCGTAGGAGGGGAGCGACTCGTCGGCGAACAGGTGCGCGTCGCCGGGGTAGGAGAAGAACGTCGCCTCCTCCAGTTCGGCATCGAACTGCCGGGCGGTCTCGAGGTCGGTCTCGGGCGGGGAGGCGAGCGGGTCGCGGTCCATGATGTGGATCTGCAGCGGCACGCCGGACGGCCAGCCGCCGAACTCCGACGGCGGCACGCAGGAGTGGAACAGCACCGCCGCGTGGGCGCCGGCGCGGGTCTGCGCCAGCATCTGCGCCGGCAGCACGCCGAGCGAGAAGCCGAGGTAGACGAGCCCTTCCGGGAGCCCCTCGGCGGCGAGCACGCCGGGCGTGAGGCCCTCGGCATGATGGAACAGCAGCAGCTCGGCCATGGCCAGCAGGGTATGTCGAACTCCGGCGACCGGCTCCGACGTCCCCGGTGAATCCACCGAGAGGAGCACCCTCGTGAAGTACGTGATCCTGATCCACTCCAACCCTCGGCCGTGGGGGCACCCGACCGCCGACTACGTGCCCGAGTTCCAGTCGCTCCCGCAGGAGCGCAAGGACGCCATGCTCGCCGACTTCGAGCGCCGCCTGAAGGAGCTGTCCGAGCGGGGAGAGCTGCTCGGCGGAGAGGCGCTCGGCGATGCCGCCAACGCCCGCTTGTATCGCTGGACCGACGACGCGCCGCTCGCGACCGACGGGCCGTACTCCGAGGCCAAGGAGCATCTCGCCGGCTTCTTCCTGATCGACGTCGAGAGCCAGGAGCGCGCGGAGGAGATCGCGGGGCAGTTCGCCAGCCCCGGCGACACGGTCGAGCTGAGGGCCACGATGTGGCCGGGTGGCGACGACCAGTGAGCGTGCGCGAGCTCGAGGACGTGTGGCGGCGCGAGTCGCCGCACGTGCTCGGGGCGCTGCTGCGCCGCCACGGCGACCTGGCCGATTGCGAGGACGCCGCCCAGGAGGCGCTGGAGGCGGCCGCGCGCCAGTGGCAGGAGCTGCCGGGAAACCCGCGCGGATGGCTGATCACGGTCGCCTCGCGGCGGCTGATCGACCGTGCCCGGGCCGACGCGGCGCGCGCCGGCCGGGAACTGGCCGTCGCGAGCGAGGAACCCTCACCGGTGCCGCCCGAGCGTGACGACAGCCTCGAGCTGCTGCTGCTCTGCTGCCATCCGGCGCTCTCGCGGCCTTCGCAGGTCGCGCTCACGCTGCGGGCGGTCTCGGGCTTGAGCACGGCGGAGATCGCCGCCGCGTTCTTGGTGCCGGAGGCGACGATGGGCCAGCGGCTGAGCCGCGCGCGGGCGACCTTGCGGGAGGCCGGCGTCCGCTTCGAGCGCCCCGAGCCGGACGATCTCCCGGCACGCGTCGCCGCGGTGCTCGACGTCCTGCACCTCGTCTTCAACGAGGGGTACACGCGCAGCGCGGGCCGGGCGCTGCTCGACGGCGAGCTGACCCGCGAGGCGATCCGGCTCACGCGCGAGCTCGAGCGGGCGCTGCCCGACCACGACGAGGTCGCGGGCGCGCTGGCGCTGATGCTGCTCACGCAGGCGCGCGAGCCGGCGCGCACCGACGCGCGCGGTGACCTCGTACCGCTCGCGCGGCAGGACCGCTCGCGCTGGCGGCGTGACGAGATCGCCCAGGGCGTCGCGATCCTCGAGCGCGTTCTGCCGCGCGGGCCGGTCGGGCGCTTCCAGCTGCAGGCGGCGATCGCCGCGGTGCACGCCGAGGCGCCGGATGCCGCGGGGACCGACTGGGCGCAGATCCGGACGCTCTACGACATGCTCGAGCGGGTCGCGCCCGGCCCGGCGGTGACGCTCAACCGCGCGGTCGCGGTCGCGATGGAGTCCGGGCCGGCGGCCGGGCTCACGATCGTAGGAGGCTTGCTGGAGGATCCCCGCCTGGCCCGCCACCACCGCACGCACGCGGTCCGCGCGCACCTCCTGGAGCTGGCCGGCGATCGCGTCGGCGCCGCGGACGCCTTCGCCCGCGCCGCCGGGCTGACCGCGAGCCTTCCCGAGCAGCGCTACCTCAACCGTTGCGCGGCGGAGGCCAGACGCTAGCCGACGACGCTCTACGCTCCTGAGTATGTGGAGGCTCCTGAGCGGCGTGCTCGCGGCTGCCCTGCTGACCGCGGCGCCGGCGAGCGCCGACCCGGTCGCGCTGCGCGACGCCCCACGGGCCCACGACGTCGCGCTGACCGGCGACGAGGTGGTGATCGCGCGCACGACCGCGCGCGGCGGCGTGCGGGTGATCGCGATGCTCAGGACAGGCGGGGCGGCACGGACGCTGCTGGCCGTGGCGGCGCCGGCCCCCGATCTGAGCCCCTACGTCGAGCTCAGTGCAGCGCAGGGTGTCGTGGCGGCGATCGTGTCCTACGACCTCGGCGACGTGGAGCGGATCGAGCTCTACAGCGGGCCGCCCGCCGGCCCGCTCACGCTGCGCCGATCCGTGCGTCCCGCACTCGGTCGCTGGCTGCCGGTAAGCGTCGACACCGACGCGAACCGCGTGCTGCTGGGGGAAGTGCGGATCGGGCGCAGGGTCGAAGGGCGCGTGCGCGTGCTCGCGCCGGGCGCGCCGGCGGGGCCGGTCGCGTGGGAGGGGCCGTTGTTCGAGGCCGCGCTCGCCGGTGAGCGGCTGGCGTTCTGGGGCGGGCGGCGCGGCGCCTCGCGCGGCGGTCTGTTCGTCATCGCGCCGCGCACGGGCGCGGTCGAGGCCTTCGCCCGGATGCGGCCGGAGGAGGACGTGGGGGAGGACGATGTCGACGCTGCGCCCGACGGGCGCGCCGTTGCGGCGGTCGACGGCCGGCTGCTCACCGTCGCGCCGGGCGTCCCTCCGGCGCGCTTCGGGAGCGGATTCAGCCGGCCGCGCTTCTCGGGCGCCGGGTTCGTCGCGCTTCACGAGCGCCCGCTCGATGCGCGCACGCCCGTGATCCTCGAGGGTGGGAGCATGCGTGCGATCGGGAGCGCCTCGGGCAGCCTCGAGATCCTCGAGGCCGACGACCGCGGCGCCGCCTGGCTCGCCAACGGCTGCGTGCTCTACGCCCCGCGGGACTCCGCGCCGCCGGCAGAGCCGCCCGCCGGCCCGTGCCCGCGTGCCGAGGTCGTCCTCGAGGAGGGCGACC
The DNA here is from genome assembly GCA_035264365.1 of Solirubrobacteraceae bacterium. Lineage (GTDB taxonomy): Bacteria > Actinomycetota > Thermoleophilia > Solirubrobacterales > Solirubrobacteraceae > DATFQI01. The sequence goes on from DATFQI010000174.1 coordinate 5,301, forward strand.
AGGTGCTGCGCGGGCGCCGCCTGCGGGTGGTCGTCAAGTGCGTGGCCGCTCCCGCGGCGGGCTGCCGCGGCACGGCCCTGCTGGGCAAGGGCCGCTACGGGCGCGGGGCGTTCGCGCTGCCCGCGGGCGCCCGCCGGAGGATCGAGGTTGGGCTCACCGACCGCGGGATCCGGCACGTGCGCCGCCGGCGCGAGCGCTTCCACGACGTCGCGATCTTCGACCTCTCCGCGAAGGTCCGCGACGGCCGCGCGCACGGGGTGCGGGGCGTCGTCGTCGCCCGGGTGAGGGCGTTAGCCCGCGGCCGACTCGACGAGCGCCGGCGTGACCTCGGCGACGCCGCCGGCGGTCACGGCGGCGAGCGCCAGCGCGTCCTGCGCCGGTGGGTAGTGCGGGTTGGGCACGGCGATCACTGCCATCCCGGCCGCCGCGCCCGCGCGGATCCCGTTGCTGGAGTCCTCGATCGCGACGCAGCGCGCAGCATCCAGGCCGAGCTGCGAGGCGGCCTCGAGGTACACGTCGGGCGCCGGCTTGCCGCGGGCGACCTCCTCGGAGGAGACGGTCACGCGGAAGGCGTCGCCGAAGCCCGACAGCGAGAGGAACAGGTCGATCAGCTCGCGGTTGGAGGAGGACGCCAGCCCGAGCGGCCAGCGGGCCGCGAGCGCGCGTACGGTCTCCCCGGCGCCGGGCAGCAGCGGCAGCGCGTCGCGGAAGCGGTCCTCCATCCGGCGCACGATCTCGCGGTTGATCTCCTCCCGGGAGAGCGGCACGCCGAGATCCTCGCGCAGGTAGCGCGACCACTCCGGCGAGCTCATGCCCATCATCGCCACGGGCGCCTCCTCGCGCCAGCGGCCGCCGGACTCGCGCACGAGCGCCTCCTTGGCCTCGTTCCAGCGCTGCTCGGAGTCGAGCAGCACGCCGTCGAGGTCGAAGACGACCGCCTCGATCACGGGGTCTGCGGCAGCTTCTTGGCGCCGCGCCTGGTGACCGGGGCCGACGGCGGCGGGACGACGGGGCCGATGTCCCCGTCGGGCGCCTCGTCGAGGTCGACGATCACCGGCGCGTGGTCGCTCGGGCCCTTGCCCTTGCGCGCCTGACGGTCGATCCAGGCGGCCTGCACGCGCTCGGCCACCGGCCCTCCGGCGAGGATCAGGTCGATCCGCATCCCGAGGTCCTGGTGGAACATGCCGGCGCGGTAGTCCCAGTAGCTGAACACGCGCTCGCCGGACCAGCGGTCGCGCACGACGTCGCGCAGCCCGAGGGCCTGCAGCTTCGCGAGCGCCTCCCGCTCGGGCGCGGTCACGTGCGTGTGGCCCTCGTAGGCCTCGGGGTCGAAGACGTCCTCGTCGGCCGGCGCGATGTTCATGTCGCCGCACACCAGCGCGCGCTCGGCGTCGTCCGCCACCATCGCACGCAGCGCGGCGAGCCACTCGAGCTTGTAGGCGTAGTGCTCCGACCCGGGCGAGCGGCCGTTCGGCACGTAGACCGAGACGACCCGCAGGCCGCCGCACGTCGCCGACACCGCGCGCGCCTCCGGTTCCGGGAAGCCCGGTCCGCCGGGGATCCCGCGCACCACGTCCTCCAGCCCGGCGCGCGAGAGGATCGCCACGCCGTTCCAGGCGGCCTCGCCGTGGGCGGCGACCTCGTAGCCGCGGGCGGAGAGCTCGTCGTCGAGCAGCTCCGCGAACGCGTCGTCGGCGAGCTTGGTCTCCTGCAGGCACACGACGTCCGGCTTGCGCTCGTCCAGCCAGGGCAGCAGCCGCGGCAGGCGCTGCTTGACCGAGTTGACGTTCCAGGTCGCGATCCGCACGGCCTTCGACGGTACCGTGGCGGCGTGCCCCGCATGGAGATCCCGGTCGTCGAGCTCGACGGCCAGACGCTCGCCATCTGCGACGTCGTCGCGATCGCCCGCGGCCGCGCGGAGGCGCGCATCGCGCCCGCGGCGCGCGAGCGCAACCTGGCCGCGCTGCGCCTGGTCCGCGACCTGCTCGACCGCGGGGAGATGCTGTACGGGACGAGCACCGGCGTCGGCTCGCTGCGCGGCTCGCCA
>DATFQI010000175.1:0-3110 GCA_035264365.1 Solirubrobacteraceae bacterium
CCGTCGGGCCCGAACGACGGCACGAGGAGGTGGCCGGAGGCGAGCAGCGCCGCGGCGGCCTCGGCCGCGTCGTCCTCGGAGATCGCGCCCTCACGCAGGTAGTGCGCGATCGAGCCCGGCCCCTGGATCGTCAAGACCAGCGCGCCGCCCGGCCGCAGCAGCCGGCGCATCTCGTCCAGCCAGCGCTCGGCGGCGCCGGCCCCGAAGTGCGACCACACGGAGACCGCCAGCACGGCGTCCAGCGAGCCGTCGGCGAGCTCGAGCGGCGGCTCCTGCGGGCTGACGGCGAAGTCGATCCCGGGCAGGTGCTCCGACGCCCACGCGACCGCCGCGCGGTTGGGGTCGCGCCCGAGCCATGCCACCTCCGGCCGCCAGGCGTGCAGGACCCGCAGATGCCGGCCGGAGGAGCAGCCGAAGTCGAGGATCCGCTGCCCGTCGGCGACCGGGCGCCCGCAGCGCTCCAGCGCGTCGGCGAACAGGTCGGCGATCCACGGGTCGCCGCCGGCGGCGAGCGCCCCGCGGGCCATCGCGTGGACGTCCTCCGGCGGCTCGTCGGGCCGCAGCCCGGTCTTCTCGATCACCGAGGTGACGCCGTAGTGCACGCCGAGGATCAGCTTCAGGTGCTCGCGCGTGACGGGGTCGGTCAGCTCCCAGAAGCCCGCCAGCTCCGGCTCCAGCCGCGCTCGCACGGCTTCGACGTCGGCCTCGTCGAGGCGCGCGAGCAACGCCCGCGAGGGCTCGCCGAGCCGCGGCTCGTACTCGGGCACCGGCCGCTCGCGCAGCGCGCGCAGCAGCGCCGGGTCGGGCTCGCGCTCCGGTGCCGCGACGGGCACGCGCCCGCCGGTCAGCCCCGACAGCACCGGGGCGAGCAGCCGGCCGCGCGGCCGGCGGTGGAGGGAGTCCAGCACGCGCTCAGAGGTTCTCCGCGATGCGCGGCGCCTCGCGAGTGAACACCCACAACCCGAGCAGGAACACCGCGACGACGATGCCGCCGGGTACGAGCAGCCGCTCGGCGCCGCCGATCGCGTCCCAGACCGGCCGCGCCGTCGGATCGACGACGGCGTGGCGCATCTCGGTCAGCAGCGCCGAGATCGGGTTGGCCAGGTACGCGCGCTGGTAGCTCTCGGGCACCATCGTCGCCACGTAGAGGATCGGCGAGGCGTAGAAGAGGACCTGCGACGTGACGTCCCAGATCGGCTGCACGTCGCGGTAGCGCACGAACAGGGCGCTCAGCACCAGCCCGCACCCGCTCGCGAAGATCGTCAGCAGCACGATGATCACGGGCAGCTCGAGCCAGCCCCACGTGGGCGTCACGCCGGAGGCGATCGCGAAGATGAAGACGGCGATCAGCGTCATGCCGAGGTTGAACAACGCGGTCAGCACGACCGACAGCGGGATCACGAGCCGCGGAAAGCGCATCTTGCGCAGCATGCTCTCGCGCGCGACGAGCGAGCCGAGGCAGTTGCCGGTGACCTCGCCGAAGAACTGGAACAGCACGAGCGCGAACAGGATGTAGACGCCGTAGTTGGGGACGTTCTTGTCGAGCCCGACGATCTCGGTGAAGACGAAGTAGATGACGCCGAAGAACAGGAACGGGCGCGCGAGCGTCCACACGTAGCCGAGGACGGAGCCGTAGTACTTGAGCTTGAAGTCCGTCACCGCGAGCGTGAACACGAGGTTCCAGAAGCGCGAGACGTCGGAGCCCAGCAGCGACGGCCGCTGGTGCTGAGCGGTCGAGACGCTCACCGGCGCTCCACCTCGAGCGAGTGCGGGATCTCGACCACGGCGCCGGACTGCTTGGAGCCGTGGATCATCACGTCGGCGAGGTCCTCGCGCAGGTCCAGCGGGTCCTCCCCGGCCGGGTCGCGCGCGACGGACGGCGTGAGCTCGTAGCGGCCCGGCACGAGCCAGTTCTCCGCCTGCACGCGGATCACCGCCGTCTCGCCGGCCTGGTAGGTGCCCGTGTCCTGGTCCTGGAGGTCGGTCGAGGTGGCGAAGATCGTGTGGCGGACGTCGTTGCGCAGCGCCATCAGGAACGTCGGGCGCTCGACCGTGCCGTGGAAGGCGACCTCCATGCACATCCGGAACGGCTCTCCCTGCGGGTGCGCGTTGATGCGCTCGCCCGCGAGGTTCTCGAACCACGCGTCCTTGATCTCGGCGGCGCGATGGTCGCCGAAGCGGTCGGCGACGCCGGCGGGCGCGATCCGGCCGAAGTTGAGCTCGTTGTAGGCGCGCGCGATCACGTGCGGCGCGTCGATCGACACCATCCGGCCGCGCTCCATCAGCAGGGCGCGGTCGCAGAAGCGCTCGACGGCGCTCATGTCGTGCGTGACGAAGATGATCGTCTTGCCCTCGTCCTTGAGCCGGTGGAACTCCTGGAAGCACTTGTGCTGGAACGCGACGTCGCCGACGGCGAGCACCTCGTCGACGAGCAGCACGTCGGCGTCGACCTGGATCGCGACCGAGAACGCCAGCCGCACGCTCATGCCCGACGAATAGTTCTTGAGCTTGAGGTCGAGGAACTCCTCGAGCTCGGCGAAGGCGATGATCTCGTCGAAGCGCTCGCGCGCCTCCTTGCGCGTGAGCCCGAGCATGATCGCGTTGATGATCACGTTGTCGCGCGCGGTCAGGTCGGGGTTGAAGCCGACCCCGAGCTCGATGAACGGCGACAGCCGCCCGCGCACGATCGTGTGGCCCTGGTCGGCCTCGTAGATCCCCGCCAGGCACTTCAGCAGCGTGCTCTTGCCGGAGCCGTTGCGGCCCACGATCCCGAAGAACTCGCCCGGCGCGACCTCGAAGTCGACCTCGTCGACCGCGTGCAGCATGTCGTAGCTGCGCGAGCGGCGCGGGTGCAGCGCCCGCTCCTTGAGGGTCGAGTAGTGCTGGTGCGGGAGCTTGAAGTGCTTCGAGAGCGCCGACACCGATACCGCCGGCTCGGGCGCGGCGAGGGGTGCCGAGGGCTCGGCTCCCTGATTCGGGGCGGCGACGGACACGGCGGATCCACGCTAGCAACGGCTCGCGCGCGCGTGGGTTGCGCAAGATCCGCTGCTAGCGTGCCGCGCCGTGCGGATCGCCCTCGTCTCGCGCGAGATCCACCCCTACGTCGGCGG
>DATFQI010000176.1:0-10533 GCA_035264365.1 Solirubrobacteraceae bacterium
GCCGACGAGATCCTCAACACGCTCGAGGTCAACCTCTCCAAGTTCATCGCCGCGGTCCAGCGCGGGCGCGAGCGCCTGCAGGGCCGCGAAGAGCCCGCCGAAGTCGCCGAGCGCTAGCGCCTAGCGCTCGCGCGGCGCGTCCGCGTCCGGCGGCTCCTCCGGTGAGCCGCCGCCACCGCCGGCCGCGTAGCGGTCGCGCACGATGCCCAGCCAGCGGCAGACCGCCGCGTTGCCGGCCGTGCGCTGGAGCTGCAGCACGAACCGCCGCCGCTCGCCGGCGCTCGAAGCGGCCATCACGTCGCGCATCCCGCCCAGGCCCTCGGGCGAGCGCGCGCCGTAGGGCACGGCGACCGGCGCGGCGGTCGCGGCCTCCAGCGCCACCGGCGCGGTCTCGGGCGTGAGCGGCGAGGGCGTCTCGGGGACCTGCTCGAGCTCTGGGCGGCCTGCTTGCGGCATCGGGCGCATCCTGCCTGCTCGTGCGCGCGATGACAACGTTCGGGTTCCCGTACTCGCGCTCCCACGCGGTATCGATAGACCTCAGGAGGTGCTCGAGCTGACGGACCTCGCGCGACGCTACGGCGACGTCGTCGCGCTCGACGGGATCTCGTTCTCCGTCGCGCCCGGCCAGCTCTACGGCTTCGTCGGCCCCAACGGCGCCGGCAAGACCACCACGATGCGGATCGTGCTCGGCGTGCTCGCCCCCGACCGCGGCGAGGTCCGCTGGCGCGGGAAGCGCGTCGACGCCGCGACGCGCTCGCGCTTCGGCTACATGCCGGAGGAGCGCGGGCTGTACCCGAAGATGCGCGTGCGTGCCCAGCTCGTCTACCTCGCGCGGCTGCACGGCGCCCAGCCCGCCGAGGCGGCGGCCGCCGCCGGGCGCTGGATCGACCGGCTCGGGCTGACCGAGCGCGCCGGCGACCGCGTCGAGACGCTCTCGCTCGGCAACCAGCAGCGCGTCCAGCTCGCCGCCGCTCTCGTGCACGACCCCGAGCTGCTCGTGCTCGACGAGCCGTTCTCCGGCCTCGACCCGGTCGGCGTCGACGTGCTCTCCGGCGTGCTGTCGGAGTACGCCGCCACGGGCGTGCCCGTGGTGTTCTCCAGCCACCAGCTCGAGCTCGTCGAGCGGCTCTGCGAGGCGGTGGCGATCGTCAAGGACGGCCGGCTCGTCGCCAGCGGCACCGTCGACGAGCTGCGCGGCAGCGACGGGCGCACGGTGCGCGTGGCGGTCGCGGGGGAGGACGGCGACGGCTGGCTGGCCGCGGTGCCCGCCGCCGAGACGGTCTCGCGCGGCCGCGACGGCTCGCTGCTGGTCGCGCTGACCGACGGCGCGACCCCCGAGGAAGTGCTCGACGCCGCCCGCCGCGCGGGGACCGTCACCCACTTCAGCCTCGAGCGCCCGACGCTCACCGACCTGTTCCGCAAGGCGGTGGCGACATGAGGCGCTCGGCCGTGCGGCTGGTAGCGCGCCGCGAGCTGACCGAGCGGGTGCGCGAGCGCTCGTTCCTGGTCGGCACCTGCGTCTCGATCGCGATCATCGCGCTCGTCGTCGTGCTCCCGCCGCTGCTCGGCCTCGACGAGCAGGACCGCTACACGGTCGGTGCGGTCGGCGAGCAGGCCGCGAAGGTCGCGGAGGCGGCTCGCGCCGGCGCGGGCGCCTTCGACGCCGAGATCACCGTCCGCCGCGTCGAGCCCGACGGGGCGGACACCGAGCTGCGCGACGGCGAGCTCGACGCGGTCCTCACCGACGACGTCCTGCGCAGCCGCGAGAAGCCAGACGACAAGCTCGTGGGCGTGCTGCAGGCGGCCGACCGCGAGGTCCGCAGCGGCGCCGCGCTGCGCGAGGCCGGGCTGTCCGAGGGCGAGGTCCGTGCCGCGCTGTCACCCGAGCCGCTGCGGGTGAGCACGATCGAGCCCGTCGACGACCGCCGCGACTCGCTCGGCGGCCTCGCGTTCTTCACGATCCTGATCCTCTACGGCCAGCTGCTCACCTACGGCTTCTGGGTCGCCAGCGGCGTCGTCGAGGAGAAGGCCTCGCGCGTCGTCGAGATCCTGCTCTCGACGATCCGCCCCCGGGAGCTGCTGGCCGGCAAGGTGATCGGGCTCGGCCTGCTCGGCCTCGCACAGCTGCTGCTGGTCGCCGCGGTCGGGTTGCTCGTCGCCACCGCGACCGGCGCGGTCGACGTCGACTCCGACCTGCTGATCGCGGTCGGCCTCTCATTGCTGTGGTTCGTGCTCGGCTACGCGTTCTTCGCCTGCGCGTTCGCGTGCGCCGGCGCGCTCGTGCCGCGCCTGGAGGAGCTGCAGGCCTCTGCGACCCCGCTGACGCTCACGATCATGATCTCGCTGTTCATCGCCTTCGCCGTGAACTCCGACCCGGAGGGCACGCTCGCCCACGTCAGCGCCTTCATCCCGTTCACGGCGCCGATGACGCTGCCGCCGCGGATCCTCGTCGGCGCCGCGCCGTGGTACGAGGTCGTCGGCGGGGCGGTCGTCACCCTCGCGGCGGCGGCCGCGCTGATCCCGCTCGCCGCGCGGATCTACTCGGGCGCCGTGCTGCGGACGGGCTCCGCGGTCAAGCTGCGCGACGCCTGGCGCGCCCGCAGCGCGGCCTAGCCGACCGTCAGCGTGCGCTCGCGGCTGACGCCCTCGGCATGGTCGGCGTGCGCCGTGATCACCGTCCGGAACGTGCCGCTGCGGCGGATCCGGATCCGCTTGGAGTAGCGCGAGTAGGCGCTGCCGGCGTCGCGCAGCGCGGCCGTACGCACCGTCGCCCAGATGCCGTCGGCGCGCTTGCGCTGGATCGCGACGCGCGTGCCGTCGTGCTGCGGGCGCACGGTGCCCTTGAAGCGCACGCGCTGCCCCTTGCGCGGCGTCGCGTCGCCGACCTTGAGCCCGACGAGCGGCGCGACCGCCACCGCGACCTCGGGGCTCGCGGCCGTCCCGGCCGTGACGCGGTACACCGAGCTCTTGCTCGGGCGGTCGGCGAACGCGAAGTCGCCGTTGACGTCGGTCGTGGTGGTGCCGGCGGCCACGAAGGCCGTGGCATTCGCCGCGCGGCGCTCGAGCGTGACCGTCATCGCCTGCTTGGCGCCCTTGACCTTGCCGGTCAGCGCGACCGGCGTGGAGAACGTCACCTGCTGCGCTGAGGCCTTCAGCGTCGTGGCCCCCGGCTTGGGCGGCTTCTGGGCCCCGCTCTCGCTCGCGATGGCGAGCGCGACGGCGACGGCGAGGATCGTGGCGGCGAGGCAGAGTCGGAGGCTCATACCCCCACCACCCGCCAAGGCACCAGAAGGTTGGCCGTTTTCACTCGTCGTCTTCTGGGTCCGCGCCGGCGAGCAGCGCGTCGACCTGCTCGAGGTGCGCCTTCACGCGCTGCTCCATCGAGTCCAGGATCTCGCGCGCCGTGGAGACGCCGTTGGTCGCGATCGTGAGCTGCTGGCGGATCCGCCGGCCCTCCTCGAGCGCGCCGAGCGCCCGCTCGAGCTCCCCGCGCATCGCCGTCGTGTCCAGCCCCTCGGCCTCGCCGCGCGCCATCAGCACCCGGGCGCGCGCCAGCAGGTAGGCGAGCTGGAGCGCCTGCCGGCCCTGCTCCGGGTCGTAGACGACGAACAGCTTGTCGCCGTTGATCTCGCGCAGCGGCTGCACCCGGGCCGGGAGCTGCTCCTCGGAGGGCACGACCCAGACGCCGAACGCCGCGTCGCGCTGCGTCATCGCCTCGTCGAGCTCGGCGAGCGCGACCTTCTTGGCCACGCGCGAGTTCTTGGCCTCGAAGACGATCCGACCGCGCGGCGAGCCCGAGCAGCCGTCGATCGCGACCACGACGTCACCCTTGCGGCCGCCCACGCCGGCCATGTCGCCGACCGCGTCGCAGTCGTCGCCGGCGCCGCCCGCGATCGCGTCGATCGCGTCGAAGACGGCCTCCTCGTAGGGCCGGCCCTTGGCGGTCGAGCGCTCGTGCTCGGCGGCGACCTCGAGCGCCTTCTCGCGCTCGGCCTGCAGCTTGGCGATCTCCAGCTGCAGCGAGCCGATGCGCTCGTTCATCTCGCGCAAGTGCGCGTGCTGCTGGTCGGAGGACTGGCGGATCGCCTGCACGGCGAGCTTCTGGAACGACGCCAGCGGGTTCGACTCGTCGGCGCTGGAGAACTGCTTGTAGAGCCGCTCGCGCGACTCGTTGAGCAGCTCGGCGACCGCGGTGCGCACCTGGTGCTGGACGGCGGTCGACGACTCGGCGCCGAAGTGGCGCTGCAGGACGCGCGTGACGTGGCCCTGGTCGGGGCCGAAGGCCTCCTCGAGGCGCGTTCGCAGCTCCGTGACCACCTGCTCGGAGGTCGCGCCCAGGCGCGCCTCGACCTCGCGCGAGGTCTTCTCCATGTCGGCCCGCAGGACCTCGACGCTCGAGCCGGCGTGCTCGCGGTCCAGCACGCGCGCGCCGATCTCGATCGCGTCGGCGACCACGCGCGCAGGATCCTCGCCGGCGTCGATCGCGCGGCTGACCAGCTCGGCGGCGACCGGGTCGTCGACGACGACGTTCTCGACGATCAGGCGGCCGACGAGCGCGTGGACGCGGGTCGGGCGGAGTGGGGTGGCAGCCTCCATCGGCCACCGCAGGCTACGCCCGTCAGCGGACGTCGAAGCCGCGCAGGCCCTCGGGCTCCTCGCTCTCGACGTCGAGCTCGTCGACCTGCGCGTGTCCGGGCCCGGCGCGCGTGAAGTCGACCAGCGCCGCGACCGCGTCCGGCGGCCCCTCGAAGACGGCTTCGACCGCGCCGTCGCCGCAGTTGCGCACCCACCCGGCGACGCCGCGCCGCTGCGCCTCGCGGCGCGTGCTGTCGCGGAAGAACACGCCCTGGACGCGCCCCGTGGCGCGCACCTTGCGGCGGACGGGTGTCTCGGCCATCCGCGGGTACGGTAATCGCGTGAGCCAGGTCGTGCTTCACCGATCCCCGCGGCGTCTCGCCGCCGTGGCCGTTCGCCAGAGCCGATTGACCGCGATCCAAGTGACCCGCCACGAGGAACCGCGGTCAATCGACTCTGACTCGGCCCACGACGCCGAGCCGGACACGGATCATCGATGAACCACGACCCGCTCGGCGCATCCACACTCGAGGCCGAGCTCGACGCCGCCGGCGGGGTGGAGGCGCCCCCGAGCGCCTCCGCCCGTCTGCGCGAGGTGCTCGCCGCGGCGCTGCGCCACGGCCGCGAGGAGCTCGCCAAGCCGCGCTCGGGCTACGAGTCGCCGGTCGAGGTCGCCTTCGCCGCCCAGGACGGGCTGCTGCTCGCCGCGACGCCCGCCGACGCCGGGCTGCGCGCCGACCCGGAGGCCGCCGGGGAGCGCGAGTGGCTGCTGATCGCCGCGACCGTCGCGGCGCTCGTCGACCTCGCCTGCCCGGGCCGCCCGTCGGGACCCGAGGATCTCGCGCTGCGCGCGGGGGAGAGCGGTGGCGCGCTGCTGCTGGCGTACCCGGCGCAGGTCGAGCTGGAGGAGCTCGCCGAGCTCGCGCCCGACGCCTTCGCCGAGCAGGTGGCGGGCGTCGACCGCCTGCGCGCCGCCGCCCGCGCGCTCCCGCCCGGCGTGCTCGAGCCGGGCGAGCTGCGCGAGCCGATCGGCGCCGGGCACCCGCTGCGCGTCGCCGAGGCGGAGGCACGGCTGGGCGCGGAGTACGAGGGCGAGCAGCGGGAGGAGGCCCTCCTGGCGCTGCTGGGGGGCGGCCGCGGCGCCGCCGTGCGCCCGCACGAGGATCCCGATCCGGCGCGCCGCGTCGCGCGGCGGATCCTCCAGCGGCTCGACGGGATGGGCAAGTGGGGCGGCTACCACACCGACTTCGCGCATCTCGCGCGCGGGTTCGCAGGCAACGACCGCGCTCTCGCGCAGGCGGCCGGGGAGGCGCTGCTCGGCGCGGGGCTGCTGGCCGAGAAGCCGTCGGTCGGGCAGCGCCACGTCTTCCTCAACCCGCGCCGCGCGCGCGACATCCGGGCCTTCATCGAGACCGGCGAGGCGCCGGTGGGGCTGCGCCTGCCCGAACGATGATTGGATTCTGACCATGTCGCTCCCCGGCCAGATCGCCACGACCGTCAAGACCAAGTCGCAGACACTGGCGACGCTGACCAAGGCCGGGATCATCCGGCCCTCGCGCCCCGACCGGCTGCTGCAGACCGGGATCGCGCTCGTGCGCTGGGGCCCCACCCCGGCCGCCGCCTACACCGTCAACGCCGCGCGCTACCCCGACGAGGTCGCGATCGTCGATGAGGCGGGCACGCTGACCTTCCTCGAGGTCCACCGGCGCACGAACGCGCTCGCGCACGCGTTCGCGGACGCGGGCATCGGGCCGGGCGACGGCGTCGCGATCATGTGCCGCAACCACCGCGGCTTCATCGAGGCGGTCGTGGCCTGCTCGAAGCTCGGCGCCCACGCCCTGTTCCTCAACACGGCGTTCTCCAAGCCGCAGCTGACCGACGTGCTCGAGCGCGAGGAGCCGAAGGCGCTCGTGTACGACCAGGAGTTCGCCGGCCTGCTCGACGAGGCCGACGTCGAGCTCAAGCGCTTCATCGCCTGGCACGAGCCCGAGGAGGAGTCCGGCGAAACGCGCATCGAGGAGCTGGTCAGGAGCGGCAACATCCAGAACCTCAGCCCGCCGAAGCAGCCGGGCAAGGCGACGATCCTGACCTCCGGCACGACGGGCACCCCGAAGGGCGCCAACCGCTCGCAGCCGAAGTCGATGGACCCGATCGCGGCGCTGCTGGACCGGATCCCGCTGAAGGCGCGCGAGACGACGATGATCGCCGCGCCGCTGTTCCACTCCTGGGGCTACGCGCACTGGAGCCTCGGCATCTCGCTCGCGTCGACGATCGTGCTCAAGCGCAAGTTCGACCCGGAGGCGACGCTGTCGCTGACCGCCCAGCACCAGGCGACCGCGCTCGTCGTCGTGCCGGTGATGCTCCAGCGCATCCTCGAGCTCGACGACGAGACCCTGACGCGCTACGACCTGAGCGCCGTCAAGGCCGTGCCCGCGTCGGGCTCCGCGCTGCCCGGCTCGCTGTCGGACCGCTGGATGGACCTGTTCGGCGACAACCTCTTCAACCTCTACGGCTCGACCGAGGTCGCGTGGGCGACGATCGCCACGCCCGACGACCTGCGCAAGGCGCCCGGGACGGCGGGCAAGCCGCCGCGCGGCACCATCGTCAAGCTGTTCGACGACGAGGGGAAGCAGGTGGCGCAGGGGGAGACCGGCCGCATCTTCGTCGGCAACGAGATGCAGTTCGAGGGCTACACGGGCGGCGGCAACAAGGACGTCATCGAGGGGCTGATGTCCTCCGGCGACGTCGGCCACTTCGACGAGGGCGGGCGCCTGTTCGTCGACGGCCGCGACGACGACATGATCGTCTCCGGCGGCGAGAACGTCTTCCCGCAGGAGGTCGAGGACCTGCTCGCCGGCCACGAGAAGATCGGCGAGGCGGCGGTCTTCGGCGTCGACGACGAGGAGTTCGGCCAGCGGCTGAAGGCGGTCGTGGTCACCAAGGACGGCGCGGACCTCTCCGAGGACGAGGTCAAGAAGTACGTCAAGTCCAACCTGGCCGGCTACAAGGTCCCGCGCGACGTGGAGTTCATCGACGAGCTGCCGCGCAATGCGACGGGCAAGGTGCTCAAGCGCGAGCTCAAGGGCGAGGGGGACGGCGGGGAGCAGGACGAGGACTGAGGCGGCCTACAGTTGAAGGCATGCCCCAGCGCACCGATCTGTTCGAGCTCGCGCCGCTGGGACTGTCCTCCGGCGAGGGCCGCCGGCTCGACCTGCATACCGCGATCGCGCCGTTCGACTACGGCGGGCAGTCCTACGCCGTCGAGCCCTCCCTCGTCCCCGTCCGGCTCGACGTCTCCCGCACCACCGGGAGCGGCTGGGCGCTGCGCCTGCGCTTCACCGCCTCGCTGCACGGGCCGTGCATGCGCTGCCTCGACCCGGCCGAGCTGACTCAGGAGGTCGACGCCCGCGAGGTCAGCCAGCCCGGCGGCGGCGAGGAGCTCCAGTCGCCCTACGTCACTGAGGGCGAGGACGTGCTCGACCTCGCGGCCTGGGCGCGCGACGCGCTCGCGCTCGCGATGCCGGCGCAGCTCACCTGCCGTCCCGACTGCGCGGGCCTGTGCCCGGAATGCGGCGCCAACCTCAACGAGGAGCCCGACCACCGGCACGAGTCCGGGCCCGATCCGCGGTGGTCGAAGCTCTCCGAGCTGAGGTTCGACTAGCGCCTCTTTGCAGGCGCCGAGGACGTTGCGGGTTGCGCCGGCGTGGGCAACGGCGTTCGCTTGTAGGGGAGGGGGGTTCGCCCGGGTTGCGCCGACCGGTGGATAAGTCGGGCTGAGACCGAGCTATCCACCGCTCGCGCATCGAGCGTGCAATTACTCACGCCCAGGCTGAACAAGTGCACGCTCGCGTCACCGGAGCAAACCCCTCCCCCGTACAAGCCGATGCCGTTGCCCACGCCAGAGCAACCCCACACGCCCTCGGCGCCTGCCACAGCAACGGGTGGCGCAGCGCCATTCGCTACTCTGTTCGCCGCCCATGGCCGTCCCCAAGCAGAAGCAGTCGCACTCGCGCACCACCAAGCGCCGGTCGCAGCACAAGATCACGTCGCCGTCGATCAACACGTGCCCGCAGTGCCGCCAGCCGCGGCGCCCGCACCGGGTCTGCCCGCACTGCGGCTCCTACGGCGGCCGTGAGGTCGTGGACCTCTCCGGTCACGACCACGATCACGACCACGACCACTAGGCCGTAGCGCCTCACATGGTCGAGCAGGTCACGGTCGCGGTCGACGCGAACGGGGCCGACCTCGGCCCCGCAGAGGTGGCGCGCGGCGCCGCCCTCGCCGCCGCGCGCGGCATCGACGTGATCCTGTTCGGCCCCGCGGGCGAGCTCGCCGGCGCCGGCGTCGAGGTCGTCGACGCTCCCGTCTCGATCGCCAAGGCCGCCGACCCCGCGCGGGCGGTGCGCTCCACCCCAGAGGCCTCGATCGTGCAGGCCGTGGAGGCCGTCGCCTCCGGCCGCGCGCACGCGCTCGTCTCGGGCGGCTCGACCGGCTCCGCGCTCGCCGCCTCGCTGTTCCGCTTCAAGCGCGCCCGTGGCGTGCACCGCCCGGCGCTGGCGATCGTCGTGCCCGTCCCCGGCTCGCCCTTCCTGCTGCTCGACGCGGGCGCCAACGTCGCCGTGCGCCCGGAGCACCTCGTCCAGTTCGCGCACATGGGGGCGGCCTTCATGGAGGTCGTGATGGGCGTCCAGCGCCCGCGCGTGGCGCTGCTCTCCAACGGCGAGGAGCCGTCCAAGGGGCCGGAGGACGTCGTCGCCGCGCACGCCGCGCTGAGCGAGAACCCGGGCGCGATCGACTTCGTCGGCAACGTCGAGGGCTTCGCGATCGGCAAGGGCGTCTGCGACGTGCTCGTCGCCGACGGCTTCGCCGGCAACGTCGCGCTGAAGGTGATGGAGGGGACCTCCGACGTGCTGCTGCGCTCGGTGCGCGATGCGGCGATGTCCTCGCTGCGCTCCAAGCTCGGCGGGCTGCTGCTCAAGCCGGCGCTCGGCGGGCTGCGCGCGCAGATCGACCCGGAGGCGCACGGCGGCGCGGTGCTGCTCGGCCTGCGGCACCTCGGCGTCGTCCCGCACGGATCCTTCGGCGCGCGCGGCTTCGCGAGCGCGATCGAGGTCGCCGCGCGCGGGGTGCGCGAGGACGTGCTCGGGCGCACGCACGAGCGGCTGGCCGAGGCGGGGGCGCTGCGCAGCGTGCCGGAGCCGTCCGCGGCCGCCGCTACCTTGCCCGACCAGCCATGACCCGAGAAGAAGTCCTCGAGCTGATCCGCGCCCATCTCGCCGACGAGCTGCAGATCGACCCCGCGCGCGTGACGGAGCAGACGCACTTCAAGCGCGACCTCGAGGCCGACTCGCTCGACCTCTACACGCTCGTGCAGGAGCTCGAGGACACCTACGGCGTGCGGATGTCCGACGAGCAGGCGGCGAAGGTGCAGACCGTGGGGCAGGCCGTGGACTTCGTGCTCGAGCACCTCCCGTCCGCGTCCGGATCATCCTGATTGCGCAAGCTCAACGACTTGCTGGAGCGGCTGCCGGACGACCTCGCCCGGCAGGCGGTCACGCACGCCTCGTGGGTGGAGCGCCGCTCGGCGTCCTACGAGCGGCTGGCCTTCCTGGGCGACTCGGTGCTGGGGCTGGCGGTCACGACGCATCTGTGGCCGCGGCTGCAGGCGGACACGCACGGCGCCGGCCGGCTGACGAAGATCCGCGCGCAGGCGGTCTCCGGGCGCTCGTGCCGGGCGGTCGCGGAGCGGCTAGGGCTGCCGGAGCGGCTGCGGGCGGCGGCGCCGCAGGACGCGCGCGGGCCGGCGGCGGAGCAGCTCGCGCACACCGAGCGGGTGCTGGCCTCGGTGATCGAGGCAGTGATCGGGGCCTGCTACCTGGCCTTCGGCTACGAGGAGACCGCCGAGGCGGTGGTCGAGGCGTTCCAGCCGGAGATCGCGAAGGCGCTCAGCTCGCCGGC
>DATFQI010000177.1:0-7536 GCA_035264365.1 Solirubrobacteraceae bacterium
GACACGGACAAGTCGCCCTACGGCCTCGGCACCTACGGCAGTCGCTCGACGCCGGTGTCGGGCGGCGCGGTCGCGATCGTCTCGCGCAAGGTGCGCGACAAGGCGCGCCAGATCGCCGCGACGATGCTCGAGGCGCGGCCGGAGGACCTCGCCTGGGAGAAGGGCCGCTGGTACATGAAGGGCGACCCTGAGAAGGGCGCGATGATCGAGGACATCGCCGCACACGCCTATAGCGGCGCGCCGATGCCCGAAGCGATGGAGGGCGGCCTCGACGCCCAGGTCATCTACGACCCGCCGAACCTCACCTATCCCTACGGCGCCTACATCGCCGTCGTCGACGTCGACCCCGACACCGCCCAAGTGAGCGTCCGCCGCTTCATCGCGGTCGACGACTGCGGCGTCAGGATCAACCCGATGATCGTGGACGGCCAGATCCACGGCGGGCTGGCGGAGGGCGTCGGGATCGCCTTGATGGAGCTGATCTCCTTCGACGAGGAGGGCAACTGCCTGAACTCCTCGTTCATGGACTACCTGATCCCGACCGCGCTCGAGTGCCCCGACTTCGAGCTGGGCGAGACGGTCACGCCGTGCCCGCACCACCCGCTCGGCGCCAAGGGCATCGGCGAGTCCCCGAACGTGGGCTCGCCGCCCGCGATCGTCAACGCGATCATCGACGCGCTGCACGAGACCCACGGGGTCGACCACATCGACATGCCGTGCACGCCGGCCCGCGTCTGGGCGGCGATGCAGGGCCGCCCCGAGCCGCCGCAATGATGAGCCCGGCCCTCACGAGGCGGGCATTCGAGCTCGCGGAGCGCCGCGAGCCGTTCGTCCACGTCACCGTCGTGCGGGTGCAGCGGCCGACCAGCGCCAAGGTCGGCAACACCGCGCTCGTATTGGGCGACGGGACCATCGAGGGCTTCGTCGGGGGTGACTGCGCCGAGGAGAGCGTCCGCACCTACGCGCTCAGTGCGATCGAGTCCGCCGAGCCGATGTTGCTCCGGATCGTGCCGTTCGGCGGCGACGAGGAGCGCGGGGTGGTCACGGTGCAGAACCCGTGCCTGTCGGGAGGGATGATCGAGGTGTTCCTGGAACCGGTGGTCGGCGCGCCGCGCGTGTTCGTCGAGGGTGAGATGCCGATCCCCGAGGCGCTGAAGCGGCTCGGCGCGCAGGTCGGGCTCGACATGGTCGCTGTGGCGGATGGGGAGTTCCAGCCCGGGCCGCGCGACCTGGCGCTCGTCGTGGCGGGCCACGGCCGCGAGGAGCTGCCCGCGCTGCGCACCGGCCTCGAGGCCGGTCTGCCGTACGTGGGCCTCGTGGCCAGCCGGCGCCGCGGCCAGGGGGTCATCGGCGAGCTGCGCAGCGACGGCGTCCCGGACGAGCTGCTCGCGCGCATCGACACGCCGGCCGGAGTGGACATCGGCGCCCGCACGCCGGAGGAGATCGCCGTCTCGATCCTCGCTCGGATCATCGAGGTGCGTCGCAGCTCGCGCGCCGTCACTGCTGTCGATCCCGTGTGCGGCATGACCGTCGCGGTCGGCACGGGTACGCCGTCGCTCGAGCACGACGGCGAGACGTTCCACTTCTGCTGCGAGGGCTGCCGGCAGGCCTTCGAGCGCCAGCATGCCTGATCGGTTCACCTGCGGGCTCGTGCTCGGCGCCGGCGGCTCCGAGCGGCTGGGCCGCCCCAAGCAGCTGCTCCCGTACCGCGACGGCACGCTGCTCGGCCACGTCGTGCGCACCGCGCGCGCGTGTTCCTTCGACCAGACGATCGTGGCGATCGGCGGCGCTGCCGCCGACGTCAAGGCGGGCGTCGACCTGAGCGGCGTGGAGGTGGTCGTCAACGACGCGTACGGGGACGGCTGCTCGTCCTCGATCGCCGCCGCGCTCGCGGCGGTCGACCCGCGCTGCGATCTGCTGCTGCTGATGCTCGGCGACCAGCCGGCCGTCACGGCGCAGACGGTGGGCGCGCTGCTCGCCGGCCGCGGCGATGCCGAACTGGCGGTGTGCCGCTACGACGACGGCCGCGGGCACCCGGTCGCCTTCGCGCGCTCCGTGTTCGGCGACCTCGCGAACCTGCACGGCGACAAGGGCGTGTGGCGGCTGCTGGACCGCGGCGGAGACGCCGTCGCCGAGGTGCGCGTGCCCGGGCCGGTCCCGCTCGACGTCGACACGCCCGAGGACTACCGGGCCGTGCTGGCCACGGCATGAACGAGCTCGCGCGGATCGCGCCCGACATCGAGACGCTCGCGCAGCGCCTGGCGGCGGTGGACTACCTCGTCGACGAGGGGCTCGCCACGTCGCTCTTCCTCGGGCTGCGCCTGCCGCAGCCGTTGCTGCTCGAGGGCGAGGCGGGCGTCGGCAAGACCGAGGCCGCGCGTGCGCTGGCCGCTGTGCTGGACACGCCGCTGATCCGCCTGCAGTGCTACGACGGCATCGACGCCGCCGAGGCGCTGTACGAGTGGAACTACCCCCGCCAGCTGCTCAGTATCCGGTTGGCCGAAGCGGGCGGGACCGCGCTGCGCGAGGAGGACCTGTTCTCGTCCGAGTACCTGATCCGGCGGCCGCTCCTGCAGGCGCTCGAGCATCCGGGCCCGCGGCCGGCGGTGCTCCTGATCGACGAGATCGATCGCGCCGACGACGACTTCGAGGCGTTCCTGCTCGAGCTGCTCGCGGAGGCGCGGGTCTCGATCCCCGAGCTGGGCGCGATCGCGGCCAGCCATCCGCCCGCGATCGTGCTGACCTCCAACCGCACCCGCGATCTGCACGACGCGGTCAAGCGCCGCTGCCTGTACCACTGGATCGACTACCCGTCGCCGGAGCGCGAGGTCGAGATCGTCCGCCGCCGGGTCAAGGGCGCGTCCGAGACGCTCGCGGTCCAGGTCGCGAACGCCATCTCGCGCATGCGCGACAGCGACGTCCAGAAGCCGCCCGGGATCGCGGAGGCGATCGACTGGCTCGCCGCGCTCGACCTGCTCGGTGTCGAGCGCCTCGACGAGGCGGCCGTCGACCGCACGCTCGGCTCGGTGCTCAAGTACGACGAGGACCAGGACGTGATCCGCGCGGCCGGGCTCGAACGGCTGGTGCGACAGCCGTGAGCAAGCCCGGGTCTGCATTCGGTCTCGAGACGGTCCTGCTCGACCTGCCCGCGGTCACCGCGGCGTTCGGGCGGCGCCTCCGGGACGCTGGCGTCCCGGTCACCCCGGAGCGCCCGGCCGCGTTCGCCCGCGCGCTCGACCTCGTGCGGCCGCTCACGCGCCGCCGCCTGTACTGGATCGGCCGCGGCGTGTTCGTCTCCGACCAGGCGCACGTCGCCGCCTTCGACGCCGTCTTCCGCGCCGTCTTCGGACCGGGGTCGGAGCTTGCCATCGAGCACGAGGCCGCCGACGCTCGCGACGTGGTGCCGCTCGAGCAGACGTCGTTCCCGCACGCGCACGGCGCCGAGGACCCGAGCGAGGAGTTCGAGATCCCGCGCGCCGTGGCCGGCGACGAGGAGCGGCTCGCGAGCCGCCGCTTCGACGAGCTCGAGCCGGGCGAGCTGGCGCAGCTGTACCGGCTGATGGCGCGGCTCGAGCTCGCGCCGCCGCCGAAGCGCACGCGCCGCTACGAGCGCGGCCGCCACGGCCGCCAGATCGACCTCCGGCGCACGCTGCGCGGAAGCCTGCGCAGCGGCGCCGAGCCGATCCGCCTCGCGCACCGCCGGCGCCGGGTGCAGCGCCGCCGCCTCGTGATGCTGTGCGACATCTCGGGCTCGATGGAGCCCTATGCGCGGGCCTACCTGCAGCTGCTCGCCGCCGCGGCGGCCGGCGGTCCGTCGGTCGAGGCGTTCGCCTTCGCCACGCGACTGACGCGCCTGACCCGCGCGTTGCGCGGCCGCCATCCCGAGCGCGCGATCCAGCGGGCCGCGGCGACGGCGCCGGACTGGTCCAGCGGCACCCGGCTGGGCGACGCGCTGAAGGCCTTCAACGATCGCCACGGCCGTCGCGGGATGGCGCGCGGCGCGGTCGTCGTGATCCTCTCCGACGGCTGGGAGCGGGGCGACCCGGAGCTGGTCGGGCGGGAGATGGCGCGGCTCGCGCGCCTGGCCCACCGGATCGTCTGGGTCAACCCGCGCGTCGGTGCGGACGCGTTCTCGGTGGGTGCCGGGGGCATGGTGGCCGCGCTGCCGCACTGCGACGCGCTCGTGAGCGGCCACAGCTTCGCAGCGCTCGGCGAGGTCGTCGACGCGATCGCCGGTGACCCGCTGGAGGACCACACGTTCGCGCCGCCGGCGGCCGCCGAGCCGGAGCAGTGGGCGAGCGCCACGCCGGTCCCCGGAAGCTCGGTCGCGATGCCGAGCGGCTACGGCCCGAGCCGGGGCAGGACCACGCCGGGGTGGTCGATCGGTGGCTGAGGAGACCTGCATCTACCCGGGCTGCGAGCGGCCTGCCATGCCCGCCCACCCGCTGGGCGGGCCGCGGCCGGCGTTCTGCGACCTGGAGGAGCACAACGCGCTGACGGCCCACCAGGAGCGGGAGCGACTGAAGCGAGAGAAGGAGGAGCGGAGTGCCTGACGAGGTCTATCGCGCAGTCTTCCTGCGCGTGCACCCCACCGGGAAGATGGTGCTCAGCCTGACGACGGACGCCGACGGGAAGGAGCCGGACTACGCCGCGCTGGTCGGCGAGGAGCTGGGCATCCCGGCGCTGGACGTGAAGGTCGTCCCCGCCGACACCGACCGCTTCGGGGCGGGCCACGGCTTCAACACGAGCCCGTCCGCCGGCACGCCGGCCGCGATCTCGAGCGCGACCGCGAAGATCCGCGACAAGGGGCGGCTGCTGGCCGCGATGGCGCTCGACGCGCCGCCCGACTCGCTGGAGTGGTCCAACGGCGCGTGGTCCGCCGGCGAGGCCTACAAGACGATCGAGGACGTCGCGCTCTACGCGCACGGCACCGGCGAGCTGCCGCCCGGGGTCGAGGGCGGCCTCGACGCGCAGACGGTCTACCGCAACTAGGTGGCCGCGCTAAAGGTGGCCCTCGAGCGCGATCTCGACCTCGTCGAGGACCTTCAGCGTCCCGAACAGGGCGGAGTAGGGCTTCATGCCCCACTCGGACTGCCTGACGGTCGCGGTGGCGGTGACGGTGCCGTCGTCGGCGACCGTGAGGGAGACCGAGAGCGGCCGCGTGCGGTCGCCGAGCGTCAGCTCGCCGTCGGCCCAGCCGCCGTCCACGGAGGTCGACCGGAAGGCGATGTCGCGCCGCTCGAGCACCTCGTCGTCGATCGTCTGATGGATGTTGGCCTTGTCCTCGTCGTCGAGCGGCTTCATCCCGCCCGTGCCCTTCTGGACGCGCAGCGACGTCGCGTCGGCGGAGAGCTCCGCAGCCGCCGGTGCGCCGTCCCCGCCGATCGTGAGCGTGCCCTCCCACGCCGTCACGTGCAGCAGCAGGTCGTGCCCGGCCTTCGCCGCGGCGCCGCCTCGCCGCGTGTGCACGGAGAGCGTGGCGTCGCTCGGCCCGAACCGGTGCGTGCCAGGCTCGATCACGTCGCGCGAGCATATATCCCACGTCCTGACGCAGGAGACTTCACGCATGGCCGTTGAGCTCGACCACTCCTTCACCACCGAGAAGCCCCTCGACGAGAGCTTCGCGGCGATCACCGACCTCGAGCGCGTCGTCCCCGCCGTCGAGGGCGGCAGCGTGATCGAGCGGACCGGGCCCGACTCGGTCAAGGCGCAGATCCTGCTCAAGATGGGGGCGATGTCGATGAAGATGGTCGGCACGATCGAGGTCGTCGAGCAGGACGCCGCCGCCCGTCGCGCGGTGATGAAGGTCAAGGCGCGCGAGTCGGGCGGGACCGGGCATGCCAATGCGGACGTGACCTTCCAGCTCTCCGACGGCGGCGGCTCGATCCACACGCGGGCGCAGATCACGGGCAAGGCCGCGTCGATGGGCGAGGGCGTGATGGTCGGCGTGCTCGACGGCCTGATCACCGACTTCACGACCAAGCTCGGCCAGATCTGAGCGCGGCGTGGCGCGTGTCGTGATGCGGGAGATCCGCGCGGGCGAGGTCCCGTTCGCCGCGGGGACGGCGATCCAGGAGGATCCGGATCGCCCCGCCTTCCGCGGCAACGGCGCCGACGACTACGTCTGCGTGACGTGCGGCAACGTGCTCGCCGAGTCGATGGACGCCGCGCACATGACCAAGAAGGTCCGGGTGCGCTGCGGGCGCTGCCGGACCGTCAACGTCGCGGTGACGGGCGACTGACCCGCCGGCTCAGCGCGCCTCTCGGCGCTGGGCGGCGCCGACGTCCTTGAGGTCGGGCTCCGCGTCGTCCGGCGGCTCGGAGCCACCGTCGGACGTCGCGTCGGCCTCGTCTCCGCCGGCGGGGTCGACCCCCGCCTCGGTCGCCGACTCCTGCGAGCCCGTCGTGCGCCCGAGTACCGCGCTGTCGTCCTCGTCGCCGCCGAGGTCGTCCGGGACCACTCCTTCGTCCGCGGTCTCGGCCCACTTGCCCTTGTTGTTGCCCTTGTCCATGTCGTCCATGATCGACAGCTACCCGGCAGCCATGGTTTAGTTATGCCACAATCTCACTCGTGGCTCATCTCACTCGACGGCGGCTGATCGCCGCGGGCGGCCTCTCGGGCGCGGCGCTGCTGGCCTCGAAGGGCACCGCCGCCGGCCAGCACGGCCACCACTCGAACGGCGGTCAGGCGGTCCACGCCGGCCACGAGGGCTCCGGCCACGCGGACTTCCGCGACGGCCGCACGGTCGACCACGCGGCCAACGGGTTCGATCCGCACGAGCTCGTGCGTGACTTCGACTGGGGCCGCACGACGCGCACCGCCTCCGGGCGGGTGATCCGCGAATGGGAGCTCGTCGCGCTCGACCGCGAGATCGAGGTCGCGCCCGGCGTGAAGTTCGCGGCCTGGACCTACAACGGCCGGGTCCCCGGCCCGACGCTGCGCTGCCGCGAGGGCGAGCGGCTGCGGATCACGTTCCACAACGCCTCGGAGCATCCGCACACGATCCACTTCCACGGCATCCACCCGGCCACGATGGACGGTGTGCCGGGCCTCGGCGCCGGGCAGATCGAGCCGCGAGGCAGCACGGTCTACGAGTTCGACGCGCTGCCGGCGGGGCTGCACCTCTACCACTGCCACGTGCGGCCGCTGGCCGAGCACATCGCCAAGGGGCTCTACGGCGCGTTCATCGTCGATCCCGAGGACGGGCGCGAGGACGCCGACGAGCTCGTGATGGTCATGAACGGCTTCGACACGAACTTCGACCGGGCCAACGAGGTCTACGCCGCCAACTCGATCCCGTTCGCCTACATGAACACGCCGATCGCGGTCGCGCGCGACGAGCTCGTGCGCGTGTACGTGGTCAACGTGCTCGAGTACGACCTGATCAACTCGTTCCACCTGCACGGGAACCTGTTCGACTGGTATCCGACGGGCACGTCGCCGAAGGCGGCCGAGTTCACCGACACGGTGATGCTCTGCCAGGGCCAGCGCGGGATCGCCGAGTGGCGGTTCCCGACCGCCGGCAGGTTCATGTT
>DATFQI010000178.1:0-4939 GCA_035264365.1 Solirubrobacteraceae bacterium
TCGTATCTGCTGGCGGTGACGATCGTCACGCCGCTGTACGGCAAGCTCGGCGACCTCTACGGCCGCAAGCTCGTGCTCCAGGGCGCGCTGGTGATCTTCCTGATCGGCTCGGCGCTGTGCGGGCTCGCGCAGGGGATGACGGAGCTGATCGCCTTCCGCGCGATCCAGGGGCTCGGCGGAGGCGGGCTGATGGTGAGTGCACAGGCGGCGATCGGCGACGTCGTCTCGCCGCGCGAGCGGGGGCGGTACACCGGCTCCCGGCGCCGTCTTCGGCGTCTCCTCGGTGGCCGGCCCGCTGATCGGGGGCTTCTTCACCACGCACCTGAGCTGGCGCTGGATCTTCTACATCAACCTGCCGCTGGGCCTGATCGCGCTCGCCGCGCTGGCCGTCACCCTGCCGACGGTCACGGAACGGGTGCAGCACGCGATCGACTACGCGGGCGCGGTGCTGTTGGCGGTGGGGCTGAGCGCGCTCGTGCTGCTGACCACGTGGGGCGGCAATCAGTACGACTGGGCTTCGCCGCAGATCGCCGGGCTCGTGGTGATCGCGCTCGCCGGGCTGCTCGCCTTCCTGCGTGCGGAGGCGCGCGCGTCGGAGCCGATCCTGCCGCTGGCGCTGTTCCGCAACCGCGTCGTCGTGGTCACGAGCGGGATCGGCTTCGTCATCGGCTTCGCGCTGTTCGGCGCGCTCACCTACCTGCCGCTCTTCCAGCAGGTCGTGCGCGGCGACTCGCCCACCGAGTCAGGGCTGCAGCTGATCCCGGTGATGGCGGGAGTGCTGCTCGGCTCGACCGGATCGGGCGCGGCGATCACGGCCACCGGCCGCTACAAGCTGTTCCCGATCGCGGGCACGGCGATCGCCGTGGTCGGAATGCTGCTGCTGAGCCGGCTCGACGCGGGCACCTCGGCGCTGTACGCGGGCGTCGCGATGTTCGTGCTGGGCCTCGGGCTCGGGCTCGTGATGCAGGTGCTCGTGCTCGCGGTGCAGAACGCGGTCGACTACGCCGAGCTCGGCGTCGCGACCTCCAGCGCCAGCCTGTTCCGCTCGATGGGCGGGTCGCTCGGCACCGCCGCGCTCGGCGCGGTCTTCACCGCCCGGCTGACCGACGAGCTGGTCGGCACCCCGGCCGCGCGCGTCAGCGGGGGCTCGGCGAACCCGGAGGCCATCCAGGACCTGCCCGCGGCGATCCGCGACGCCTACACGGGCGCCTTCAGCGACTCGCTCTCGACCGTGTTCCTGGTGGCCGCCGCGATCCTCGCGGTCGCCTTCCTGCTGTCGTGGCTGGTCGAGGAACGGCCGTTGCGCCAGACGGTCGAGACGAGTGGCGTGGGCGAGGCCTTCGCGGCACCGTCGAGCGGCGACTCGCTGCGCGAGCTGAGCCGCGAGCTCGCCAGGCTGGTCGGCCGCGAGCGCACCGTGGCGCACATCGAGCGCACGGTCGAGGCATCGGGCGTGCGCCTCCCGCCCGGCCCCGCCTGGCTGCTCGTCCAGGCCCGTCATGGCGTCGACCTCGATGACGTCGACACGATCACCGACAACCGTCCGATCGACGCAGCGTGGGTGCGCGAGCAGGTCGGGCTCCTCGCCGAGCGCGGGCTCGTGGACGACCACCGGCTCACCGAACGCGGCCAAGCGGTCGCCGAGCGCCTGATCGACACCTCGCGCGAGACCCTGCGGGCGCTCGTGGCCGACTGGAGCCCCGACGAGGATCCGCGCCTCAACGATGCGATCGACCGCATCGCGCGCGAGCTCGCGCGCGAAGCCCCGGGCCGCTGATGCTCGTACCGCTCCTTGCTCGGCGTTCCCGCTCGTGAGAGGGTGTCCAGCCACCCGCGACCGAGGAACGTCCATGGCACCGATCACCCCGCAGGCCGGAACGATCACCTCCCGTGAAGCGGAGCAGATCGAGCGGGCCAACGCCAGTGGCAAGACGCCGGTCGTGTTCATCCACGGGCTCTGGCTGCTGCCCAGTAGCTGGGATCGCTGGGCCGAGCTGTTCGAGGAGGCCGGCTATGCGGCGGTGACGCCATCGTGGCCGGACGATCCGGACACGATCGAGGAAGCCAGGGCGCGTCCCGAGGTGTTCGCCGGCAAGACGCTGGGCCAGGTCGCCGACCACGTCGAGGAGGTGATCAAGGCCCTCGCGAAGAAGCCGGTCGTGATGGGTCACTCGACCGGCGGGCTGCTCGCCCAGCTGATCGCCGACCGCGGGCTTTCCGCCGCCACCGTCGCCATCGACCCGGGCCCGTTCCGCGGCGTACTGCCGCTCCCGGTGTCCGCCCTGCGCTCCGCGGCCCCCGTGCTCACCAATCCTCTCAACCGCAATCGTGCGGTGACGCTGACCCTCGACCAGTTCAAGTACGGATGGGCGAACGCGCTCAGCGGCGACGAGGCCGAGGAGCTCTACGAGAGCTACCACGTTGCGGCGCCCGGCGTTGCGCTGATGCAGATGGCCAACGCGAACATCAACCCGCGGACGGAGGCGAAGCTGGACCCCGGCAACCCGGACCGCGGGCCGCTGCTGCTCATCGACGGCGAGAAGGACCACACGGTTCCGTGGGCGATCGCCAACGCCTCCTACAAGCGCCAGCGCCGCAACCCGGCCGTGACCGAGATCACGAAGGTCCCGAACCGCGGCCACTCGCTGACGATCGACAACGGCTGGCGGGAGGTCGCCGACACCGCCTTGCGGTTCGTGCAGCGGTTCACCTAGCCGGCCTGGCCGGGGGCTTCTTGAAGTTCCGCTGAACGATCCCTTGTAGGAACGGTCGCTTGTGCTGAAAGAAGCAGGCCGGGACCATGGCCGCCATGGACACGTTCGCAAGCGGTGCGGCGTCCGTGCTCGGCGTCGCCGCGCTGCTGCACACCTCGGCCGCCGCGTTCTCCGCGCTCAAGCTCCTCGGCGCCGCCTACCTCGTCGTCCTCGGCGTCCAGGCGCTGCGCGCCGCCCTGCGCGGCGACGCGCTCACGCCGGAGGAGGCCGGGGAGCGTCCGGAGCCCTCCTCCGCGGCGGCCTTCCGGCGCGGCGTCGCGAGCGACCTGCTCAACGTGAAGGTCGGCCTGTTCTGGACCGCGCTCGTGCCGCAGTTCGTCTCCGCCGACAGCAGTGCGCTGCTCCCGCCGGCGATGGTGCTCGCGATGGGCTCGATGGTCTTCGCCTGGCTGACCGCCTACGCCTACGGCGCCGCGCGCCTCAGCTCGGCGCTGCGGCGGCGGCGCAGCGCCCGCGCCGTCAACGGGACCGTCGGCGCCGTGTTCGTCGCGCTCGGCGGCCGGCTCGCGCTCGCCAGCCACTGAGGCGGTATACAGCCGGGGAGTGCGACCGGCGTTCGTGACCCCGATGAAGGCGGTGCTCACCACCGAGCGCCCGGCCGTCGACGGCTGGGTGTTCGAGCGCAAGCTCGACGGCATCCGCTGCCTGGCCGTCAAGGACGGTGGGCGGACGCGCCTGTACTCGCGCAACGAGCTGTCGCTGAACGAGCGCTACCCGACGGTCGCCGCGGCCCTCGACGCGGACGCCGCCGACGGGTTCGTGATCGACGGCGAGGCGGTCGCGTTCGTCGGCGGGCGCGACCGGTTCGGCGGCGGCGAGGGCGCCGTCCTCTACTACTACGTCTTCGACGTCCTGGTGGCGGACGGCGACGACGTGCGCGGGCTTCCGCTCGAGGAGCGCCGGCGGACGCTCGAGGGCATGCTCGCCTGGAAGGACCCGCTGCGGATCACCGATCAGGTGATCGGCGACGGCGCCGCGCTGCTCGAGGAGGCCTGCCGTGACGGCTGGGAGGGGCTGATCGCCAAGCGGCTCGGCACGTCGTACGTCTCGACGCGCTCGCGCGATTGGCTCAAGCTCAAGTGCACGCGCGCGCAGGAGCTCGTGATCGGCGGCTTCACCGCTCCGAAGGGCTCGCGCACCGACCTCGGCGCGCTGCTCGTGGGCTACTTCGACGGCGACCGCCTCCGTTACGCCGGCAAGGTCGGGACGGGCTTCAGTCACGCGACGCTCGAGGAGCTGGCCGGGCAACTCGCCCCGCTGGAGCGCGATACGAGCCCGTTCGATCCGGAGAAGGGCATACCGCGCGACGCGACCTGGGTCGAGCCGGAGCTGGTGGCCCAGATCGCGTTCATGGAGTGGACCGGCGACGGCCGCCTCCGGCATCCGTCGTTCCTCGGCATGCGGATCGACAAGCCCGCGCGCGAGGTCACCCGCGAGGAGCCTTAGGCGAGCCCGAGCGCCTGCGCGCGCCGGCGCGCCGGGGCCGGGTCGTACGGGGCGCGGTGCCAGGTCGCCCGCCGCGCCTCGAGGTCGAGCTCGAGCCAGAAGGCGCCGTGCCCGGCGTCCGCGTCGAGGCCGTCCCACCAGCCGCGGCGCGGCGGGACGGGCGCGCCGACCGCGCCCGGGTTGAGCAGCCACCTGCCGTCCGCGAGGTCGAGCGGCTCGCCGGCGCGGATCCGCACCGACTTAGCGCCCCGCGGCATCTGCCGCCACGCCGCGGCCGCGTGCGTATGGCCGACCAGGCCGAGCCCGCCGCGCTGCAGCGCCAGGCACGCGGCCGCGTTGGCCGCGCCGACGTACTGGTGCACCGGGTTCTGCGGCCCGCCGTGCCAGCACTGCACGTCCCCGCGGCGGGCCGCGGGGCGCAGGCGGCGCATCCACGCGATCGCGTCGTCGTCGAGGCGCTCGCGCGCGAGCTCGATCGAGCGCGCGGCGGGCGAGCCAGGCTCGCCGAAGCGGCTCGGCTCGGCGGAGCCCGTCGCCCCATAGTCGTGGTTGCCCATCAGAGCCACCGCGCAGCGCTCCCGCGTGCGGGCGACGACGACCTCGGGATCGGGTCCCCCGCCGACCATGTCGCCGAGCGACCACAGCGCCTGCGCCCCGCTCGCGTCGGCGGCGGCGATCACCGCCTCGAGCGCCTCCGCGTGGGCGTGCGCGTCCGCGAA
>DATFQI010000179.1:0-14795 GCA_035264365.1 Solirubrobacteraceae bacterium
TGCTAAGGTCCCGAACATCACGACAGGAGAGGACACGACGACGATGGACACCTTCCCCGACCTGGGGTCGCTCTCCGACCAGGAGCTCAAGGACCTCATCCAGCAGCTCACGGACGAGGAGCAGGAGGTGTCCTACCGGCGACGGATCCTGCACGGCAAGATCGACATCCTCCGTGCCGAGCTGGTCAACCGCCTGCGCAAGAAGCACGAGGGCGGCGAGGAGGTCATCTCCGGCGCCGACGTGCAGCGACTGACGGACATCCTCGCCGGCCGCGCCAGCGGCGGCGACGAGCTCTAGCACCAGAGGCCCCGAGGCGCGTGGCCCGACACTGCCCAGAGTGCGGCTTCGTCGTCTCCGAGGGGGCGAACTACTGCCCCAAGTGCGGCGCGTTCCAGGGCACGCACGAGCCCACGCGCGATGACGCCACGACCGCGACCTACATCATCGACGAGGCGACGGGCGAGCTGCGCCCGGTCGACGTCGGCGACGTCGCGGCAGAGAGCGGCGCGCTGGTCATCCGCTCCGGCGGCGGCCGCGTCGGCCAGTCCTTCGCGCTGCAGGGCGACCGGATGATGATCGGGCGCTCGCCCGACGCGGAGATCTTCCTCGACGACGTGACGGTCTCGCGCGACCACGCGCAGCTCGTCCGTCGCTCGGGCGACTGGTACCTCGACGACTCCGGCTCGCTGAACGGGACCTACGTCAACCGCCGCCGGATCGACTCGCACCGGCTCGAGGACGGCGACGAGCTGCAGGTCGGCAAGTACAAGCTCACGTACCTCGCGCGCTAGCGATGTCCGAGGAGACCCGCACCCACCAGCAGCCCGCGGCGCCCGAGGGCGACGGCGCGCCCGTCGGGCCCGATCCGGCCCCGCAGGGCACGGGCAAGGCCCTGACGATCGGCGCCGTCTGCAAGGCGCTCTCGCAGGAGTTCCCGGACATCTCGATCTCCAAGATCCGCTACCTCGAGGACCAGAAGCTGCTGACGCCGCGGCGCACGCCCGGCGGCTACCGGCTCTACTCCTCGACCGACGTCTCGCGCCTGCGCACGATCCTGCGTCTGCAGCGCGACGAGTTCCTGCCGCTGCGGGTGATCCGCCAGGAGCTCGCGGCCGGGCGCTCGACCGAGGATCCCGCGCCTCAGCAGACGCAACCCGCCACGGGCGGCGGCGACGCCCGACCGGGCGCGGCGCTGCGGCGACTGACGTTCTCGATCCGCTCCGGCGGCGCGCTGTACTCGCTCGAGGACGTCGTCGAGGAGACCGGCGCCGATCCCAAGCTCGTGTCCGAGCTCGAGGACTACGGGATCGTCAAGGGCGAGCAGCGCGGGTCGGGCGGGCCCCAGTCTCCGAAGTACTACGACGAGACCGAGCGCGAGATCGTGCGCGCGGTCACCGAGCTGGCGCGCTACGGCGTCGCGGGGCGCAACCTGCGCGTCTTCCGCACCTCGGCCGAGCGCGAGGCCGCGCTGCTGCAGCAGATCCTCGCGCCGGCGTTGCGCTCGCGCAATCCCGAGCGGCGCAAGGAGGCCGTCGAGGCGCTCGAGAACCTCGCGGCCGTCGCCTCGCACCTCAAGCACCTGCTGCTCGTGCGGGATCTGAGGCGGATCGCCAAGTGAGCGCGGAGGACCTCCGCGCGCACATCCGCGACATCCCGGACTTCCCCAAGCCGGGGATCGTGTTCAAGGACATCACGCCGCTGTTGCTGGACCCGAAGGCGCTCGACCATGCCGTGAGCCTGCTCGCCGGGTGGGCGAGGCCGCGCGACATCGATCTGGTGCTCGCCGCCGAGGCGCGCGGGTTCATCCTCGGGGCGGCGCTCGCGCGCGAGCTCGGCGTCGGCTTCGTGCCCGCCCGCAAGCCCGGCAAGCTGCCGCACGACACCGTCGCGGCGGAGTACATCCTCGAGTACGGCGTCGACGCGCTGGAGATGCACGCCGACGCGCTCGCTCACGGCACGCGCGTGCTCCTGCACGACGACCTGCTGGCCACCGGCGGCACCGCGAAGGCGCTCGCCTCGCTGGCCGAGGGGCGCGGCGCCGTGATCGCGGGCTGCGCGTTCTTGGTGGAGCTCGCCTTCCTGGGCGGCCGCGAGCCGCTCGCGAGCTACGACGTGCACTCACTGATCTCCTACGACGGCGAGTGACGTGCGCGTGAGCCGGTCGCGGACCGTGCCGGTCGCGCCGGACGACGTCTGGGCGGTCGTGGGGGACCCCCACCACCTGCCGCGTTGGTGGCCGCTGACCGAGCGGGTCGAGGCCGTCGACGCGGACGCCTGGACGTCGGTGATGCGCTCCGAGCGCGGCAAGGTCGTGCGCGCGGACTACCACGTAGAGGCCGACGAGCCACCGCGGCGGCGGGCATGGTCGCAGGCGCTGGCCGGGACGCCGTTCGAGCGGCTGCTGCGCGAGCACCGCACGGAGGTCTCGCTTGCGCCCGGTGGCGACGGGACGGTGGTGACGCTGACCGTGAGCCAGCGCGGCCGCGGCACCGCACGTCTGGGGATGTGGATGATGCGCCGGGCGACGCGGCGCCGGCTCGACGAGGCGCTCGACGGCCTCGCGGGGACGCTCTCGTGAGGGAGCAGGTCTTCTGGGGCTGGGGCGAGCCCGGGGCCGGGCCGGAGCTGCCCGCGCTCGCGGAGGCCTTCCTGCGCGACGAGCTCGGCCTGCCGGGCGGCGTCGTCGAGACCCCGGTCGCGCTGGAGGCGGTGCGGCTGCGCGCCCCCGATCTGCCGGAGGCCGCGCGCGCCGGGCTCGAGCAGGCGGTCGGCCCCGGCCATGTGCTCGACGACGCCGAGACGCGCGTGCTGCGCTGCCGCGGCAAGAGCTACCTGGACCTGCTCGCCCAGCGCGCCGGCGACTGCGAGGGCGCGCCTGACGCGGCGGTGCGCCCAGCCGGCCCCGACGAGGTCGCCGCCGTGCTGCGCGTGTGCGCCGAGCACAACGTGGCGGTCGTGCCGTTCGGCGGCGGCACGAGCGTCGTCGGCGGCCTCGAGGCCTCACGCGAGGGCTTCGCGGGGATCGTCTCGCTCGACCTCGGGCGCATGGATGCCGTCGAGTCGGTCGACGAGCGCTCGCTGACCGCGGTGCTCGGGCCGGGGATCCGGCTGCCCGAGGCCGAGCGTGCGCTCGGGGTGCGCGGGCTGCGGCTCGCGCACGTGCCGCAGAGCTTCGAGTGGGCGACCGTCGGCGGCTGCGTGGCGACACGCTCCGCGGGCCAGTCCTCGAGCGGCCACGGCCGCATCGACGAGAACGTCGTCGCGCTGCGCTGCGCGACCCCCGCCGGGGAGCTGGCCACGCTCGGCGCCCCGGCGAGCGCCGCGGGGCCGGCGCTGCGCGAGCTGGTCATCGGCTCCGAGGGTGCGCTCGGCGTGATCACGCGCGTCGCGCTGCGCGTGCGGCCGGTCGCCGAGGAGCAGCGCCACGAAGGCTGGTTCGCGCACTCGTTCGCCGACGGCTGCGACGCGCTGCGGCGGCTCGAGCAGGAAGGGCTCGCACCCGACGTCGCGCGGCTCTCCGACGAGACCGAGACGCGCGTCGCGCTCGCGCTCGCCGGCCCTGGCGGGCCCGCGCGGCGTGCGGGGCAGGCCGCCACGCGCGCGCTCGGCTACGGCGAGGGGTGCCTGCTGGTGCTCGGCTGGGAGGGCTCCGGGCACGCGATCGGCGCCCGCCGGCGGCCCGCAGCCGCGCTGCTGCGGAAGTCCGGGCTCCTGTACGCCGGCCAGGGGCCGGGGGAGGCGTGGGAGCGCGCGCGCTTCGCGGGGCCGCACCTGCGCGACGACCTGCTCGACCGCGGCGCGCTCGTGGAGACGCTCGAGACCGCGACGAGCTGGACCGGGCTGGAGGCGCTGCGCGACGCCGTCGCCGCGGCGCTCGAGGGCGCACTCGGACGCGCCGTGGTCGGCTGTCACGTCTCGCACGTGTACCCGACCGGCGCCTCGCTGTACTTCACGGTGCTCGCCACGCGCGACGGCTCCGACCCGGTCCCGCAATGGGAGCGCGCGAAGCGGGCCGCCGGCGACGCGATCGCCGCCCGGGGGGCCACGATCACGCACCATCACGCGCTCGGCCGCGACCACATGCCATGGCTGGAGGCCGAGCACGGACGGCTCGGCGCCGAGCTCCTGCGCGCGCTCAAGGAGCGCTGCGATCCGGCCGGCGTGATGAACCCGGGCGTGCTCGCCGAGCGCTGCTAGGCACTCTGCAGGCGGCGGACGTCGCGCACGGCCAGCAGCGCCACCGTCGAGAGGAACGTCAGCGCGGCGGACAGCCAGAGCGCCTCGCTGGTGCCGACGGCGTCGGCGACGGGACCCCACAGCGCGAGACCGAGCGGCGCGAAGGCCATCGAGCCGAACCAGTCGTAGGCGCTCACGCGCGAGAGCGCATCCGCGCGGATGTGGCGCTGGAGCGCGGATTCCCAGACCGTGTTGCCGTACATCATCCCGAGCCCGCTCAGGGCGGCCGTCGCGGCCAGCGGGGCGACGTGCGCGCCCGTCGCCAGCAGCACGAGCGCGGGGACGCCGAGGAAGCCGGTGAGGGCGGTCGCGACGATCGGGCGGCGCGGGATGCGCCGGATCGCGGCCAGCGCACCGACCAGCGCGCCCACGCCAAGCGCCGCGTTGACCGCGCCCCAGGCCGCGGCGCCGCCGAGGTCGCGCTCGGCGACGACAGGCCCGAGCACGCCCCAGGCGCCCCACAGCATGTTGATGACCGCCGCCCACAGCACGAACGTCCACACCCACGTCGTGCCGCGGAACGTGGTCCAGCCCTCGCGCAGGTCCTCCCAGAATCCCGACGCGGCACGCTCGACGCGGCCCGGGATCCGGACGCCGGCGAGCAGCAGCGCGCTCAGGCCGAACGTCGCCGCGTCGACGGCGAGCGCCCAGCCGGCGCCAACCACGGCGACGAGCAGGCCCGCCAGCGCCGGGCCGCCGATCTCGCCGGCAGACAACAGCGTCCCGCGGATCCCGTTGGCCTGCTGCAGCCGCTCGGGAGGGACGATCGCCGGCAGCAGGCCGGTCGAGGCGGGGTTGAAGAACCCGGTGGCGATGCCGCCGAGCCCGGTGAGCAGCGCGATGCTCCACACCTCGGCCTCGCCCGCGATCACGAGCGCCGCGAGCAGGCCTTGGGTGACGAGCCGCGCCAGGTCGGCCGCGATCATCACCGCGCGCCGGGCCACGCGGTCGGCGACCACGCCGCCGAGCAGCAAACTGACCAGCAGCGCGCCCGTCCGGACGGCGAGCACGAGCCCGATCGAGGTGGCCGAGCCGCCGATCTCCAGCACGGCGAAGGCGAGCGCGATCGTGACCATGCGGTCGCCGAACCACGACACGGCGGCCGAGCCGAGCACGCGCCGGAAGGCGCCGTCGCGCAGCACTTCCAGGTTGTCCGGCAGGCGCGCCACGGCGCCGCAGCGTAGGGGGTGCTAGTCCTGGCCGCCCGGAAGCGTGCCCGACAGCACGACCGGGCCCGGCTTCTTCGCGTTCGCGCTCTTGGAGCTCGCGCGCGCCACGACGATCGTGTCGTAGTCGACGAGCCACTTGGCGAACTGCGTCTCCTGGCCCTGCTGCGGCCCGCCGGTGGTGAACACGCCCTCCTTGCCGACCTGCGACTGCGAGAAACCGAGGTTGCGCGGCGGCGCGCCCTTCTTGGTGAACCAGACGGAGTAGACCTCGTCCGCCTTGTTGGCGGGCATCTTGTCGGCCGCGAGCGCGAACACGAGCCCGCCCTCGTCGCGCTGGAACACGCGCATCAGGCCCTGGGCCTTGTTGCCCTTGCCCTTCAGCGGGACCTCGTTGACGACCTTCGCCTCTGCGGTCGCGGTCGGCGTGGGAGTCGCACCGGAGGACGCGCTGCGCGGCTCGTCGTCGCCGCCGCGGAAGACGAAGAAGAGCACCACGGCGAGCGCGAGCGCGACGCCGGCCAGCAGCACGAGCCCGCCCTTGCGCGAGCTGCGCAGGCCACCGGCGGTGGCGGGGGCGGGTGGCGCGGCGGCCTCCGCCGCGGGCCGCTCCTTGGCGGGGCGGGGGCGCTGGCCGGTCCCGCCGCCGGCTGCGGCCGCGGCGTCGGCGCGGCGGCGGGCGCGCTGGGCGCCGGCCGCGGCGGTGCCGTCGCGGACCGGGCGCGGCCGCTTCGGCTTCGGCTCGGGCCGACCCAGTGCCGCCTGCGCGGCCGAGCGGCCGGACTCGTCGCCCGTCGCCGGCAGCGGCAGCTCGGGCAGCTCGGCGCCGGTGACCTCCGACAGGCGGTCGAGGACGTCGCTGGCCCACGCGTGCCAGGCCGGCATGCGGGCGATCGCGCCGCACGTCCGCTCGGCCTCGGCGTCATCCTGCTGGCCGAGGATCCAGTCGGCGACCGCGCCGTCCTCTCCAACGGGTGCGGCACGCTCCGGCGCGAGTGCCGCCAGCGCGGCGTGGGCGCGCGAGCGGACGCCGGCCTCGGGCAGCCCGAGCAGCTCGGAGAGCTCCGCGTAGTCGCGGCCCTGGCGCAGCAGCAGCTCGAGGACGGCGCGCTGGTCGGGCGCGAGGGCGGAGAGCGGGCTCATCGGGTCCGAGAGGGTAGTGGGTGCACCTAAGAATCGCGCTAGGTGCAGGACGTCTATCGTGGGCGCCGCGATGGCCGCCGCACCGTTCGACGCGCTCTACGGGATCGAGATCGAGTCCGCCACCGAGGACGAGGCGCGCGGGCGCGTGCCGGTCTCCGACGCCGTCCGCCAGCCCGCCGGGCTCGTCCACGGCGGCGTCTACGCGTCGATGGCCGAGTCGCTCGCCGTCGCCGCCACCGAGGCCGCCACGGGCCGGATCGCGGTCGGCCACTCGAGCCAGACGAGCTTCCTGCGGCCGATCACCGAGGGGGTCGTGCACGCCGTCGGCCGCCCGCGGCACCGTGGGCGATCGACGTGGGTCTGGGAGTTCG
This sequence comes from Solirubrobacteraceae bacterium, assembly GCA_035264365.1. Taxonomy (GTDB): domain Bacteria; phylum Actinomycetota; class Thermoleophilia; order Solirubrobacterales; family Solirubrobacteraceae; genus DATFQI01. The sequence goes on from DATFQI010000179.1 coordinate 6,918, forward strand.
ACGTCCTCGATGACGGCGAGCGGCTGTGTGCGCTGGTGCGGATGACGGTCGCCGTGCGGGACGTGGCGTAGCCGGGCTGCGGTTCGCCTCGGCGCCTGACGGCGAGTGGGTTCGGCCGCCGCGTGCTTCGACGGGTTACTTGTTCTCGCATAGACGTGACAAGTGCACGCTCGCTTCGGAATGGCTAACCGCCCACGCCGCGCCCGATCCAGGCCTCGGCGAACTCGCGCAGCCGCGGGTCCGAGGGGTCGTCGACCCGCAGCAGCCGCCGCCACGCGGCAGCCGTCACCGGGCCCGTGGGTGGGTGGGACGGTCTCCGGGCGAGGATCACCTGCTGGCCGGCGGCGGCGACCTCGGCGTCGAAGGGGCCGCTGACCTCGCGCTGGATCGCCCGCAGCGCCGCCGGGGGGCGCGGCGCGTCGTAGAAGAGGATCACGTCGCCGAGCTCGAGCGAGTGCAGGATCTCGTCCGGGCTCAGGCGGCCCTCGCGGGTGGGCAGCCGCGCGTGGTGGGCGCCGCTCGTCGGCGGGTCGGTGAGTCCCTCGAGGGGGACGTGCTGGGTGGACTCGAGGTGGCGCGAGCCGCGGTCGGGCTGCAGCTCCCCGGGCCCGGCGGGCGCGCCGTCGCCGACGCCGGCATCGTCGCGGGCGTTGAACGCGAGCAGCAGCGCGAAGATGCCGCCGGCGACCACCACGGTGCCGAGCAGGACGAGCAGCAGTCGCCGCACTACGTCGTGGCGGCCTTCCGGCCTGCGGGTGCCTTGCGCCGGGCGGTGCTGGTCGCCCGCCGGCGCTTCGGCGCCGCTCCCTGCTCACCGGCCGCCTCCGCCAGCTCGTCGATCGAGCGCTCGAGGTCGTCCGCGACGGCGTCGAGGTCGGGCAGCGCGTCGTAGTCGCCGAGCAGGCCGAAGCCGAGCCGGCCGTCGTAGGACATGATCGCGATCCCCAGCGCCGTGTTGAGCGTCAGCGGGACCTGCGGGTAGAAGGCGCGCAGCCGGCGGCCCTGCAGATACAGCGGGAACTGCGGCCCGGGCACGTTGGTCACGACGATGTTGAAGAAGCGCTGGCGCGTCTGCAGCCGCGCGGCCTGGTCGAGCACGGTCGGCGCGGCGAAGCCGGCGAGCCGCGTGAGTACCTCGGCCCCGACCGCCTGCCCGGACTCCTTCAGGCCGCCCATCGCCGCGTGGACGATGCCGAAGCGCTCCTTCGCGTCCGGGGCGTAGACGGGCAGCGGCGCGTACATCGCCGCCACGCGGTTGCCGAGCGCGCCGCGCTCGGTCTCCGCGCGCACGGAGACGGGCACCATCGCCTTCAGCTCGATCCCCTCGGGGTCGCGGCCGCGCCGGATCAGGAACGCGCGCAGCGCGCCGGCCACGACCGTCAGCACGACGTCGTTGACCGTGCCGCCGAGCGCGGTCTTGATCGCCTTGAAGCGCTCGAGGTCGGCGTCGACCCAGGCGAAGCGCCGGTGCGAGCCGATGCGGACGTTGAGCGGGCTCGGCGGCGCGCCGGCCATGCCCGCCGCGGCCATCGCCGCGAGGCCCTTGACCGCCCGGCCGCTTCCGCCGACGGCGCGCTCGGGGTGTCGCGCCGCTTCGAGCGCACCGCGCAGCGCGTCGACCGGGGTCGTCGCGCGCTCGGCCACCGAGGCGGCCAGCAGGGCGGCCTGGCTCGGCTCGGGACGCGGATACCAAGGAGGCGCGGGGTCCGGCTCCGGCGGGTCGGGCTCGAGATCGAACAGCACGGTCGAGATGTCGACGCCCGAGACGCCGTCGACGAGCGCGTGGTGGGTCTTGGAGATCAGCGCGAACGAGCCCTCGCCGACGCGATCGACGAGCCACAGCTCCCACAGCGGCTTGGAGCGGTCCAGCCCCTGGGCGAAGACCCGTCCGGCCAGCCGCCTCAGCTCCTCCTCGCCGGCCGGCCCCGGCAGCGCCGTGTGGCGCACGTGGTAGCGCGCGTTGAAGTGCGGGTCGTCGATCCAGATCGGGCGGCTCTGCACGAGCGGCGGCCAGGCGAGCTTCTGGCGGTAGCGCGGCACGAGGTGCAGCCGCTGCTCGAGCTTCGCGACGAAGTCGTCGTAGGGCGGGGCGTCGCCCTCGAAGACGAGCACGGAGCCCACGTGCATGTGGGCGCCGCTGCGCTCGAGCGACAGGAACGACGCGTCGAGGCCGGACAGCCGGTCGGGGTTCGCCATGCGCCGGATTCTCCCGGTTCGGGCGATGTTTGCATACCTTCCACAGTGTGTACAATGTTCGTGAACAACATGATGAACTTGAAAGGATCCGCGATGAACCAGGGACAGGACCTCGGCGATCCCGTGGTATTCGGGCGCGTCTACGACGAGCACTCGCGGGTCGTCTACTCGGCCGCGTACCGGATCCTCGGCAACTCGGCACAGGCGCAAGACGTCGTGCAGGACGTGTTCCTGCGCCTGTGGCGCCGCCCGCGGACGTTTGACGCGGCGCGCGGCGAGCTCGGCCCGTACCTGCGGATGATGGCCCGCTCGCGCGCGCTGGACCTGTGGCGCGAGGGCCAGGCCGCGGGCCGCGCGTCGGACCGCCTGAAGGTCGCCGTAGCGCAGGCCGAGCCGCGCGACGAGGCCGAGCGCCCGAGTACGCAGGCCGAGCGCCGAGAGCAGGGGGAGACGGTGCGTGCCGCCGTACGCCGGCTGCCGGACGCCCAGCGCGAGGCGGTCGTGATGGCCTACTGGGGCGGGCTGACCGCGGACGAGATCGCGCGCCGGATCGAGGTGCCGCTCGGAACCGCGAAGAGCCGTATCCGGCTGGGGCTGGAGAAGCTCCGCGCCGACGGCGGGGGGATCTTTGTCCCCGTGCACTCCTGACGCGCCAAAACGGCTGCTAGCGTCGAACTTTGGCCACGCCGAGCCGCCGGCGCACGAAGTGCCGGCGGGCGGGTGAGGGCGGTTCCACGGTCCGCGACGACGCGGACCGCGCACCCCGCAGGCACATGACGCGGCCGATGAATCGAGGAGGTGCCTCGCTTGAGGCTTTCCCCGCTGCGCCGTGGCGCTCTCGCCACTGCGCTTGGAACGACGATGACCCTGACGGGGGCCGTGTCCACCCCCGCGCAGGAACGAGACCAGGACACGACCAGCGCCACCCCACCTACGGCCTCGATCGCGAAGGTCGGCGTCGGAAAGCGCAAGATCAACGTCCGCGCCGGCCGCAGGATGGTCGTCACGGGCACCGTGCTGCCGCGCGTCGGGGGCCTGGTCACCTACCTGCAGATCCGCACCGCGAAGCGGTGGGTCACGATCGACCGCGATCGCACCGGGTCGCAGGGCCGCTACCGGCTGCGCGACAAGCGCAAGCACCCGATGAGCGCGCGCGTGCGCGTCATGGTGCGGGCCGGGGGGGATCGCGCACAGCGGCGGATCGGGCGCATGAACGTCTACCGCGAGGCGCTGGCCTCGTGGTACGGCCCCGGCTTCTACGGCCGGCGGACCGGCTGCGGCGGCACGTTGGGGTACTCCCAGCTGGGCGTCGCGCACAAGTCGCTGCCGTGCGGGACGAAGATCACGCTTCGCCACAACGGCCGGCGCGTCCGCGTGCCCGTCATCGACCGCGGCCCCTACGCGGGCGCCCGCGAGTACGACCTGACGGCGGCGACGGCCCGGAAGCTCGGCTTCCGCGGCCATGGCGGCATCGACACGACCCGCTAGCCGCGTCGCGACGCATCCAGGCACCGGGTCAGCGCGGCTTCGGCCGTGCGGGCCCGGCCGCCGCCGCCCGCACGCTTGACGAGGCGCACGAAGATGCCGTCCTGGGCCGCGCCCTCGAGCATGGCGGCCGCCTGCTCGGCGTCGGCGCTGGTCGGCAGGATCAGGAGGTCCCACTCGGGCACGCGGCGCCACCCGGCGAGGTTGCGGTTCGCCCGTACGCCGATGAACTCGGCTCGGCCGGTCTCCAGCAGCGCGCGCTCGGCCACGGGCGCCGCCAGCGCGTCGTCGAAGGTCGAACGCGCGTAGACGTCAGAGATCGAGGCGTGCCCGTTGAGGTAGTTGGCGAGCAGCACGTGGGGCAGCGCACCGCGGAGGCAGGCGTAGAGCTCGTCGTGGACCATCGCGAGGTTGTCGGCGTCCAGCGAGGTGCCGACGCCGGCCCGCGGCGGCTCGGATTCACCGTCGCCGCCGCAGCCGCCGAGCAGCAGCGCGAGGGCGAGGAGCAGGAGCAGGGCACGGCTCACCCGGCGACACTCTAGGAGCCGCTGGGCGCCGTCAAGTTCCGTCGGGGTGCCTTGCTATGAGACGTGGGTGGAACCCCGCCGCGTGATCGCCCACCTCGACTGCGACGCCTTCTACGCGACCGTCGAGCTGACCCGCCGGCCGGAGCTCAAGGGACGGCCGGTGATCGTCGCAGGCTCAGGGCCGCGCGCGGTGGTGACGACTGCGTCCTACGAGGCGCGCAAGTTCGGCGTCGGCTCCGCGATGCCCGCCTCGCGGGCGCGGCGGCTGTGCCCGGACGCGGTCGTGATCCCGCCCGACTTCGAGGCCTATCGCGCCACGTCGAAGGCGGTCTGGGAGACCGTCTGCGAGCGCCTGGAGCGCGTGCAGCGGATGGGGCTCGACGAGGCCTATGCGGACCTGACCGGCGTGCCGAAGCCGCTGCGCGTCCTGCGCGAGGTCGTCGAGGAGGTGCGCGAGAAGACGGGCGTGACGATTTCGGTCGGCGTCGGCCCGTCGCGGCTGGTGGCGAAGTGCTGCAGCGACCACGGCAAGCCGGCCGGGCTGGTGGCGATGGGGCGCGAGGAGGCCTGCGAGCGCTTCGCGACGGCGCCGACGAGCCGGGTGCCCGGGATCGGGCCGAAGACGGCCGAGCGCCTCGCCGAGGTCGGGCTGATGACGCTCGGGCAGCTCCAGCGCGCCGACGAGGGCCGCCTGGCGGCGCGCTTCGGCTCCCGCACGGCCGCCTTCCTGAAGGCGCGCGCCGAGTTCCGCGACGACACGCCGGTGGAGACCGAGTCCGGGCCGGCGAAGTCCTACTCGAGCGAGACGACGTTCGACGAGGACGTCTCGGACCTGGCCGAGCTGGAGACGGTGGTGCGGCGCATGTCGCACCAGCTCTGCGAGGGCTTGGCCAAGAAGGGCCGCCGCGGGCGCACGATCGGGATCAAGGTCCGCCTGGCGGACTGGACCAACGCGACCCGCGCGCGCTCGATCGAGGCGCCGACCAACGAGGTCGGGGTCGTCACGGAGATCGCGCTCGAGCTGCTGCGCGCGTACTCGCCGCCGCAGCCCGTGCGGCTGCTCGGCGTCCGGATCGCGGGCTTCGAGGACGTCGTCGAGCCGCCGCGCCCGCCGGCGCCGCCCGTCGTGGGCCAGCTCGCGCTCGAGATCTAGGAGTCCCTCAGTAGAGCGCCGCGGCGAGCTTGCGGCGCGACTCGCGCGCCACGGGATGCTCGACCCCGAGCTCGTCGAGCACGCCGACGACCGAGCGGCGCAGGTCGTCGCGGCGCTCCGGGTCCGCGGTGGCGGGGATCGCGCCGATCAGCGAGTCCAGCCCCTGCTCGAGCTCGCCGCCGTCGAGCGCGGCGAACGCGGCCTGCAGCTCGGCGTCGGCCTCGAGCCGCAGGCGCGCCGCCAGTCCGTCGGCCGCGAACGAGCCGGTCACGTTCGCGAGCAGCTCCAGCGCCTGCTCGCGCTCACCGCGGGCGGCGAGGGCGCGGGCGAGCGGCACGGCCGCGTCGGCGCGCCCGGGCTCGAGCTCGAGCGCGCGCCGCAGGCCCGCCTCGTCGCCGCCGCGCACGAGCTCGTCGGCCTCCGAGGGCACGAGCGCGTCGAGGAAGCGCTCGACCTGCGGGCCGGGCTGCGCACCCATGAACTCCGCCACGACCTTGCCGTCCTTGTAGGCCTTCACGGACGGGATGCTCTGGATCCGGTGCTCGGCCGAGACACGCGGGTTGGCGTCGGTGTCGACCTTGGCGAGCGCGACCTTGCCGTCGCGCTTGGTCACGCCCTTCTCGAGGATCGGCGTGAGCTGGCGGCAGGGGCCGCACCAGGCGGCCCAGAAGTCGACGACGACGGGCAGCTCGCGCGAGCGCTCGACGACGTCGGCCTGGAAGGTGGCATCGGTCGCGTCGAAGATCACGCCTGCAAGTATGGCGGCCATGGCCGAGATCGCTGTCGAGGCCGGCGGCGTCACGCTCGCCGGCGAGGAGTCCGGCGAGGGGACGGACGTCGTCCTGCTGCACGGGCTGACCGCCTCCCGCCGCTACGTCGTGATGGGCTCGCGCGCGCTGCAGCGCGACGGCCACCGCGTGGTCGCCTACGACGCGCGCGGCCACGGCGCCTCCTCGCCGGCGCCCTCGCCCGAGGCCTACCGCTACGAGGACCTGGCCGCCGACCTGCTCGCCGTGCTCGACGACCGCGGCATCGAGCGCGCGCTGCTGTGCGGCGCCTCGATGGGCGCCCACACGATCGTGCGCTTCGCACTCGACCACGGCGACCGGGTCGCCGGGCTCGTGATCGTCACGCCGGCCTTCGACCCGGACGACACGCAGGACGAGACGGAGCGGCTCGGACGGTGGGACTCGCTCGCAGAGGGCCTGCGGACGGGTGGGGTGGAGGGCTTCGTCGAGGCCTACGGGACCCCGAAGTCGCCCGAGCGCTGGCACGAGACGATCTACAAGGTGCTGCGCCAGCGGCTCGCCGCGCATGAGCACCCCGAGGCGGTCGCCGACGCGCTGCGCGCCGTGTCGCGCTCGCGCCCGTTCGAGGCGTGGTCGGAGGTCGCCGAGCTGGCGCTGCCGACGATCGTCGTCGCGAGCCGCGACGAGGCCGATCCGGAGCATCCGCTCGCGGTCGGCGAGCGCTACGCCGAGTCGATCCCGGGCGCGGAGCTGCGCACGGAGGACGAGGGGTCCTCGCCGATGGCGTGGCAGGGCAGCCAGCTGTCGGCGGTGATCGCCGAGCTCGGCGCGCGGGTCTCGTAGCGCGGGCGGCGCGCGCAGCTAGGCCACCGCGGCCAGCGACGGCATCCGCGCCATCAGCACGACCGCGCACTCCACGACCGTCTCGTGGTCGTACGAGGTCGCGAACCGCCAGTTGCCGTCGTCGTCGCGGCGCGCCACGAAGCAGGCGCCGTAGCCGGGCCCGAGCGCGACCTCGGTCCAGGTGCCGCGCAGCGGGTCGTCGGCGGGCAGCGGGCCGCCGCGCAGACCCTCCGCGTGGTCGGCGGCGCCGCCGCCGAGCACGCCGACGAAGCCGATCTCGCCCGCCAGGCGCGCGTAGCGCTCGAGCTGGGCGGCGGGGAGGAGGTCGTCGTCGGGGACGGCGGCCAGCAGCAGCCCGGTGCTGCCGAGCTCGGACGCCTGCGCCGACAGCAGCGCCGCGGCGCGCTCGGCCAGCGCGTCGGAGCCGAGCGACGGGCGGCGCCAGTTCGTCACGCGCTGGTAAGGGACGACGTTCTCGGGGACGCCGCCGGAGCTCGTCAGCCGCAGCCCGCGGCCGGGGCTCGGAAGCTGGCCCGGGAGCGGCGCCGGCTCGCCGAGCAGGTAGCCCTGGCCGAGCGAGGCGCCGGCGGCGCGCGCGGTCGCGAGCTGCTCCTCGGAGTCGATCCCCTCCGCCAGCACGGTCGCCAGCCGCTTCTCCGCCTCCGCGCCGACCGCGGTCACGATCCGGGCGACGTCCTTCGGATCGCGGTCGCGCAGCAGGCGCAGGTCGAGCTTGATCACGTCGGGATAGAGCACGGGCATCAGCGCCAGCGAGCGCGAGTCGCCGCCGACGTCGTCGAGTGCGACTCCCCAGCCCAGGCGCCGCAGCTCCGTGAGCGCGCGCAGCAGCGGCTCGGGCCGCTCCGTCAGCGCGCGCTCGGTGACCTCCATGACGAGCGTGAAGCCGGAGCGCGGCGTCTCCGGC
>DATFQI010000180.1:0-9309 GCA_035264365.1 Solirubrobacteraceae bacterium
AAAGGGAGCACCACCGTGGCTCAGGTAGGAATCCGCGAGCTGCTGGAGGCCGGCGTGCACTTCGGCCACCAGACTCGCCGCTGGAACCCCAAGATGCGCCGGTTCATCCATGGCGAGAACGGCGGCATCTACATCATCGACCTGCTCAAGACCGAGGCGATGCTCGAGCAGGCGCAGCGCTTCGCCGGCGACGTCGCCCACCGCGGCGGCACCGTGCTGTTCGTCGGCACCAAGAAGCAGGCGCGCGACTCGGTCAAGGAGATCGCCGAGGCGGCCGGTCAGCCCTACGTCAACCACCGCTGGCTGGGCGGACTGCTGACGAACTTCCAGACCATCTCGCAGCGCATCAAGCGCCTGCACGACCTCGAGCGCTACCAGACCGAGGGGCAGCTGCAGCTGCTGCCCACGCGGGAGCGGATGGCGGCCCAGGCCGACCTGGAGAAGCTCCAGGCGAACCTCGGCGGCGTCAAGCACATGCAGCGCCCGCCGGACGCGATGTTCGTGATCGACCTCAAGACCGAGGTGATCGCCGTGCGCGAGGCCCAGCGCCTGCGGATCCCGATCATCGGCCTGGTCGACACCAACTGCGACCCGGACGGCATCGACTACGTCATCCCGGGCAACGACGACGCGATCCGTGCCTGCGCGCTGATCACCAAGGCGATCGGCGACGTGGTCACCGAGGGCCGCCAGACCTTCCGCGCCGAGGAGGAGAAGGCCCGCCAGGAGGCCGAGGAGCAGTCCCGTCGCGAGCAGGAGGAGAAGGCTCGCCGCGAGCAGGAGGAGAGGGACCGCGCCGAGGCCGAGGCCCGCGAGCGCGCCGAGGCCGAGGCCGCGCTGACTCAGGCCGGGACCGGCGAGCCGCGCGACGTCGCCGAGGCCCAGGTCGCGGAGGCCGCGCAGGTCGCGACGCCGGTGGCGGAGGGCACGACCTCCGAGGCCGCCGGGGCCGCCGCCCAGGCCGCGGACGAGCCGGCCGCGCCCGCCGCGGGCTCCCCGGGCCCGCCCGAGCGCGAGAAGCAGAACCCCAACGCGGGCGAGCGCGTGCCGCAGGAGGCCGGCGCACCGGCCGGCGCCGGCGCTCCCGCCAGCGACACCGCGGAGGCCGCCGAGGCCGAGAAGCCCGCGACGAAGGCGCGCCAGCGCGCCCGCAAGGCGAAGGCGCCCGACGCCGCGCCGGAGCCCGGCCCGACCGAGGCGGCCGCCGCCGCCAAGGAGGCCGCGCCGCCGACCGAGGCCGCCGCCGAGCCGGCCCAGGCCGAGGCTGTCGCGGAGGCGCCGGCCGAGCCGGCCGAGGCTGTCGCGGAGACGCCGGCCGAGCCGGCCGAGGCCGAGCCGGCCGCGGAGACGCCGGCCGAGCCGGCCGAGGCCGAGGCTGCCGCGGAGACGCCGGCCGAGCCGGCCGAGGCCGAGGGCGAGGGCGAGGACAAGAGCCTCGTCGACCGCGCGCAGGACGCCGCCAACGACGCGATCGACACGGCCCAGGGCGCGGCGGAGACCGCGGCCAACGTGGCCGAGACCGCTGCGGAGGCGGTCGCCGAGCGCGCGCCCGGCCCGCTCGGGGCCGTCGCCGGAGCCGCCGCGAGCGCGGCCGGCGCGGTCGGGGACGCCGTCCACGACGAGGACAAGGACTCCAAGAAGAAGACGACCAAGAAGAAGAAGGGCGAGGAAGCCAAGTGAGCACCCCCACGATCACCGCCGCGCAGGTCAAGGAGCTCCGCGACCGCACGGGCGCGGGCATGATGGACTGCAAGAAGGCGCTCGAGGAGACCAGCGGCGACGTCGACGCGGCCGCCGAGCTCCTGCGCGTCCGCCTGGGCGACAAGGCGCTCAAGATGGGCGGCCGCGAGGCCACCGAGGGCACGGTCCAGGCCTACATCCACGCCAACAGCAAGGTCGGCGTGCTCGTCGAGGTCGACTGCAACACGGACTTCGTCGCCCGCAACGACGACTTCACCGCGTTCGCCCGCGAGGTCGCGCTGCACATCGCCGCCTCCCCCTCGACCCAGTACGTGACCGAGGAGGAGATCCCGGAGGAGGCCAAGCAGGCCGAGCTGCGGGTCTTCGAGCAGCAGGCCGCCGACAAGCCCGAGCAGGTCCGCGGCAAGATCGCCGAGGGCAAGCTGCGCAAGTGGATGGAGGAGACCGTCCTCCTCAACCAGGTGCACGTCAACGCCGACAAGTACGACGGCAAGACGATCGAGCAGCTGCGCGCCGAGCTCTCCGGCACGACCGGCGAGAACGTCGTCATCCGCCGCTTCGCGCGCTTCGCCGTCGGGGCCTAGGCTCGACGCCGTGGCGGACCCCGTCTTCAAGCGGATCCTCCTGAAGCTGTCCGGGGAGGCCCTGATGGGCGATCTGGACTACGGCACCGACCCCGACGTCGTGCGCGCCATCGCGCGACAGGTGCAGGGCCTGCACGACCGCGGGGTCGAGGTGGCGATCGTCCTGGGGTCGGGGAACATCTACCGCGGCGTCTCCGCCGCGGCCGAGGGCATGGACCGGGCGACGGCGGACTACATGGGCATGCTGGCGATCGTGCTCAACGCGCTGACGCTGCAGGACGCGCTCGAGAAGCTCGGCGTGCACACGCGCGTGCAGTCGGCGATCACGATCTCCGAGGTCGCCGAGCCGTACATCCGGCGGCGGGCGATGCGCCACCTCGAGAAGGGCCGCGTCGTGATCTTCGCCGCGGGCACCGGCAATCCGTTCTTCACCTCCGACACCGCCGCGGCGCTGCGCGCGCTCGAGATGCACGCGGAGGCGATCCTGATGGCCAAGAACGGCGTCGAAGGCATCTACACCGCCGACCCCAATGCGGACCCGACCGCCGAGTTCATCCCGGAGATCGCGGCCCGCGATGCGCTCCAGCGTGGCCTGAAGGTGATGGACTCCACGGCGCTGTCGCTGTGCATGGACAACCACGTCCCGATCTACGTGTTCAACATGAACGACGAGTCGAATATCGACCGGATAGTCTCCGGCGAGCGGGTCGGGACCCTGGTGACGACATGAGCATCATCGACGACTTCCTCGCGGACACGCGCGACCACATGAACAAGTCCGTAGACGCGACGCGGAGCAAGTTCGGCTCCGTGCGCACGGGCCGCGCCAGCCCGGCCCTGCTCGACCGGATCGTGGTGGACTACTACGGCGCGATGACGCCCCTGAAGCAGCTCGCGACCGTCTCCGCCCCCGAGGCGCGCCTGCTGACGGTGCAGCCCTACGACAAGAACTCCGTGAAGTCGATCGAGCGGGCGATCCTCGAGTCCGACATCGGCCTGACGCCGAACAACGACGGACAGATCATCCGCCTGCAGATCCCCGAGCTCACCGAGGAGCGCCGCAGGGAGCTGGTGAAGGTCGTCCGCGGGCTGTGCGAGGAGGGCAAGGTCGCGATCCGCAACATCCGCCGCGACACGATGCACGACCTGCGCGAGCTGCGCGACTCGGGCGAGGCCGGCTCCGACGACGAGCACCGCGCCGAGGAGGCGCTGCAGAAGCTCACCGACGAGAAGACCAAGGAGCTCGACGCCCTGCTCAAGAGCAAGGAAGACGAGATCCTCGAGGTGTGATGACCCCTTCCGCGACCCCCACGACCTCTCGGTGCTGTCTCGCGGCGCCGGATCGGCACCGTCCGAATCGGCCTGTGGCGCTGCCACTATTCCGCTTCGGCCGGCGCCGCCCGGCATCCACGATCCAGGACCGAGAGGCCGCGGCGGTCACGCAAGCGATCATCTAGGCGCCCTCCCGGTGAGCGCCTCATATGTCGCCATCATCACGGATGGCAACGGCCGCTGGGCCAAGCAGCGGGGGCTGTCCGTGGCCGCCGGCCACGAGGCCGGCGCCGACACCGTCAAGGCGCGGCTGCGCGACGCGGCCGACCTCGGCATCCGCGAGCTGACCGTCTACTCGTTCTCGACCGAGAACTGGTCGCGCTCCCCCGAGGAGGTCGCGGCGCTGATGGGCATGTTCTCCGAGCGGATCCTGGGCGAGACGCCCGAGCTGCACGAGGAGGGCGTGCGGATGCGCTTCGTGGGGCGCCGCGAGGGCGTCGACCCGGAGCTGATCGCCCAGATGGAGTGGGCCGAGGCCAAGACCGACGCCAACGACCGCATCACGCTGTTCGTGGCCTTCAACTACGGCGGCCGCGCGGAGATCGTCGACGCCGCCGCGCGCTTCACGGGCGGCAGCGAGGAGGACTTCGCGAAGCTGCTCTACGCGCCGGAGATGCACGACCCGCAGCTCGTCATCCGCACGAGTGGGGAGCAGCGGCTCTCGAACTACCTGCTGTGGCAGTCCGCCTACTCGGAGCTCCACTTCACCGACGTGCTGTGGCCGGACTTCTCGCGCGCGGACCTCGAGGCCGCGCTCGACGCCTACGGATCGCGCTCCCGGCGCTTCGGCGGCCGCTGATGGCCGCGCGCAGCCGCTCCGGCTCGGGCCCCGGCTCTCGGCCGCGCTCGCGCTCGCGCCGGCGGCAGCGGCGCGGCAGCTCGGACCTGTTCGCGCGCGTCATCGTCGCGATCCCGGCGATCGCGTTCGCGGTCTTCATCATCGCCTCGGGCGGCTGGATCTTCACCGTCGGCGCGGTGGCGCTCGGGCTGCTGTGCCTGCACGAGCTGTTCCGCATGTACGAGGACGTGCGGCCCGTCAAGCTCGCCGGCTTCGCGGCGCTGATCGGGCTCGGCGTCGCCGCCCAGCTCGGGGACGAGCGCCAGGTGTTGCTGGCCGCGGTCGCGTTCCTTCCCGTGATGTTCCTGCTCGGGGTCGCGATGCCGCCGCGCGAGGGCGTGACCGTCACCGCCGGGATGGCCATCACCACCTTCGGCGTGTTCTGGATCGGGATGGCGATCGCCCACGCCGTGCTCCTGCGCGGCACGGCGCACGGGGGCGGCATCATCATCGACATCCTCGTGGGCACGTTCATCGGCGACACCGGCGCCTACCTCGGCGGCCGCACGTTCGGCACCCGCCGCCTGGCGCCGCGGATCTCGCCCAACAAGACCGTCGAGGGCCTGGCGATCGGCTTCCTGGTGGCGGTGCTCGCGACCTGGTGCGCCGGCCTCTACCAGGACTGGCTCTCGGGTACCGACGCGCTGCTGCTGGGCGTCGCCGTCGGCCTCGCCGCGCCGCTCGGCGACCTCTTCGAGTCGCAGGTCAAGCGCGACTCCGGCGTCAAGGACACCGGCAAGGCCTTCGGGGCCCACGGCGGCGCGCTCGATCGCCTCGACGCCGCGTTCTTCACGCTCGTCGCCGGCTACTACGTCTGGCTGGCGCTCTCTTGATCGATCGGGGTCAGATCTTGCAATCCAGCAAACCGGAAAACGGAATGATGGAATGCAAGATCTGACCCCTACGGGGGTGGGGTATCGGGAGCGGCGGGCCGAGGGTGCGCTCGCGTGCCTGTGGGTGCGGGTCGCGGGGGAGGAGGGCGAGCGGACCGACGTGCTGCCGGACGCCTGCTCGGATCTGATCTGGACGCCGGGGCGCGGCGCGTTCGTGGCCGGACCCGACACGGGGCCGGCGCCGGTGCAGAGCGCGCCCGGGGCGGTGCTGCTCGGGATCCGCTTCCGGCCGGGCGCCGGCGGACCCGTGCTCGGGCTGCCGCTGAGCGAGGTGCGCGACCTCCGTGTGGACCTGGCGGAGCTGGACCCGGCGCTCGCGCGCGAGCTGCACGGCGACCTGGCGCCGCGCGAGGCGGCCGCGCGGCTGGAGCGCGTCGCGCGGAGGCTCGCCGCGCACCCCGGCGATCCGGCGGTCGCGGCGGCCGTAGCGCGGCTCGCCGATCCGGCCGCGCGCGTCGAGGCGCTGGCCCGCGAGATCGGGCTGTCCGAGCGCCAGCTTCGGCGCCGCTTCCACGCCGCCGCGGGCTATGGCCCGAAGACGCTCCAGCGCGTGCTGCGCTTCCGCCGCTTCCTCGCCGGCCCGCGCGACGACCTCGCCCGCGCGGCGCTCGATGCGGGCTACGCAGATCAGCCGCACCTCGCGCACGAGGTGGCGCGGCTGGCGGGCACGAGCCCGTCGCGGCTTATCCACCGCTGAGGACCCCTGCCACAATGGGCTCCCGTGCGGCGGCTCCTCATCCTCGGCTCCACGGGCTCGATCGGTACGCAGGCGCTCGACGTCGTCGAGCGCGCGGCGGACGAGTTCGAGCTGGTCGGGTTGTCGGCCGGAACCGCGCACGAGGAGCTCGTCGAGCAGGCCTCCACGCACGGCGTGCGGCGGATCGCGCTCTCGGACCCTGACGCCGCGGCCCGCGCCGGCGAGTCGTGGACCGGCGGGGAGGTGCTCGCCGGGCCCGAGGGCCTCGTGCGCCTGGTCGCGGAGTCCGAGGCCGACCTCGTGCTCAACGCGATCGTCGGCTCCGCCGGCCTCGGTCCGACGATCGTCGCGCTCACCGAGGGCATCGACGTCGCGCTCGCCAACAAGGAGTCGCTCGTCGTCGGCGGCGACCTCGTCACCGCGCTCGCGGAGGCCACCGGCGCGCAGCTGATCCCGGTCGACTCCGAGCATTCCGCGCTGCACCAGCTGATCGCGGGCGAGCGCGCGGGCAGCGTCGAGCGGCTCGTCGTGACCGCCTCCGGCGGCCCGTTCCGCGGTCGCTCCCGCGCCGAGCTCGAGGACGTGACCGTCGAGCAGGCGCTCCAGCACCCCACGTGGGCGATGGGCGGCAAGATCACGATCGACTCGGCGACCCTCATGAACAAGGGTCTCGAGGTGATCGAGGCCCACCACCTGTTCGGGACGCCGTACGACCGCATCGACGTCGTCGTGCACCCGCAGTCGATCGTGCACGCGGTGGTCGCGCTCTCCGACGGGGCGAGCCTCGCGCACCTCGGCCACCCGGACATGCGCGTGCCGATCGCCTACGCGCTGCACCACCCGGAGCGGGTCGACGTGCCCGTGCCGCGCCTGGACCTCGCGCAGGTCGGCGCGCTCACCTTCGAGCCGCCCGACCTCGACGCGTTCCCGTGCCTGCGGCTGGCGCGCGAGGCCGCGATCGCCGGCGGCACCGGCCCGTGCGTGCTCAATGCGGCCAACGAGATCGCGGTCCACGCGTTCCTGGGCGGGCGGCTGCCGTTCATGGGCATCCCCGCGGTGATCGAGCAGACGCTCGCGCGCGTCCCGCCGGCCGGCGTGCACTCGTTCGACTCGCTCTACCAGGCCGATGGCGACGCGCGCGCCGTCGCCTCGGAGTTGGTCGGAGCGCTCGCGGCGTGAGCTGGCTGCTGGCGTTCCTGGGCTTCGCGGCCCTGATCATCCTGCACGAGGCCGGCCACTTCGCGGCCGCGAAGGCGGTCGGGATGCGCGTG
This sequence comes from Solirubrobacteraceae bacterium, assembly GCA_035264365.1. Taxonomy (GTDB): domain Bacteria; phylum Actinomycetota; class Thermoleophilia; order Solirubrobacterales; family Solirubrobacteraceae; genus DATFQI01. The sequence goes on from DATFQI010000180.1 coordinate 7,317, forward strand.
GAGCGGTTCGCGCTGTTCTTCCCGCCGCTGTGGGCGCGCCACAAGCGCGGCGAGACCGAGTACGCGATCGGCTCGATCCCGCTCGGCGGCTACGTGAAGATCACCGGCATGAACCCGGCGGAGGAGATCCCGCCGGAGGTCGCCCACCGCGCCTACTTCCGCCAGCCCGTGTGGAAGCGGGTCGTCGTGATCTCGGCCGGGCCGGCGGTCAACATCCTGATCGCGTTCCTGCTGCTGGCCGGGATCTTCTGGGTCAACGGCACCGAGGAGCCGCCGTCGCGCGTGGCGTCGGTGACGGCCGGCTCGCCCGCCGCGCAGGCGCTGCGCCCCGGCGACGAGCTCGTCTCCGTCGACGGCAAGCGCCCGGCGGGCGACACGCTGCGCGAGCAGAACAGCTCGATCGCCGACCAGATCGCCACCCACAAGTGCACGGAGAACGGGCCCGGCTGCCGCGCCACGGAGCCCGTGACGCTGCAGGTCCGCCGCGACGGCCAGCTGCGCACCGTGCGCGCGACGCCGGTCTACGACGAGGCCCGCGAGCGGCCGTTGCTCGGCTTCACGTTCGGCGGCACCGAGTACCCGGCCGGACCGGGGCGCGCGTCGGAGCTGAGCGTCAAAACGATGTGGGAGGTCACGTCGGCCACCGTGACCACGCTCGCGGGCATCTTCCAGGCCGAGAAGCGCAAGGAGATCTCCGGCGTGGTCGGCTCCTACGAGACGACGCGGCAGTCGATCGAGGTGAGCACGACCCAGGCGCTGTTCCTGCTGGCGATCATCTCCCTGTCGCTGGGCGTCATCAACCTGTTCCCGTTCCTGCCGCTCGACGGCGGGCACATCTTCTGGGCGCTGGCCGAGAAGGTCCGCGGCCGGGCGATCCCGTTCAGCGTGATGGAGCGGGCCGGCTTCGTCGGCTTCGCGCTGGTGATGGTGCTGTTCGCGATCGGCTTCACGAACGACCTCGGCCGGCTGATGGGCGAGGGCTTCAACTTGCCGCGCTGACGCACGGATGAGCGCCCGATTAGCGGCCGTTCATCCGGGGTTGTAGGTTCCCGGCCATGGGTGCCACCACTGCCGCCGAGGCGTCGTCGCGCGCCATCGGCGCCGCCACGATCGCCGAGGCCTTTCGGATCACGGCCGAGGACCATCCCGACCGCGTCGCCGTCCGCACCAAGGACGACGAGGTGTCGCTCACCTGGAGCGAGCTGCGCGACCGCGTCGACGCGCTCGCCCGCGGCCTGCACGAGCTCGGGGTTCGCCGCGGCGACACCGTGGCGCTGATGCTGGCCAACCGGCCGGAGTTCCACGTCGCCGACCTCGCGGTGATGACGCTGGGCGCGACCCCGTTCTCGATCTACGCCACCTCCTCGCCCGAGCAGATCGCCTACGTCGTGGGCGATGCCAAGGCGCGCGTGGCGATCGTCGAGGAGGTGTTCCTGGGCCAGTTCCAGGGCGCGCGGTCCGAGCTGCCGGAGCTCGAGCACCTGATCCTGCTGGAGGGCGGCGTCGACGGCACCCTCGCCTGGGCCGACCTCGAGGCCACGGAGTCCGACCTCGACGTCGAGGCCGCCTGGCGCGCGGTCGAGCCCGAGGACCTGATCACGCTGATCTACACGTCAGGCACCACCGGCCCGCCGAAGGGCGTCCAGCTCGTGCACCGCAACCTGATGGCGGCCACCAGGGGCGTCGAGCAGCTGATCCGCTTCCCCGACGGCTCGAAGGTCATCTCGTGGCTGCCGAGCGCGCACATCGCGGAGCGGATGGCCCACCACTACCTGCCGATCGTCTACGCGATGACGATCACGACCTGCCCGAACCCGCGCGAGGTCGTCGGCTACCTGCCGACCGTCAAGCCCACCTGGTTCTTCGCGGTCCCGCGGATCTGGGAGAAGCTCAAGGCCGGCATGGAGGGCTTCCTGTCCGCCGGCGAGGGCGGCGAGCAGAAGAAGGCGATGCTCGAGGCCGCGATGCGCAAGGTCGAGCTCGAGCAGGCCGG
>DATFQI010000181.1:0-3089 GCA_035264365.1 Solirubrobacteraceae bacterium
GATCGCCACCGACGCCAAGCCCGGCGAGGCGCACGCCTCCGAGTCCGACAGCGCGGCCAGCAAGGGCACGAGCGAGGCAGACGTCGCGATGGAGTCCGAGGGCCACGCCGGCGAGCTGCAGGGCGACACGGCCGACACGCACGCCGGGACCGCCCAGCGCGGCACACCGGCGGCGCGCCGCAGCGGCTCGCGCCGCTACTCGCCGGTCGTGATGCGGATCGCCGCCGAGCACGAGATCGACCTCGAGCAGGTCGAGGGCACGGGCCGCGGCGGCCGCGTGCGCAAGCAGGACGTGCTCGCGTACATGGAGAACGGCGGCGGCGGCACGGAGCCGCCGATGCACATCGAATCGCCCTACCGGCCCGACGCGCCGGCCGCCCCGCGCAAGCCGAAGTCGCGGCTCGGACGCCCGGAGGAGGCCGCCGCGCCGCAGGAGGCCGCGGCGCCGGCGCCGGCTCCCGCTCCGGTTGCCGCAGTGGACATGCCGGCGGGCTCGAGCGGCCCGCTCTCGCGCATGCGGCAGTCGATCGGGCGCCACATGAAGGCCTCGCTGGACACCGCCGCGACCTGCACCACGATCGTCGAGGTCGACATGACCCGCGTCGAGGCGCTGCGCAAGCAGCAGGGCCTGACGGGCCTCGCGTACATCGCGCGCGCGACGGTCGAGGCGCTGGCCGAGCACCCGCAGCTGAACGCCACGCTCGAGGGCGAGACGTTCACCACCTACGAGGGCGTGCACCTCGGGGTGGCGGTCTCGCTCGGCCAGGGCGGCCTGATCGTCCCGGTCATCCGGGATGCGCAGGACCTCAGCGTCGAGGGCCTGGCGAAGCGGATCAAGGACATCGCGCGCCGCGCCCGGGCCAACCAGCTCACGCCGGACGAGGTCCAGGGCGGCTCGTTCACGATCACCAACCCGGGCGGCTACGGCTCGATCCTGGCCACGCCGGTGATCAACCAGCCGCAGGTCGCGATCCTCGACACCGAGGCCGTCGTCAAGCGGCCCGTGGTGGTCACGGACGAGCTCGGCAACGACTCGATCGCGATCCGCTCGATGATGTACCTCTGCATGAGCTGGGACCACCGGGCGCTCGACGGCGCCCTCGCCGCCCAGTTCTTGTCGAGTCTGCGAAAGAAGTTGGAGACCTGGCCGATCTAAGGGGCAGGTCTGACGGACACCCGGTCGGGAGCCCTCTCGGGGGCTCCCGGCCGGGCAGACTGCCTACCATCTGAGGTGTCGTGAGCGACCTGCTCGTCTGCCACCTCGGCCGCGTCCCCTACGAGGAGGGCGTGGAGATCCAGGAGCGCCTGCGCTCGCGCGTGCAGGAAGGCGAGCTCGGCGAGGTCCTGCTGCTGCTCGAGCACGATCCGGTGTATACGCTCGGCCGCCGCTCGGAGCCCGGCGATCTGGGGCTCGGCGAGGACTGGTGCCGCGCCCAGGGCATCGACGTCGTCAAGACCCAGCGCGGCGGAAAGCTCACCTACCACGGCCCCGGCCAGCTGGTCGGCTACCCGATCATGCGGGTCGGCGACGTGCCGGCCTTCGTGGCGGCGATGGAGGGCGCGATCGTCGAGGCGCTCGGCGAGGCGGGCGTCACCGCCCGCCCGCGCTCGCACGAGGGCCGCGAGTGGACGGGCGTGTGGGCTGGCGAGCGCAAGATCGCCTCGATCGGGATCCACGTCTCGCGCGGCGTCTCGGCGCACGGCTTCGCGGTCAACGTCGACAACGACCTCGCCCCCTTCACCTGGGTCGTAGCCTGCGGCCTGCCGTCGGTAACGATGACCTCGGTCGCGCAGGAGGGCTCGCCCGAGGGCGTGGCGTGCTTCCGCAAGCGCATGGCGTACCGCTTCGCGCAGGCGTTCGGCCGCCGCCAGCGGCTGATCTCGCCGGAGCGGCTCGGGATCGCCACCGCCGCGCCGCGCCGCGCCGCCGTGGGCGCGGGCGCGCCCACCGCGCTCGGTACGCTGGACGCGTGAGCGAGGCCCCGCTGCGCATCCACCAGACGCGCTCCCGCGCCAACCCGGGCGGGATGGACGTCACGAAGGTGCTCGGGCCGGACACGCAGCCGTTCCGCGGCCGCAAGCCCGCGTGGTTCAAGGTGCCGCTCCCGGGCGGCCCGAAGCTGCGCGAGCTCAACTCGATGATCAAGTCCGAGGGCCTGCACACGGTCTGCCAGGAGGCCGCTTGCCCGAACATGGGCGAGTGCTGGGAGCGCGGCACGGCCACGTTCATGATCCTCGGCGACACCTGCACGCGCCGCTGCGGCTTCTGCAACGTCAAGACGGGCAAGCCGACCTGGAACGACCCGCTCGAGCCGGCCCGCGTCGCGCGCTCGGTCGCGCGCATGGGGCTGCGCCACGCGGTGATCACGAGCGTCGACCGCGACGATCTGCCCGACAAGGGCGCGAGCGCCTTCGTCGGCGTCGTCCGCCAGATCCGCCGCCAGGCACCGGGCTGCAAGATCGAGCTGCTGACGCCGGACTTCCAGGGCCAGGAGATGCCGCTGGCGAAGGTGATCGCCGAGCGCCCCGACGTCTTCAACCACAACGTCGAGGTCGCGCCGCGGCTGTACCCGGTGGCCCGCCGCGGCTCCACCTGGGAGCGCTCGCTGCGCGTGCTCGAGAACGCCAAGGCGATGGGCGGCGACGACGTCGTCACCAAGTCCGGCCTGATGGTCGGCCTCGGCGAGACGCACGAGGAGATGGTCGACGCGTTCGGCCAGCTGCGCGCCAAGGGCGTCCAGGTGCTCACGGTCGGCCAGTACCTGCGCCCGACCGAGCGCCACCTGCCGGTGGTGCGCTACTGGCACCCGGACGAGTTCAAGGCGCTTGAGACCGCGGCCTACGAGCTCGGCTTCGAGCACATCGCCGCCGGCCCGCTGGTGCGCTCCAGCTACCACGCCGACGAGCACGTCAAGCAGGACCGCCCGGGCGTCGGCCCGGTCGCCGCCACGGCCTAGCTCACCCTCCGCGCGAGCGGCTAGCCTCCGCCGGGTCCGTGTTCCCGCTCAAGGACAACATCCCGACCGACCGCTTCCCGGTCGTCACCGTCGTCCTGATCGCGCTCAACGTGATCGTGTACTTCCTGTTCC
>DATFQI010000182.1:0-3959 GCA_035264365.1 Solirubrobacteraceae bacterium
CTGCTCGGCCGCGACGACGTCTTCGTGCGCAGCCTCGCCAGTCGCGGCTCGCATGGGGCGATCGCCGGCGCGACGCGCAACGTCGCCCGCCTGCTCGAGCTCACCGGCTCGTTCGACGTGATCCTGATCGAGACCGTCGGCGCCGGCCAGACCGAGGTCGCGATCGCCGAGCTGGCGGACACGATCGCGCTCGTCACGGTGCCCGGCCTGGGCGACGCCGTGCAGGCGATCAAGGCCGGGCTGATGGAGGTCGCCGACATGGTCGTCGTCAACATGGCCGACCGGCCCGGCACGCCGGAGACGGTCAAGCACCTGCGCCTGACGCTGGGCCGCCAGCTGCCGATCGCCACGACGGTCGCCACCGAGGGCACCGGCGTCGAGGAGCTGCGCGCGCTGTTCGACGCGCGCTGGAGCACGCTCGCCGGCAACGGTGACCTCGCCGGGCTGCGAGTCCGCAAGCGGGCGCGCGAGGCGGCGCTGATCGCCGAGGCGTTCACGCGCGCGTGCGCGGCGCGGATCGGCGATCCCAGCCCGGACCTGAACACCGCAGTCAAGGAGATCCTGGAGGAGGCGGCGCGGCGATGGACCACGTAGACGAGGAGGTGCTCGACACCGAGCGCGTGCGGCGCTGGCGCGAGGAGCGGTTGGCGCGCGACTACGAGCGCCTTCCCCCGCGGCGCGAGCAGCCGACGACGCTGTCGGGGATCCCGATCGACGACGTCTACACACCGGCCGACGTCGAGGGCATCGACCCGCTGCGCGACATCGGGCTTCCCGGCGAGTACCCCTACACGCGCGGCCCGCACGCGAGCATGTACCGCGGCCGGCCGTGGACGATCCGCCAGGTGGCGGGCTTCGGCCAGGCCGAGGACACCAACGGCCGCTTCAAGTACCTGCTCGCCCACGGCGAGACCGGGCTCTCGACCGACTTCGACCTGCCCACGCTGCTGGGCTACGACTCAGACCACGACGTCTACCGGCGCGAGATCGGCAAGATCGGCGTCGCGGTCGACACGGTCGTCGACATGCACGCGCTGTTCGACGGCATCCCGCTCGAGGACGTCTCGACGTCGCTGACCATCAACGCCCCGGCGGCGGTGCTGCTCGCGATGTACCGCGTCGTCGCGGACGAGCGCGGGATCGCAGGGACTCAGCTGACCGGCACCACCCAGAACGACATCCTCAAGGAGTACACGGCCCAGAACGAGTTCATCTTCCCGCCGGTGCCGTCGGTCGAGCTCGTCGTCGACACGATGGAGTACGGCGCCGAGGTCATGCCGCGCTTCAACCCGCTCAACGCGTGCGGGTACCACATCCGCGACGCGGGGGCGACCGCGGTGCAGGAGGTCGCGCTGACGATCGCCGGCGCGCTCTGCTACCTCGAGCACGCCCGCGAGCGGGGCATCGACCCCGACCGCCTCGCGCCGCGCGTGTCGTTCTTCTGGAACGTCCACAACGACTTCCTCGAGGAGGTCTCCAAGCTGCGCGCCGCCCGCCGGCTGTGGGCGCGGCTGATGCGCGAGCGCCTCAACTGCAGCGACCCGCGCTCGTGGCTGATGCGCGCCCACTGCCAGACCTCCGGCGTGTCGCTGACCGCACAGCAGCCGGTCAACAACGTCGCGCGCACCGCCATCCAGGCGCTCGCCGCGGTGTTCGGCGGCACCCAGTCGCTGCACACCAACTCGCTCGACGAGGCGTTCGCGATCCCCTCCGAGGCCGCGATCAAGATCGCCGTCCGGACCCAGCAGATCATCCTCCACGAGAGCGGCGCCGCCGACGTCGTCGACCCGCTCGGCGGCTCCTACTACGTCGAGTCGCTGACGAGCCGGATCGAGGAGGAGGCGGTCGAGCTGATCGGCCGGATCGACGACATGGGCGGGATGATCGCGGCGGTCGAGTCGGGCTACGCAAACCAGCTGATCGCGGACTCCGCGTGGGAGCAGCAGCTCGCGCTCGAGCGCGACGAGCGGGTGACCGTCGGGGTCAACGCGTTCGCCGACGACGACAACTCGACCGGGATCGAGCTGTTCAAGAACGACCCGGGCGTGGCCGAGCGCCAGATGCAGCGGCTGGCGGACGTCAAGCGCTCACGCGAGGAGCGGCGGGTCGCGGACGCGCTGCGCGCGCTGGAGGCCGTCGCCGGCGACCTGCAGCACAACCGCATGCCGCTGATCGAGGAGGCGGTGCGAGCGCGGGCGACCGTCGGCGAGATCTGCGACGTGCTGCGCTCGGTGTGGGGCGAGTACCGGCCCTCGACGGTCTTCTAGGTCACGAAAGGGAACCCATGACGGACTTCACGAACGAGGCGCCGCCGATCAAGGTCGTGGTCGCCAAGCCGGGCCTCGACGGCCACGACCGCGGCGCGAAGGTCGTCGCCCGCGCGCTGCGCGACGCCGGGATGGAGGTCGTCTACACCGGCATCTTCCAGACGCCGGAGTCGATCCTGCGCGCCGTGATCCAGGAGGACGCCGCGGTGCTCGGGCTCTCGAGCCTGTCCGGCGCGCACATGGAGTACGCGATCGACCTCTGCCGGATGCTGCGCGAGAACGACCGCGAGGACGTGCTGTTCCTCGTCGGTGGCACGATCCCCGACGACGACGCGGAGCACCTGAAGAGCGCCGGCGTCAGCGAGGTGTTCGGCCCGGGCTCCCGGACCGCCGACATCATCGCCTACATCGAGGATCGGGTCCGGGCCGCCGCCTAGCCGACGGGCCGCGGCGCGGAGCCGTTGGCCGTCAGCTGCCCCTTGCGCTCGCGGACCTCGTCGACGAGCTCCGACACGGCCCGGATCGAGCCTGCGTCGAGCACGTTGCCGTACTCGACGAGCGGGGCGACGCCGCGGATCCGCTCGCCGAGCTCGGGCGCCTCGCTCGGCACGATCACGACGGCGCAGCCGGCGATCGCCGGATCGTCGGGGCCCGTGATCACGTCGACCTTGTCGAAGCCGGTGTCGGCGAGCGACCCGCGGATCCCCTCCGCCTGCTCCTCGGTCGTGTAGTAGATCCCGATCCGCTCGCCGCGCGGGATCTGGCTCAGCCGCACGAGCGTGCGCACGTGCGGGCCGATGACGATCCCGAGCACCTCCGGAGGCGCCTCCGGGGCCAGCTCGCGGACCGCCTTGCGGACCTCGGCCAGGTGGTAGAAGGTCGTCACGACGAGGTCGGAGCCGTGGACGTCGCCGGGCACGATCTCGTCGAGGACGAGCGGCCGGATCGGCGCCTCGATCGCCTCGGCCAGGTCGGCGGCCAGCGCGTCGGCGCGCTCGCGGTTGCACTCCACGAACGCGAGCTGCACCTCAGTGCGCTTCGCGTGAAGGCTCTGCTGATAGGCGAGCGAGGCGATCTCCTCCGGCGGAAGGCCGAGCTCGAGGCAGCGCGCCACCGCGCTGGCGAGCACGGTGTGGGCGCTCTCGCGCGCGGCCATCCGCTCGCGGGCGCGGCCCGAGTCGCGCACGACCATGCCGCGCCGCCCCTGGCTGCTCACCAGCCCCCGCTTGCCGAGCTCGCCGTAGGCGCGCGCGACCGTGTTGCGGTTCACGTGCAGATTGTCGGCCAGCATCCGGCTGCTGGGCAGCTGATCCCCGTCGTCGAGCTGGCCGGTCTCGATCATGTAGGTGACCTGCTCGACGATCTGCTGGAAGACCGGAACGCCCGTGGCGTGGTTGAGCCGGATCGGGTGCACGCCAGCGATCCTAGCTCCGCCCGCGGCCCGCTCAGGCGTGGCGGACGGCGATGCCGGGATAGTCGACGATCAGGCCGGCCTCGTCGTAGGAGAGCAGGGCCTGGAAGCTCCCGCCCTCCGAGGTGTAGTCGTAGCGCCGGTCGTCGCGCCGCCGGTAGGTCTGGTCGAGCCGCACGACCGAGAGGTCGAGCGCCCGCACGTAGGCCGCGGGCGCCTCGACCACCTCGCCGGGCGGCATCGCGAGCCGGTGGACGGGCAGCGTGTTCGTGCAGGCGGAG
>DATFQI010000183.1:0-7014 GCA_035264365.1 Solirubrobacteraceae bacterium
TTCGCGATGATCCCGCGCGAGCGCGCGTCGAACTCCAGGCGGTCGAGCGCCGCGCTCAGGTCGTGGGCGGTCGCCGGCGCGCCCACGAGCGTCGTGGCGAGCGCCACGAGGTCGGTGCGGGCGTCCGGCGGGGTCATCGCGAGCGCCCGCTCGATCAGCGGCCCGCCGGCATGGAAGTACGGGTGCACGACCGCGCGGCCGAGGCCGTGGCGCTCCAGGGCCAGCAGCGCCGCGGGCTGGGGCTCGCGCAGCAGCAGCCGCAGCTCGGCGCCGAGCCGGCCTCCCGAGACGGTCTCGACGGTCGCCGCGGCGGCGAGCGCGTCTGTCTCCGGATCGGGCTCGAACCCGAGCCGTGCGCCGTAACGCGCCATGCGCAGCAGCCGCGTCGGGTCGTCCTCGAACGAGCGTTCGTGCAGCACGCGGAGCACGCCGGCGCCGAGATCCTCCCGGGCGCCGGGCCACTCGATGAGCGCGCCGTCCGCCAGCCGCAGGGCGATCGCGTTGACCGTGAAGTCGCGCCGCGCGAGGTCCTGCTCGATGCTCGCGCCCGGCGTGACGTCGGGCAGCGCACCCGGGTGCGCGTAGGTCTCGGTGCGAGCGCTGACCACGTCGAACGTCGCCGCCTCGGCCCGCACCGTGGCCGTGCCGAAGCGCTCGTGGACGATCACGTCGCCCCCGAGCCGCTCCGCCGCGCGACGGGCGACGGGCGCCGCGTCGCCCTCGACGACGACGTCGAGCTCGCGCGGCACGGCGCCCAGCAGCGCGTCGCGCACGGCCCCGCCCACGACGTGCACGCCCGGCTCGTCGCCGAGCGCGTCCAGCACGGCGGGCGCGCCGGGCGCGCGGGCCATCAGCTCCAGCAGCTCCACGGCGCAGCATCTTGGCGGGTTAGGGTTGGCCGGTGCCGGCCGAGCGCGAGGTGAAGCGGCTCCAACGGCCGCTGCTCGCCCAGCGGCTCGCGGCGGCGATCGAGCGCGGCCACGTGCAGATCGCGGCGCCACCCGGCGCGGGCAAGACCTACGCGCTCGAGGACGCGCTGGCGCTGCGCGGCGGGCCAGTGGCCTGGCTGCGCTGCACGCCCGCGGACGCCGATCCCGGTCGGCTCGTCGTCCGGCTGGTGGCCGCGGTCGCCGGCGCGGCGCCGGACGCCGCCGGCGACCTCCCCGGGATCCTTGCCGGCGCGACCGAGCCGATCCCCGCGCCGCGGGCGGCCCGCGCGCTGGTTGCCGAGCTCGAGCGGGGCCTGGGCGGGGAGCCGCTGGCGATCGCTGTCGACGACGCCGAGCACCTCGCGGGCGCCGGCGACGCCGTGGAGATCCTGCGCACGCTCGCCGCGACGGCGGCTCCGGAACTCCGGATCGCGGTCGCCGGCAGCAGCGCGCTGCCGCTCGACGGCTTCGGCGAGCTCGAGCCCGCCCATCTCGCGTTCACCCACCGGGAGGTGGCGGCGCTGCTCGGCCCGCCGCCGCCCGCGGCCGAGTCCGTCTGGTCGGCGACCGCCGGCCGACCGCTGCTGGTCGCGATCGCCGCCCGCACGCGGCGCGTCCCGCCGTCCGGCACGGCGAGCGACGACGACCTGGCGGCCGCGCTGCTGGACCAGCTCTCGCCCGCCGTTCGCGAGGGCCTCGTCGACGCGGCGCTGGCGCCGGAGCTCGACGCGGCCGTCGCGCGCGCGCTCGAGCTCCCCGACGGGTTCGTGCAGGTCGTGCGCCGCAGCGGGATCCCGCAGCGCGAGCAGGCGGGCGCGGTCGTGCTGCATCCGTTCGTGCGGGCGCTGCTGGTGCGGCGGCTCGAGCTCGAGCGGCCGGGCGGCTACCGCGAGCTGCTGCACGGACGCGTCGCCGCCGGGCTGGACGCTGCCGGCCGCGGCGCCGAGGCCGTCGAGCACTGGCTCGAGGTGCCCGAGCGCGCGGCCGCCGCGGTCGCGCGCCACGCCGAGGCGTTGCTCGAGACGGCGCCCGCGACGGTCGAGCGCTGGCTCGGCCGGATCCGCGGCCCGGAGCGCATGGCGCCCGAGCTGCGTGCGCTCGAGGGGCGCCTCGCCGTCGCCGGCGGCCGGCCGCTCGACGCCGACGAGCCGCTGCGCGCCGCGATCTTGGGCTTCGAGGCACGCGGCGACATCCGCCAGGCATGGGCGACGCGGCTGGCGCTCGCCGACGCGCTGGCGATCGCGGAGCGCTTCGATGCCGTGCTGCCGCTCGCCAGGGGCTTCGAGACGGCCGGCGTGCCCGCGGCGCCGATGACGGGGATCGTCGCCGCGGCCGCCGAGGCGGCCCTGGGCTCGTTCGACGACGCCGTCGCGAACTTCGAGCGCGCCGTCGCGCTCCCGCACGGCGAGCTTTTCGCCCCGTTCGCGGACGCCTTCCGCGCGACCTGGGTCGACGTCGTGCGCGGCGGCCACGACGCCGCGCTGCGACGGGTCCGCGGCGCGGTCGCGGCGCTCGAGCGCGCTGACCCGTTCGGCCGGCTCGCCTACGTGCTCGCCATGCAGGCCGCCATCGAGGAGGAGCGCGGCGAGGACGAGGCGGCGCTCGCGACGATCGGCCGCGCCCGGGACGTGGCGGCCCGCAGGGCGCTCGGCGGCCACGTCGAGGACATCGGGCGCCGGCTCGCCGCCGGCCTGCACGCGCGCGCGGGGCGGCTCGAGGAGGCGGAGGCCGAGCTGGCCGGGCTCGAGGGCACCGGCGCCGGCTGGTACGCGGGCGACGTCCAGATCACGCGCGCGACGATCGCCGCCGGCCGTGGGGAGCACGAGCGGGCCCTCGCCGAGGCGCAGCGCGCGCTCGACGGCGGCGCGATGACGGTCTGGCGCGGCCGCGCGCGCAGCGCGGCGCTGCTCGCGCCCGTGATCGCCGACGCCGGCGAGGCCGCCTTCGCCCGAGACCTGCTCGGCCAGGCGCTCGCCTCCGCCCCCGAGGGCGCGACCTGCGCGCGGCTGCTCGCCCTGCGGGCCTGGCTGCGCTCGCGCGACGGCGACGAGACGGGCGCCGCGGAGGGCGTGGCCGAAGCGCTCGCCGACGCCGGCACCGCCGCCGGGCACCTGCTGAGGCGCGAGCGGTCGCGGCTCGCCCCGCTGCTGGAGCTGGCGGTCGCGCGCGGCACGGTCCCGTCCGCGGTCGCGATGGCCGTGCGCGGGGCGTCGGACTAGCCGCCGCGGGCGGTTCGCAGCGCTGCGGCGGTGGCGGCCTGCAGCAGCAGCGTGTCGCCGCCGGCGGTGACCATCGCGAAGCGCTCGGCCTGCGCCGGCACGTCCTCGGCCGCCAGGCAGTGGACGCCGGCGATCACGCCCGAGTCCGCGCAGCTCGCGTGGACGACGGCGAGTGCCTCGAGCACCGGCGGGTGCTCGAGCCGGATCGTGGGCTGCAACCCGAGCGAGAGCGCGAGGTCCGACGGGCCGACGTAGACCCCGTCGAGGCCCGGCGTGGCGGCGATCGCGGCCGCGTTCTCGAGCCCGGCGCGCGTCTCGATCATCACCAGGCACAGCGGCCGCTCCCCCGCTCCGGCGCGCAGCGCGCCGAACGAGCGGGTGCCCGCGGGCGCGTAGCGGCACGCCGAGACGGCGTGGGCCGCCTCCTCCGCGCTCTCGACCATCGGCACGATCACGCCGTGCGCCCCGAGATCGAGCGCCTGCCCGATCGCGAACGGCTCGTTGCGGGCCACGCGCACCAGCGGCGGGACGCCGGCGCCGGCGATCGCGCTGAGCATCGACATCAGGGTCGCTGGATCGAGCGCGCCGTGCTGCTGGTCGGCGACCACGTAGTCGGGCCCGGCGAGCGCCGCCGCCTCGGCGGTCAGCGCGGACGGGATAGATGCCCACAGGCCGATCGCCGGGCCGCCCGCCTCGAGCTTCTCGCGCAGGCTCACCGGCACGACGCCACGCCCCAGTCCTGGCACTCCGTGACGAGGTCGTCGGTCGTGCGCAGGCTCACCACGCCCTTGCCGTCGGCGAGCACGAACGTGCCGCGGCCGACATGGCGCAGCAGCCGCGTGTCATCGCCCGGGTCCCCGCCGGGGTCGATCGCCATCGTCTCGCCCGCCTGCAGCACGGTGCCCAGCTTGAACGGGTAGCCGAAGACGAACTGGTCGGGCTTGCCGGCGTTGTGCAGCTTCAGCACGTGCCCGCCGAGGTCGACGGGGCCGCCGCTGGTGTTGGCGATCGAGATCGACTCGCGCCCGCGCGGCTGGACCGACAGCGCGACCTTGCCGGCCAGCGGGTCGCTGCAGGCGACCAGGCACGGGTAGATCTCCCAGGCCCGCAGGTCGCCCTGCGGGTCGAACAGGTAGGCGCCGTCGCCCATCGTCCCGAATCCCGAGGAGACGTTCTCGAACGCCGACTCCTTCAGGCACCAGTGCTGCGTGAGCGCGTTCGCGGCGCCGCAGCCGACGCGCAGGCGCAGCGTCTCGCCGGGGGGCACGACCGTGGAGCCCGGGAGGCGGTAGCCCGGCGTGCGGTCCTGGCCGAAGCGCAGGAACGAGTCGCGCACCCACCAGCCGCCGAGGCGCAGCTCGCGCCCGCCGCCGTTGTGGATGTCGACCCACTCCCCGTTCAGGTTGCCCGCATCGTTGCCGTCGGCGTCCCAGTTGACGGTGACGGTGATCGGCAGGTCCTGGTCGGGGCCGGCGCCGCAGGCGCCGGGGTCGTAGAGGCCCTTGCGCGCGGCGGCGGCCTTCTGGGCGAGCAGCGCGTACTCGCGGTTGTGCGCGTTCTCGACGTGGTTGGGCAGCCACAGTGCCAGGCCGGCCTGCAGCTCGAGCTTCGCGAGGTCGCGCCAGCGGCCGCCCTGCTTGACCCAGACGGACCGGCGCAGGCGCTTCTCGGCGCGGCTCGAGAGCTTCTGCGCGACCAGCCGGACCTTCCAGCGCGAGCGCTTGACGGCGCGCTCGACGAACGACGTCGCCTCCAGCCCGTGGCAGGCGCCGCGGCGCCGGCTCGGGTACTTCGAGTAGCGCGAGAGCTCCATCGCGTTGATGCCCGTGAAGCGGATGTTGCGCGTGCGCCCGGCGAGCCTGACGCGGATCGTGTCGCCGTCGGCGATGAAGATCGTGCGCGCGTTCTGGATCGTGCAGCGCGGCCGCTTCGCACCCTCCGTGCACGGGCCGCGCTTGGCGACGGCGGTGTCGGCGGCGAGCGTCGCGGCCAGCAGCGTGGCGGCGAGTGCCAGGAGTCCCCTGCCCATCGCGGCCAGCATAGTCACGGCCGGCGGACGCATACGCTGGGGCGTGATGATCGTCGAGGTCGAGCTCGAGGAGCGCTACTGGTATCCGGACGAGGGCGGGATCGTGTGGCTCGCCGGCTTCCAGCCGGTCGCGCCCGACGGCCGCTTCCTGGGCCGCGAGGCGCCGGAGCTGGCCGCCGCCGGGCTGCGGATCGCCGGCGTCGCGGGCGCCGCCCGCTTCCACGGCGAGGCGCTCGCCTCCGATGCGGCGAAGCCGGGCAGCCCGCTCGAGCTGCGCCGCGACCCCGGCAACGAGCACGACCCGAACGCGATCGCCGTGCACGCCGGCGGTCTGCAGGTCGGCTGGGTGCCGCGCGCCGTCGCGGAGGAGATCGCTCCGACGATCGACGCGGGCCAGCCCTACTCCGCGATCGTCCTGCGCGAGCAGCGCGCCTCGCCGCGCGACCCGCGGGCCGGCCTGACGATGCTGCTCGCCGCCGCGCCCGCGATCGAGTTGCGCGTCCGCGGCGGCTGAAGCGGGCGGCCGGGTCAGCCCAATGCGCGCACGCCGTCCACGGCGAGCAGGACGCCCGTCGCGAGCAGGAGCACGGCGGAGGCGCGCAGCAGGATCGCGTAGCCGCGGCCCTGCATCAGGCGGTCGCGGCCGGCGCCGATGCCGATCGCGAGCACGACCTTCGTGCCGATCAGCAGGAGGTAGAAGGCGGCGAGGAACAGCACCGAGTCGGCGGCGCCGCCCTTGGCCAGGATCGGGGCGCCGACCGTGAGCCAGAACACCCGACGCGGCGAGCAGCACGGCGATCGCGATGATCGGCACGTCGGTCACCAAGGGGCTGAACGCGACCCTGACCCCCGCGGCGGCGCCGTCCTGCAGCGTCGAGCGGATCACCAGCGCGAGCAGCGGCCCCGGCGCGAGGCCGGCGCCGAGGCCGAGGGAGAGCCCGAGCAGGAACGAGTCCATGGGCGCGGCATTGTCGCGCCGGCGTCCTCCGGAGCGGATCCCGCGTAGCTTCCCGGGCATGGACGCTCCCGAAGGCTTCGCGCCGTACGACGCGCAGGGCCCGTTCCTCGAGCTCATCGGGCCGGTGCTCGTGCGCGAGGACGGCGACGGCCGGGTCTTCGGCCTGCGGGTCTCCGACCGCCACACCAACCACCGCGGGACCGTCCAGGGCGGACTGCTCTCGACGTTCGTGGACTTCGCGATGGGCCGCGCTATCGAGGCCGAGTCCGACGACGGAAAGGACCGCGCCACGGTCTCGCTCACCGTCGACTTCCTCAAGCCCGCGGTGCCGGGCGACTGGATCGAGAGCCGCACGCGCGTCGAGCGGGTCGGCGGCACGCTCTCGTTCGCCGACTGCTCCCTGACCGTCGACGGCCGCGAGATCGTCCGCGGCCGTGCCGTTTGGGTGGTCGCGGGCTAGGCGGCGATCGGGCGCACGGGGACGCCGGCCTCCGCCAGCGCGTCCTTGACCTGCGCGATCGAGTAGCGCCCGTAGTGGAAGATCGACGCGCACAGGACCGCGTCCGCGCCCGCCTGCACGCCCTCGACGAGGTGGTGCGGCTCGCCGGCGCCGCCCGAGGCGATCACCGGCACGTCGACGGCCCCGCTGATCGCCGCCAGCAGCGCCGTGTCGTAGCCGTCCTGGGTGCCGTCGCGATCCATCGAAGTCAGCAGGATCTCCCCTGCGCCGCGCTCCACACCCTCGCGCGCCCACTCGACCGCGTCACGGCCGGTCGGCGTGCGTCCCCCGGCGACGTGCACCTCCCACGAGTCGCCGGCCCGCTTGGCGTCGATCGCCAGCACCACGCACTGGGCGCCGAACACCCGCGCCATCTCGTC
>DATFQI010000184.1:0-14784 GCA_035264365.1 Solirubrobacteraceae bacterium
AGGATGTCGACCTTGCCCTCGGAGAAGCGCTTGACGGACTCGCGCTGCTCGGCGGCGGGCCGGAAGCGAGAGACGTGCTCGATCGTGAAGGGGTAGTCGCGCAGGCGCTCGGAGAAGGTGCCGAAGTGCTGCTGGGCGAGGATCGTCGTCGGCACAAGCATCAGCACCTGCTTGCCGGCGTTGGCGGACTTGAAGGCGGCGCGCAGCGCGACCTCGGTCTTGCCGTAGCCGACGTCGCCGCAGATCAGCCGGTCCATCGGGCGCTCGGACTCCATGTCCTCCTTGACCGACTCGATCGCCTCGCGCTGGTCCGGCGTCTCGCGGTAGGGGAAGTGCTCCTCGAACTCGCGCAGCCAGTCCGAGTCGGGCTCGAACGCGTGGCCGCGGCGGCGCTTGCGCTCGGCGTAGAGGTTGAGCAGCTCGCCCGCGAGCTCCTGCGCGGCGCGGCGGGCGCGCGCCTTGAGCTTGTCCCAGCGCGTGCCACCGAGCTTGGACAGGGGCGGGTGGGCGCCGTCGGCGCCGACGTAGCGCGAGATCTTCGCGAGCTGGTCTACGGGCAGGAAGACCTTGTCGGTGCCCGCGTACTCGAGGTTGAGGTAGTCGCGCGTGACGCCGGCCACCGTCTTGGTGTCGAAGCCCGCGAAGCGCGCGATGCCGTGGTCCTCGTGGACGACGATGTCGCCGGTGCGCAGGTCGGTGAACGAGCGCAGCAGGCCGCGGCCGCGGCGGGGGCCGGTCTCGCTCGCGCCCGCGCGCTTGCGGCGGTGGATCAGCCGGTGCTCGGGGACGACCGCGAGCTTGAGCTGGGGCGCGACGAAGCCGTCGCGCAGCGTCGACTCGACGAAGACGAGCTCGTTGCCCTCCTCGAAGCTCGCCTTGGCGCGGCCGAGGTTGTAGGCGGCGCGCTCTGCCCCGCCGCGCTGCGGCCACGTGACGACCGTCGTGTAGCCGGAGCGCACGAGCTTCTCGAGCTCGGGCTCGGCCTCGCGCAGCGAGCGCGAGGCGAACTCGGCCGCCTGGGCGCGGATCTCGAGCTCCTGCGAGCCGCTGATCGAGGACAGCCGCACGGAGGCGTTGCGCCCGATCGCCGCCAGGATGCCGTCGGGCTTGACGTAGAGGTGGTGCGCGTCGGTGTCGTGGAAGGCCGCGCAGACGTCCTCCCAGTGGTCGCGCAGCGCGGGCTCGACGTCCTCGTCGGCCGCGACGATCACCTGCGCGCGCTCGGGGACGAGGTCGAGCAGCTCGCGGAAGTCGCCGACCGGCAGCAGCTCGGCGACGTCCGGGCGCTCGTCGGGGTTCTCCAGGGCGGCGATCTCGGCCAGCTCGCGGTGCTCGGGGGCGAGCTCGGCGGCGGGCGCGATCTCGACCGCATCGGCGTCGCCGAGCGAGCGCTGGGTGAAGGTCGAGAACCAGCGCAGCGACTCGATCTCGTCGTCGAAGAGGTCGACGCGGACGGCGCGCTCCTCCGTCGCCGGGTAGACGTCGAGCAGCCCGCCGCGGACGGCGAACTGGCCGCGATCGTCGACCTGGTCGACGCGCTCGTAGCCCGCGGCCACGAGGTCGGCGGCGGCCTCGTCGAGGTCGAGCAGCTCGCCGACCTTCAGCGTGAAGCCGTGCGGGCGAAGCTTCGGGTCGGGCACCTTCTCGCTCAGCGCCACGGCGGAGACCACCACGACCGGTTGCTCGGAGCCCTCGGGCGTGTCGAGCAGGGCGTCGAGCGCCGCGACGCGCAGGCCGACCAGGTGCGGCGGCGGCGTCAGGTGCGACTCGTAGGCGACGCCGCGGCTCGGGTAGAAGCGCACGGGCCGCGGCCGCAGCCACGAGCGCAGGTCGGCCGCGAGGTCGCGCGCCGAGCGGTCGTCGCCGGCCACCACGACCGTCGGGCGGCGGACGTCGCGGTCGGCCAGCGCCGCCAGCAGGAACGGCCGCAGCGACTGCGAGACGAACGCGGAGCCGCCCTCGTCGGCGAGCCGCGAGGCGGTCGGATCGTGCTCGAGATGGGAGAGGAAGGAGCGGAGGGGCATGGCGGTTGCGGCACGCCGAACGGCCGCGCATCATGCGCGGCCGCCGGTGCCCTTCCGATATTAGGCCGCGCTCGAGATGAGGCTGCGAGGCCTTTATGAGGCGCCGTCCGTGGCGCGTTGTCCTCCCGGCTTACTTGGTCCAGCTGGTGGACCAGCTCGACCGGCTCCAGCTCGAGCGCGAGACCTCCACGCCGTCGCTGTTCGTCGAGCTCCAGCTCGAACGGCTCCAGCTCGACCGGGCGAAATCCAGCCCGAGCGAGGAGTCGGCCGAGCTCCACGAGGAGCGGCTCCAAGAGGAGCGGCTGTAGTCGATGTCGCCGCTGGCGGCGCTGACCAGCGTGTTCGGGGTCAGGCCCTGGTTGGCAACCGGGACGTTGCCCGCCGCCACCGACCTGATCGCCGCGTAGACGTCCAGCGCCGGGAAGCGGTTGTTGACCAGGCGCGAGGAGCCCGTGAGGACGCCCTTGACCTGGTTCGGCGTCAGGTTCGGGTACTTCTGCAGCAGCAGGGCCGCCGCGCCCGAGACCATCGGCGCCGCCATCGAGGTGCCGCCGGCGCGGATCATCTGCCCCTGCACGATGCAGGTCGGGCACATCGTCGCGAACGCGCTGGCGGGGGCCAGCGTGGAGACGATGCGGGCGCCCGGGGCGTGGATCTCCGGCTTGGAGAAGCCGTCCTGGGTGACGCCGCGGCTCGACCACGCCGCGCGGCTGTCGTCGCCGTCGGCCTGGCTCATCTGGTCGTCGAGGGCGCCGACCGAGATGACGTACGGGTCGTTGCCCGGCGCGTACTGCACCGCGTCCGCGTCCGTGCCCCGGTTGCCGGCCGCGGCGACGACCACGAGGCCCTTCAGCCACGCGGACTCGACGGCCGCGTCGAGCGGGTCGGTCTTGTAGGAGCTGGGGGTCGTGGACTCCAGCGACAGGTTGACGACGCGGATGTTGTACTGGCTCTTGAAGTCGACGACCCACTGCAGGCCGTAGATGACGTCCAGCACGGTCGCGTTGCCGAGGTCGTCGGAGACCTTGACCGAGACCAGGTCGGCCTCCGGGGCCACGCCGACGTACTTGTTCTGCAGCCAGTCGCCGTTGTTGCGCTCGGTGCCGTTGCCGCCGATGATGCCCGCCACGTGCGTGCCGTGGCCGTAGGTGTCCTTGGCGCTGGTCGCGTTGGGGTTCGTGACCGCCGAGGCGACGACGCGCGAGCTCTTGCTCGGGCCCTTCTCCTCGAAGTCCTTCATCTGGCCCGCGATGCCGGTGTCGACGACGGCCACGCCGACGTTCTTGCCGGTCACGTTGGCGTCGGGCCGGTTCCAAGCCTCGATCGCGTCCACCGACGACGGGTAGGCGCTCTGGAGCTCGGAGACGTTGACGCCCTGCGGCTCGATGGCGGTGTTCCTCGTGACGGCGCGCACGCCGTCGAAGCGCTGCAGCGACGCGGCGGCGCCGTCGGACACCTTGGCCGCGAAGCCGTTGATGATCGGCAGGTCACCGGTGACGCGGCCGCCGTACTCGCGGACCTGCGCCTTGACGGCGTCCGCGGAGGCACCCGCGTCGAGCTGGACGATGACCTGGCTGCGAGCCGAGCTCGCACCCGCGGTCGCCGGCAGCGCGGCGCAGGCGGCGATCGCGAGGGCCGCAACGGCCCAGCGGATCCTGCCCTTGGGGGTCTGGTTCATGGGGGAGCGGCCTCCGTGCCGCATGTCCGTCTGGAGATCCATCTGAATTCCGGTATCGACTGTCGTGTGAGTGGGTGTGAGCTGACCTGGACCGATGACCGAGCCGGCTACTTGTCCCAGCTCGTGGACCAGCTGGAGCGGCTCCAGCTCGAGCGGGTGACGTCCGCGCCGGAGCTGTCGACCGAGCTCCACGAGGAGCGGCTCCAGCTCGAGCGGGCGAAGCCGGCGGTCAGGCCGCCGTCCGCCGTGCTCCAGGACGAGCGGCTCCAGGACGAGCGCGTGTAGTCGATCTCGCCCGTGCTCGCGTTGACGATGTCGTTGGGGACGATGCCGGCGGTGCTGATCGGCGCCGTGCGCCCGTAGTAGGCCGCCTCGAGCGTCTTGTAGGCCTCGACCGCGGGGTAGCGGCCGTTGATCAGGCGGGCGTTGCGCATGAGCATGCCCTTGACCTGGTTCGGCGCCAGCTGCGGGAAGTGCTGCAGCAGCAGCGCGACGGTGCCGGTGATCATCGGGGCGGCCATCGAGGTGCCGCCCGCACGGATCATCTGGCCGTCGACGACGCAGGAGGGGCACATCGAGGCGAAGGCGCTGTTCGGGGCCAGCGTCGAGACGATGCCCGAGCCCGGCGCGTGGATCTCCGGCTTGACGAAGCCGTCGGCGGTGACGCCGCGGCTCGACCACGAGGGTCGGCTGTCGTCGCCGTCGGCGTTGGAGGCCTGGTCGTCGTAGGCGCCGACGGTGATCACGTACGGGTCGTTGCCCGGAGCGCGCGAGACGGACGCCTCGCTGCTGCCGCGGTTGCCGGCGGCGGTGACCACGACGATGCCCTTGAACCAGGCCGACTCGACGGCCGCGTTCAGCGGATCCGTCTTGTAGGAGCCCGGGGTCGTGGACTCCAGCGAGAGGTTGACGACGCGGATGTTGTACGCCGCCTTGTTGTCGACCACGAACTGCAGCCCGTAGATGACGTCGAGCACCGACGCCTCGCCCTGGTCGTCGGAGACCTTGACCGAGATCAGGTTCGCCTCGGGGGCGATGCCGACGTACTTGCCGCGCAGCGGATCGGTGTAGGAGCGGTTCCAGCCGTTGCCGGCGATGATGCCCGCCACGTGCGTGCCGTGGCCGTAGGCGTCGCCCGGCGTGCGCGCATCTGGGTTGGTGACGGCGTTGGCGACCACGCGCGAGGACGAGGAGCCCGCGGCGCGGAAGTCCGGCATGCCGCCGGCGATGCCCGTGTCGATCACGGCCACGCCGACGCCGCGGCCGCTGACGTCGGCGATGGGGTTGTTCCACACCTGCGGCGCGTCCACGGACGCGGGATAGGCGGTCTGGAGTCGCGAGAGGCTGATGCCCTGCGGCTCGACCGCGTTGTCGGCGGTGACGGCCTTGACGCCGTCGGCGCCCGCGAGCCGGTCGGCGGCGCCGCGGCCGAGCTCGGCGGCGAAGCCGTTGATGATCGGGAGATCGCCGGTGACCTCGCCGCCCGCGGCGCGGACGGCGGCCTTGCCCTCGGCGGCGCGGTGGCCGGCGTCCATCTGGACGATGACCTCGACGCGCGGCGCGCGCGCCTCGGCCGCGGCCGGCACGAGCGCCGAGGCGGCGATCGCCAGGCAGGCGACGGCCCAGCGGATGCGACCGGGAGCAACGGGCTTGTTCATGACGGGGCGACCTCCATGCCGCTACGAGAACTCGGGGTGAGCTTGTGGCGGCTGGGCCGTCTCGCATCCGGCGAGACCCCTGGCTTTGCGTCCCCGCCTCGCGACGGGTTTGCCCCGAACTGCTCCTTCGTCAGGAGCGGTATCGACCGGATTCAGGTGCGGATGAGCGCGCCTGGACCGACGTACGAGCCGCCTCGGGGCGCGCGAGGTAGAAGCCCTGGCCGAAGCTGGACTGCAGGACGCGCAGCGCCTCGACCTGCTCGGCGGTCTCGATGCCCTCGGCGATCACCTCGAGCTCGAGCGCCTTCGCGAGGTCGATCATCATTCGCACGAACGAGTCCTGCGATGCCTCGGCGACGCGGTCGACGAACGGCTTGGCGATCTTGAGGATGTCCAGCGGCAGCGAGTGCAGGTAGCTCAGCGACGAGTAGCCCGTGCCGAAGTCGTCGAGCGCGAGGCGCACTCCGAGCTCGCGCAGCGCGTGCAGCGCGGCGACGCTGTGCTCGGCGTCCTCGAGCAGCTGGCTCTCCGTGATCTCCAGCACGAGGTCCGCCGGCGCGATGCCGGCGTTCTCGATCGCCTCGCGGACGGTGTCGATCAGGTCGTCCTGGCGCAGCTCGAGCGCGCTCAGGTTCACGTGCACGGCGCGCATCGCGCCGGCCTCCTCCTGCCAGCGGCGCGCCTGCAGGCAGGCCTCGCGCAGCACGAAGCGCCCGATCGCCACGATCATCCCGGTCTCCTCGGCGAGCGGGATGAACTCGGCGGGCATGATCCGGCCGCGCTCGGGATGCTCCCAGCGCACGAGCGCCTCGGCCGACTCGGCGGCGCCCGTGGCCAGCGCGACGATCGGCTGGTAGTGGACGGCCAGCTCGCCCGTCTCGACCGCGCGCCGCAGGTCGTCCTTCATCTGCCGGCGGTGGAGCATCGCGGCCTGTGCCTCGGGGTCGAAGCGCTCGAAGCAGGCCTTGCCGGCCATCTTGGCCTGGTACATCGCCATGTCGGCGTGGCGGATCAGCTCGTCCTCGTCGGAGGCGCCCTGGCGGGCGGAGGCGATGCCGACGCTGAGGCGGACCGAGAGCAGCTCGCCGCCGGCCGCGATTGGGAGCTGGAAGGCCTCCATGATGCGCTTGGCGACCGACTCGGCGGCGTCCTCGGCGTCGGTGGCGTCGTGCAGGCGGACGGCGAACTCGTCGCCGCCGAGGCGGGCGATCTCGTCCTGCGGGCGCACGCACGAGCGCAGCCGGTCGGCCACGCCGACCAGCAGCTCGTCGCCGACCGCGTGGCCGAGCGTGTCGTTGACGGTCTTGAAGTCGTCGACGTCGATGAACAGGACCGCGAGCTCCTCGGGCGCCGTGTCGAGCGCCTCGCGCACGCTGGAGATGAACAGCGCGCGGTTGGGCAGGTCGGTCAGCGAGTCGTGGAAGGCCTGGTGGCGCAGCTGCTG
Organism: Solirubrobacteraceae bacterium; assembly: GCA_035264365.1. GTDB lineage: Bacteria > Actinomycetota > Thermoleophilia > Solirubrobacterales > Solirubrobacteraceae > DATFQI01. The sequence continues at coordinate 6,805 of DATFQI010000184.1, forward strand.
CTGGAGGTCCTTCAGGCGCGCGATCGCCTGCTCGAGGCGGTCGTACTGCAGCGCCACCGACGCGTTGTTGGCGAGCGTCTCGAACAGCTTGAGGTCGTCGGCGGAGAAGTCGCGCACCACGCCGTAGCGGTTGGAGAGCATCAGCGTGCCGATCACGCGGTCCTCGCCGGGGAGCATCGCGAGCATCGCCTTCTGCACGCCGCGCTCGCCCAGGTACTCGGAGATCGCGCTGCCGTGGGCGGCGTCGGGGAGCGTGACGACCGGGCGGTCGTTGGAGACCAGCGACTGCAGGTCGACGGCCACGGCCGGGTCGACCTCGGCCATGACCTCCTTGTGGTCGCCAGGGCCGAGCGTCGTGCGCAGCGGCGGCTTGTCGGGCGTCCACAGGATGATCTCGGCGCGCTCGGCGCGGAAGGCGTCCAGCGAGCGGGCGAGCAGGCCCTCGAGCGCCTCCGCGATCTCGGGCGAGCGCGAGAGCGTGCGGTTGGCCTCGTAGAGGAACTCCAGCCGCTCGCCGCGCTTGCGCTCGGTGACGTACGCCCGGTAGGCGAGGAAGACGGTCAGCAGCGGCACGACCAGCAGCGGCAGCGCCCAGGGCTCCGTCGAGACGATCAGCGCGGCGACGAGGCCGAGGCTCGAGTTCGTCACGGTGACCGTCAGGTCGGTCGCGAACATGCGGCCGAGCTGGCGCACCCCCAGCCAGCCCTCGCTGAGCGAGATCGCGGCGCCGATCAGCGCGACGCAGGTCGTCGCGCTGACCTGCGCGCCGATCAGCACGGCGATCGCCAGCTGCGGCCCCCAGTCGGTGCCGACGGGCGACAGCCAGTAGCAGATCAGGTTGGCCAGGCATACCGAGAGCGCGAACTGGCCGAGGTTGAAGAACAGCTTGATCGGCGGCAGCCGGCGGTCGAGCAGCAGCGTCAGCGCCGGCCCGACGACGGCCGCGATGACCAGGTCGGAGCCCGACGCGAGCACGAGGCCGAACACGAGTGGCACGTCGCCCAGGGAGAATGAGTGGGCATTGCGCGAGAACTCGAGGTGGACGACGCAGCGCTCGCCGACCAGGAAGCCGAGCGCCAGCCACCACCACTCGATGTAGGGCTCGTGCAGCGGCGGCAGGTCGTCGATCGGGCCGAGGAAGAGCGCGAGCGCGGCGATCCAGATCGCCAGGTTGAGCCACCACACGGGATGCACACCCTTCAGCACGGCACGGATGCCGCGCGGCGTGCTGCTCGCGTCCTGCGCGATCGGATGAGCGTCCGTTCCCATTGATCGGCCTAATGCCCAGCATCGGCATCGGGGGGCGCGGCTTGAGCGGTGCTCAGGAAACTGGCGCGCGGGCCAGGATGTTCAAGCGCACGTAGTCGATCGTCAGCGGGGCGCCGAGCAGCTCCACCGCCTGGTCGACGAAGTCGTCGTGCAGCGCCTCCGGGAGGCGCTCCAGGAACGAGCCGAGGCAGATCGCCCCCAGGTAGCCCGCGACGTCCTCGACGTCCACGGCCACGCGGGTCTCCCACGTCCACACGTCGGTGTAGCCGAGCTTGGTGAGCCGCTCCTCCGTGGGCTTCGGGGCCTGGAAGTTCCAATCCCCGCCCCAGCCCTCGAGGTGCTCGGAGAACGGCTCGCGGTGCGCGAGCGCGAAGCCCGCCTGCTTGACGGCCGCGACGTTGCCCTCGCCGCCGCACTGCGCGACGAGCCGGCCACCGGGCTTCAGGGCGTCCCTGAGGCGCGCGAACAGCCGGTCGTGGTCGCCGATCCAGTGAAAGGTCGCGGTCGACACGATCGCGTCGACGGGCTCCTCGACCGCGAGCTCCAGCAGGTCCTGCTCCTGCACGTCGACCGAGTCCGGCAGCCGCCGCCTCGCCTCGGCGGCCATCGCCGGCGAGCCGTCGACCGCGATCACCTTGCCGCGCGGCAGCCGCTCCGCGAGCACCGCCGTCACGCGCCCGGTGCCGCAGCCCGCGTCGAGCACGGTCTCGTCGCCCTCGAGCCGCAGCCGCCACAGCACGTCGCGCCCCATCGCCTCGATCGGGGCGCTGAGGCGCTGGTAGGTGGCGGCATCCCAGTCACGCGGCGACATACGACTGTACGTTATCGCATACGCTGTGTTCGGGAGCCGCCCGCGCTGCGGCGACGGGTCGATAACTCACGCCAGGCGTGAACAATCGACCCGTCGACGGAGATCGGGCGGGCTCGGGCACCCCCAGCTTCCCCACCCAGAGCCGTTGACGTGACGCTGCGGGCTACGCCCCCGGTGCGGGGACAACCAGCCGCTCGACCTCGTCGGCCGCGCGGGCCACGAGGTCCGCGACGTCGGGGGCCGGCTGGCGCCAGCGCCCCAGGACGTAGGCGGCGACGATGTCCGGGTCGGTCGAGTCGGGGCGGCCGACGCCGACCCGGACGCGGTGGAAGTCCGGGCCGCCGAGCTCGCGCTTGAGCGACTTCAGCCCGTTGTGGCCCGCGAGGCCGCCGCCGAGCCGGGCGCGGATTTCGCCGAACGGGAGGTCGATCTCGTCGTGGACCACGACGAGGCGGTCGAGGTCGAGCTTGAAGGACCCGCGCGCGGGGCCGACCGAGCGGCCGGCCTCGTTCATGTAGGTCTGCGGGCGCAGCACCGCGATGCGCGGACCGCCCGGGCCGGTGCGGCCCTCGCTCAGCTCGCCCGCGAACTTCTTCTTGGCCTTCGGCAGCTCCCAGCGGCGGGTGAGCTCATCGGCCACTTTGAAGCCGACGTTGTGCGGGGACTCGGCGTAGCCCGGCCCCGGATTGCCCAGCCCGACGACCAGCCAGTCGACGGGCGCGGACGAGCCGAAGAGCTTGCCTGGGCTCAGGACGGGTCGGAGTCGGAGCCCGACCCGGCCGTCTGCTCGGCCTCTTCGCCGGTGTCGCCCTCGGCCTGAGCTTCGTCGCGCTCGGCGAGCGCGGCCTCGAGCTGCTCGCCCTCGAGCGGCTCGCCGTCCTCGCCCACCAGCGCGGTCTCGGTCTCGATCTCGTCCTCGACCGGCTCGAGCGTCGGCGGGGTGATCGTGGCGAGCACGGTCTCCTCGGGGTCATCGAGGAACGTGACGCCCTCCGGCGGGGTGAGCTCGGACAGCGTGACGGTCGCGTTCATCTCCATCTTGGAGACGTCGACCGTGATCGCGTCGGGGATGTCCCCGGGAAGCGCCTCGATGTTGAGCTCGCGCGTCTCCTGGTTGAGCACGCCGCCCTCGACGCTGCCGGGGGCCTCCTCGGCGCCGGTCAGCTCGACGTGGACCGTCGTCTGGATCGTCTCGGCCATGTTCACGCGGAGCAGGTCCACGTGGACGGCCTCGCCGCGCACGGGGTGGCGCTGGAGGTCCTTGACGAGCACGGGCACGCCCTGGCCGCCGTCGATCGTGACCTGGAGGATCGCGCCCGAGTGCGCCAGGGTGTTGCGCAGGATGCGCGCGTCGACCGCGAAGTGCTCGGGCCCGCCGTCGCCGCCGTAGATCACGCCGGGCACGAGGCCGTCGCGGCGCAGGCGCCGGGCAGAGCGCGAGCCTTCGGGCGCGCGGGCGGTCAGAGAGAGCGAAGTGGTGTCGGAAGCCATGATGAGGGGCGTCGCGGCGCGGGACGGTTGCGTTCGATTCGGCGCGCGAGCGGGCGCCATGCTAGCGAACCGCTGCTGCCCGATCCGCTGGAGGGGTAGCTTTACGGGTATGTCCCCCGATGAGGAGCTGATGCTCATCTTCGGCGCGTTGCACCTGGTGGCCCTGGCCTGCGGGGTCCTGCTGTTCGTGATGTTCCTGCGCTCGGACACGCAGGACGGTTCCGACGGGCCCGAGGAGGACGAGGGCGGCGGCGGTGGCGGCAGCGACCGCATCTCCCGCCCGCCCAAGACATCGCCCTCCGGCGGCATCCCGCTGCCCGACGCCGAGCCCGCGCCCGTGCGCCTGCGCGGGCACGAGAAGCTCGCCGACCTGCGCCCGCGCCCGGAGCGCCGGCGGGTCACCGAGCCGGCCCGGACGCCGCACCGGGTCCCCGAGCGCTCGCGCTGAGCGCTACGGGTACTGGTTGGTGGCGCGGAAGAGCCGCTGCACGTCGGCCCAGGCGGGCTTGCGCGACATCGTGTCGTAGGTCAGCAGGCCCTTCTGGTGGACCGGCGGCGTCGGCCGCGGGTTGCCGCCCTCCCAGTCGGGCTTGACGCGGAACTCGTTGAGCGCCCAGTAGATCGCGCCGCTGAGCCACGGCTTGCTGGCGAACACGTTCAGGTGGAAGTTGACGAGGTCGCGCTGGTAGCCGTAGGTCCCCTTCTCCTCGACCGGGCCCTCGCGGTTGGCCTCCGCGCCGAACTCCGTCACGGCGATCGCGTGGCGCGGATAGCAGCGGCGCACCTGGTCGAGATAGCCGCTCAGGCCGTCGCGGTCGAACAGCTTGCCGCCCGGCCCCGGGTACCAGCCGTAGTACTCGTTGACGCCGATGATGTCGAGCGGCTTGTACTCGCCCTGGCAGCCCGCCGACGGGTAGCCGGCGAAGGCGATCGAGGTGGGGCGCGTCGGGTCGATGTCCTTGGCGATCGCGCTGGCGCGCTTGATGTAGTCGCCCTGCACGGGCCCCGGCTTCGACGAGAGCTCGTTGCCGACCGACCATGTGAACACCGACGGGTGGTTGAGGTTCGTCTCGACGTTGCGGCGCATCTCCTTGGCCGCCAGCGCGCGCACGGACTCGCGCTTGAGGTAGGTCGTCTTGACGGCGTAGACGGGGATCTCCGACCAGATCAGCAGCCCGAGCTTGTCCGCGAGCTCGTGGACGTAGGGGTGCATCGGATAGTGCGTGCGCAGCACGGTCGCGCCGACCGCGCGCGCTTCGGCGACGAGCCTGTCGCGGAACGCGTTGTCGACGGCGAAGCCCTGGGTGCGCGTGTCCTCTTGCACCCCCACCCCGCGGAAGTTCACGGGCCGCCCGTTGAGGTACAGCCGCCCGCGCGAGACCTTCAGCGAGCGCACGCCGCTCTTGAGGTCGTAGGTGCCGACCGTGCGCCCGCCCGAGGTGGCGGTGATCTTGACCGGGTAGAGGTACGGGCTCTTGGGCGACCACAGGCGCGCACGGCCGAACGCCATCCGGCGGCTGAAGACCTCCGCGTTGCCCGCCCCGATCGTGCGGGTGCCAAGGCCGATCCGCTTGGAGCCGTACTTCGCGATCAGGGAGACGCGCCGGGTGCGGTTCGTGACGTTCTCCATCGCGAGCGTGAAGTCGATCCGCGCGGGGCAGGTCGAGCAGCTCAGCCTGGGCAGCACGCGCACGGTGTTGAACTGCACCGTGTCGAGCTTCTGCAGGTAGACCTCGCGCTGGATGCCGCCGTAGTTGAACCAGCCGCCGGTGGCGTTGCCGGTCGAGCTCAGGCCCGAGGGCGGGAAGTCGGTCGGCAGCCGGCGCGAGTCCACGCGCACGACGAGCCGGTTGACGCCGCGCTTGCGCAGGCCCTTCAGGCGCACCGTGAACGGGATGTAGGCGCCGGCGTTGCGGCCGATCTCGCGCCCGTTGAGGTAGACGCGCGAGCGGTAGTTGACCGACTCGAAGCGCATCGCCCACTCCAGCGCGGCCTTCTTGTCGGGCAGCTCGAAGTCCTTGCGGTACCAGCCGACCGAGCCGCGCATCGACGCCTCCGAGTCGTCCCCCACGTTCCACACGTTCGGCACCGTCACGCGCGACCAGCCGGAGGTCGAGCTCTGGCGGTAGAAGCGCTGGCGCACCCCCCGGTCGGCCGCGTCGAGCCGGAACAGCCACTGCCCGTCGACCAGGTAGCGGCCAGAGGGGCCGTCGGCGTAGAGCGTCTTGGCCGACGGCACGTCGGCGGCCTGCGCGGTGGATGGCACGAGCGCCGCGAGCACCGTGAGCAGGGCGAGAGGGAGGAGTCGGAAGAGCCGCATCACGGCGAATCCCAACACCCGGCCCGGCGGCAAGTCGCGCAGTCGCGAGCGTTCGAAGCCTGACTCACGGGGCGCAGCCGCCCTCCGGCTCGATCGGGGCCGACACCGAGAGCAGCTCCACGGCGCCGCCGGTCAGCGGCCCCTCGCGCCGCACGCGCACGCACTGGACGACCGGCAGGCCGTCGCCCGCGCGCCACGCGACGCGCCCCGTGCCGACCTTGCGGGTGAGCGCGAGCCGGGCCGACGGCGTGTAGGTGAGGATCTCCACGCGGCCGTCGCGGCGCAGGCGGGCGACGCGCTCGCGCGTCGTCTGGGCGCAGGCCGGCTCGCGGCGGCAGGCCGGCAGCCGGTCGAGCACGGCGGTCGCGTCGCCGCGCGCCTGGGCCTTGACGAGCTCGAGCACGTCCGCGCGCTCGGTGCCGCTTCCGGTCAGCCCGCGGGCGAGCAGGATCGAGAGCCCGACGAACACGAACAGCGCGAAGACGAGCGGGATCAGCACACGGGCGCGGCGCACGGCCGCACAGTGTGAACGAGGCGTTCAGGCGGTCTCGGGGAAGTCGTCGCCCGAGAGCTCGAGGAAGCGCTCGACCGACGCGTCCTGGCGCTCGAGGCGCTCCGCCATCTCGCGCGCGTGCTCGGCGGCGACCGACAGGAAGTCCTCCAGGCAGCGCTCCGGGTCGTCGGGCAGCGGGTACACGCGCGCGACGTCCTGCTGGGCGCAGACGATCCCCATCGGCGGCCGGCCCTCCGCGAGCGGGCGGGCGCCGCAGACGGCGGCGACGACCATCCGCCGCTCGGGCGCCACGAGCGCGGCCGGCAGCAGGCGGTGGGCGGGCAGCCGGACGTCGAGCCGCACGCTGCGGTCGACCTCCACGCGCGAGCCGGCGACGTCCTGCAGCGGCTCGCGCCAGATGTCGAGCACGGTGTCGGCGCCGACGAGCGCGTCGCGCAGCGCGGCGGCCTGCTCGGCGTACAGCGCCTCCGCCTCCTCGCGGTCGCCCGCGGCCCCGAGGTCGAGGTCGCACGGCACGCGCATCAGGTCGCCGGCCGACACGGAGCTTCCCGCGCCGCGGCCGCCGTGCGCGACGTAGGTCTGGATCGTGCCGAGGTCGCGGCGGCCGTGGAAGACGACCGTCAGCGTGTCGCACAGCGGAAGGCCCGGGACGCGCAGCGCGACGGCAGCCGACGCCTCGGCGTCGATGAGCGCCCGTCGGAGCAGATCGTCGGCGTGGTCGTCCATTGCGTCCTCCTGCAAGGGATTGTCGACCTCCTCGCGCACATTCTCCACCATCCGGCGGCGATTCGGCGCACCTCGTATGGGGGTACGCTCCCGCGCATGGGCCTGATCTACAAGCCGTTCGGCATCGTGCTCGGCATCCTCGCCGGCCTGGTCGGCAAGAAGCTGTTCGACTTCGCGTGGACGAAGATCGACGACGAGGAGCCGCCCGAGGCGACCACCCAGGACACGACCTGGGGCCGGCTGCTGGCGGCCGCCGCTGTGCAGGGCGTGATCTTCCGCGTCACCCGCTTCGTGGTCGACCGCTATGGCGCGATCGGGTTCCACTACATCACGGGCGCCTGGCCCGGCGAGAAGCGCCCGGACCCGGACGACTAGGGCTCACCCCGCGCCGCCCGAGCGCAGCACGAAGCCGCGGTCGGCGAGCGTCGCCAGCGCGTTCTCGAAGGCGCCGAAGTCGCGCGCCAGCAGCGCGTCGAGCGGGCGCCCGCCCGGACCCGACGCGCGCACCCAGCGGCGCAGCACCGGCGCCCCGGCGCGCTCCTCGGCCTCCGCGAGCAGGTCGAGCAGGATCGGCAGCTCCGGCTTGTGATCGAGCTCGCCCGCGAGCAGCGTCAGCGGGTCCTCGTCGAGCACGGCCAGCAGCTCCTCCTCGGAGAGGCCGAGCAGCTCCTGGAGATGCTGGGCGGCGCTCAGAAGAGCTGGTTCTCGCCGCCGAAGACCTCGGACACCGAGTCGTCGGTGAAGATCCGGCGGATCGTGTCCGTCAGCAGATCTGCGACGGAGAGGACCTTGATGTTGTCCGGCGCGCCCGGGCGCAGCGGGATCGTGTCGGTGACGACGATCTGCTCG
>DATFQI010000185.1:0-3781 GCA_035264365.1 Solirubrobacteraceae bacterium
TCGACCTTCCCTGAGCTAGCCCTGATCCGTCGATCCCCGCGGCGTCTCGCCGCCGTGGCCGTTCGCCAGAGCCGATTGACCGCGATCCAAGTGGGCCCACCACGAGGAAGCGCGGTCAATCGACTCTGGCTCGGCCCACGAAGCCGAGCCGCTCACGGATCATCGCCGGATCAGGGCTAGAGGATCGTCGCGACGGTGCCGCCGTCGACCGACCAGGCGGCGCCGGTCACCGTGGACGCGCGCTCGGAGCACAGGAAGGCGACCACGGAGGCGACCTCCTCCACGGTCGCGTAGCGGCCGAGCGGGATCTTGCCCTCCTGGATCGCGATCGCCTCCTCGCGGCCGACTCCGCGCGCGGCGGCGGTCTGGTCGACGAGCCCGCCTTCGTCCATCCAGAGGCCGCTCGAGACCGCACCGGGCGTGACGGCGTTGACGAGGACGCCCTGCGCGGCGTAGGTGTCGGCGAACACGCGCGAGAGCGAGAGCTGCGCGGCCTTGGTGACCGAGTAGGCGGCGTTCGTCAGCGACGGGCGCTTGCCCGCCGAGGACGCGACGTTGACGATCCGGCCCCAGCCGCGCTCGGCCATCCCGGGCGCGAACGCGCGCATCAGCCGCATCGAGGCGAGCACGTGCAGCTCCCACTGGCCGTTCCAGTCGTCGTCGGTGAGCTCGTCGAGCGGCTTGGCGAAGCTCGTGCCGGCGTTGTTGACGAGGATGTCGACGGGCGCGCCCGCGAGCTCCGCGATCCGCTCCGCCGCGTCCGCTGCGGTGACGTCGACGCCGGTCGCGCGCGAGACGCCGACGACGCGCGCGCCCTCCGCCTCCAGCAGCGTGGCCGTCGCGGCGCCGATCCCGCGGCTGGCGCCGGTCACGACCGCGGTCCGGCCCTTGATCTGCAGGTCCATGCCGGGATTCCTACCCGACGTAGCGCCGGGCGACCGCCTCGGCGGAGCCGCCGTAGCCGCCTCCGAACAGCACGGCGTGCACCATCAGCGGGAACAGCTGCCACAGCTCGACGCGCTGCTCGTGGCCGTCGGCGAGCGGCGCCGCCTCGTCGTAAGCGTCGATCACGCGCCGCGACGGGCCGCCGAACAGCCGCAGCATCGCGAGGTCGACCTCGCGCTGGCCGCCGTAGGCGATCGGGTCGACGAGCCACGCGCGGCCGTCCGTCCCGGCGTGCACGTTGCCGCTCCAGAGGTCGCCGTGCAGGCGCGCGGGCGGCTCCTCCGGTCCGGCGAGCTGCTCCATGCGGTCGCAGGCGCGGCCGACGGCCTCCGCGCCGCGTGCCGACAGCGCGCCGCGGTCGCGCGCGTCGGCGATCAACGGGCGCACCAGGCGCTCCGCATAGAGCTCGGCCCACGTCGCGGTCGGCGCGGCGTCGAGCACCAGCGGGCCGATGCGCAGCTCGCCGGAGGGCGCAGCGCTCGCGTCCGCCGGCGGGGCGGCCGCGGCCCGCTCGGGGCGGCCGAACGCGGGCGCGCCGGCGGCGTGCAGCCCGGCGAGACCGCGGCCGAGCTCCTCCTCCCCGGCAGCGTCGAGAGACCCCGGCTCGACCCACTCGAGCGCCAGAAAGCGCTCCGAGCAGGCGATCACCGCGGGCACTCGGACGGTGCCCGGCTCGGCCAGCCACGCGAGCGCCGCCGCCTCGGCCGCGTACTCGCCGGCGGGAGCGCCCGCGCGCGACTTGACGAACGCTCGTCGCCCGTCCTCGAAGGCGACCGCGTAGGCCTCGTTGATCGAGCCGCCGGCGATCCGGCGGCGGGAGGCGACCGGCGAGCCCGCCGCCGCGCCGAGCTCGGCGTCGAAGCTCACCGGATCTCGGCGAGCAGCCCGAGGCAGGCCGCCTCGACGAGGTCGAGCACGTCCTCGAAGCCGTCGGGTCCGCCGTAGTACGGGTCGGGCACATCGAGGTCGGGCGCGCCCTCCGACGCCGGGTCGAACTCGCGCAGCAGCCGCACCTTCGCGCGCGCCGCCTCGCCGGGCGCGATCGCGCGCAGGTCCGCGAGGTTCTCGCGGTCGGCGACCAGCAGCAGGTCGTAGTCGTCGAAGTCGCTCGGGCGCACCTGCCGAGCGGCCCCCTCGAGCACGATCCCGCGCGCTGCCGCGGCCGCGGTCGCGCGCCGGTCGGGCGGGTTGCCGACGTGCCAGGCGCCCGTGCCCGCGCTGTCGATCGTGATCTCGTCCTCGAGCCCCTCCTTGCACAGGAGGTGCCGCATCACGCCCTCGGCGGTCGGCGAGCGGCAGATGTTGCCCATGCACACGAACAGGAGCCGGGTCATGCGCGTCGACACGTGCGCGAGCCGCCCGGCTCCTAGTTCAGCCGCTCGACGATCATCGCCTGGCCCATCCCGCCGGCGACGCACATGGTCTCGAGGCCGATCGTGCCGTCGAGCGCGTCGAGGTTGTTGAGCAGCGTCGTCATGATCCGCGCGCCCGTCATGCCGAACGGGTGGCCGAGCGCGATCGCGCCGCCGAACGGGTTGAGCTTCTCGGGGTCGATGCCCCACTCGTCGCGGCACGGCACGACCTGGGCGGCGAATGCCTCGTTGAGCTCGAGCACGTCGATGTCGGCGATCGTCATGCCGGCCTGCTCGAGCACCTTGGCGACCGCGGGGATCGGGCCGAGGCCCATGATCTCCGGCCGGATCGCGGCGACCGAGGAGGCGACGATGCGGGCGCGCGGCTTCAGCCCGAGCTCGCTCGCGCGCTGCTCGGACATCACGAGCACGGCGGCGGCGCCGTCGTTGAGCGGGCAGGCGTTGCCCGCCGTGACCGTGCCGTCGGGCTTGAAGGCCGGCTTGAGCTCGGCGAGCTTCTCGACCGTGGTCCCGGGCCGCGGCCCGTCGTCGCGGGAGACCTCGGTGCCGTCGGGCGTGGTCACGGCGACGATCTCGGCGTCGAAGTGGCCGCTGTCGCGCGCGGCGACCGCGCGGTTCTGGGAGACGGCGGCCCACTCGTCCTGCGCCTCGCGGCTGACCTTGCAGCGGTCGGCGACGTTCTCCGCCGTCATCCCCATCGGGATGTAGACGTCGAACAGCGAGCCCTCGGAGCCGTTGAGCTTCGGGTGGTACTCCCACGCCTCGGCGGCCGGGAAGCGCGAGACCGCCTCGGTGCCAGCGGCGATGTACTGGTCGCCCTCGCCGGCCTTGATCGCGTGGAAGGCCATCCGGATCGTCTGCAGCGAGGACGCGCAGAAGCGGTTGACGGTGGTGGCGGGGACGTGATGGTCGATGCCGGCCAGCAGCTGCGCGTTGCGGCCGACGTTGGCGCCCTGCTCGCCCGCCTGGAAGCCGCAGCCCATCATGATGTCGTCGGTCTGGGCGAAGTCGACCCCGGGGTTGCGCTCGACAAGCGCCGTCAGCGGCACCGCGGCGAGGTCGTCCGCGCGGACGTCCTTGAGGGATCCCTTGACCGCGCGCCCGATCGGCGTGCGGATGGCGTCGACGATCACGGCTTCAGGCATGGCTGGCTGGCTCCTCGATTGACTGACCAGTCAATCGTACCTCGCCCGGGCGCCCCGCACGCCGACGGCGCGGGCGGCGAGGGCGCACCCCGCCGCGAGCTGCTCGGCCGGCTCGGCCCCGCCGGCGCGGGCGGCGAGCAGGCCGGCGGCGAACGCGTCGCCGGCTCCGGTGGTGTCGACCACCTCCGCGGACACGGCGGGCGCGCGCAGCACGCGCTCGCCGTCGCTCCACAGCGCGCCCGCCGCCCCCAGCGTGACCACCACGTCCGCCGAACCGGGAGTTGTTCGGCCTGAGGCCGAACAACTCCGGATTCGGCG
>DATFQI010000186.1:0-4738 GCA_035264365.1 Solirubrobacteraceae bacterium
CGTGCGGCCATGGGAGCACGGTCGCTCATTTCATCTCGAGGGTCTCCCACCGTCGCCGCAGCTCGAGCGCTTCGTCGACCGACACTGGATCGTCCGCTGGGACCTCCGCGGCCGTGAGCCCTTCCAGCAGGAGGTCCTCCCACATCCCTCCGTGAACCTCGTGATCGAACCCCACGGCTCGTGGGTGTGGGGCGTGCCGACCACGCGCGACGTCCGCCTGCTTGCCAACTGCCCAGCCCTCGCCCCGTAGACATCGTCGTCGCCCCGCCAGAAGACGTATGAGCCCCAGGCCGCCGGGATGCCGCGCGCCAAACTCGGCGCCCAGTCCGGCGGCGTCGCTGGCCATCGCCGGCCGGGCGGCGATGCCGTGGCCGGCCAGGGTTGGCGACGGCGAGCAGCAGTCGGTCGCGGTCGCTGAGCTGCATGCTGGTGATCTGCTGGCGCGCGCGGATCAGGCCCGGTCCGGCTGCGGGGTCAGGCGCAGGTAGGGTTTGATCGCGCGGTGGTCGGGGAAGCGGCGTGCCGCCTCCTGCTGGGACACCGCGGGGGTGATGATTACGTCCTGCCCGGGCTGCCAGTCGGCGGGCGTGGCGAGCTGGTGGGCGGCGGTGAGCTGCAGCGAGTCGAGCACGCGCAGGATCTCGCCGAAGTGCCGGCCGGTGCTGGCGGGATAGGTCAGCGTGAGCTTGACCGTCTTGTCGGGGCCGATCACGAACACCGAGCGCACGGTGGCGGTGCTGTCGTGGCGCGGATGGATCATCCCGTACAGCGTCGCGACGTGGCGGTCGGGGTCGGCGATCAGCGGGAAGTTGACCTCGGCGCCCTGCGTCTCCGCGATGTCGGCCGCCCAGGCGCGGTGCGAGGAGGCCGGATCGACCGACACCGCGGCGACCTTCGTGTCGCGCGCCGCGAACTCGTTGTGCAGCCGCGCGACGGCGCCCAGCTCGGTGGTGCACACGGGCGTGAAGTCGGCCGGGTGGGAGAACAGCACGCCCCAGCCATCGCCCAGCCACTCGTGGAAGCGGAGATCGCCGTCGGCGGTCTGGGCGGTGAAGTCGGGCGCAAGATCGCCCAGGTTCAGGGTCATCGGTGGGTCCTTTCGCGGTTGCCATGCGTCGTCGTGGCGTCGCGCTCGGCGGCGGGGACACGGCGGTCGAAGCGGCGTGGGTGGGGAGGGTGGTGAGGTGCCCGCTCGAGCAGGCGCCGGGCCACGCGATCGTTGTTGCGGTCGCGCGGGCGCGGGCGCGTCAGCGCGCCGCGCGGGGATCGGAGCTTGCGTGGCCGGTGCCCGGATGGCGCAGCGAGCCCGTCTGCCGGCCGCGGCGGCTCGCGTCGGACGCCGTCGGTCGGTCGACGCGGGGCGCGGGCGCTGCGGGTGCCGTGGTTGAGGTTGAAGTCATGGGGGATCCGAAGGCGCACATTTGAGGTTCCTTTGCGGGTTTGGCACTCGGGGAGGACGTGGCGGACGGTCTGGCCGGGGCGGCGCAACGGCGCCGGCCGGGCGGAGTCGATGGGGCTTACGGCTTGACGCGGATGCTGCGGGCGCCGGGCTGGAGTTGGCGGTGGCCCTCGCGGCGGTTGTCGAGCTGGATCGTCGCCGACTCGACGGCGGCGTCCGCTCCGAGCGTGAAGCGGTGGTTCATCGGAGATCCTTCTGTGGGGAGGCGTGCATCGAACTGCAATGCAAGCTACGCCCGCGGCAGTCCCACTCGATGACGTGGCGATGAGGCTTCGGTGATGATCTAGCTCATGTGAGCTCGCCAGTCCGCACGCAGCCGGTATCCGCTGCCGCGTACCGACTCCACGACCGGACCCGCCGTGCCGAGCTTGCGGCGCAGCGTCCGCACGACGGCGTCGACGACATTGCTGCCACCGGTGAACTCGGTGCCCCACACCTCGCGCAGCAGTTCGCTGCGCGTGACGATGCGCCCTTCGCGTTCACGGAGGTGTCGGAACAGCCCGAGCTCGAGCGGCGTGAGCGACACGATCCTGCCCTGTACTGCAAGCTCGCGTGCGCTCTCGTCGAGTTGCGGCTCGTCGTGCACGCCGAGCTCGTTCGCCACGAGCGACGCCAGCCAGCCATCGACCGAACCAGGCCCGAAGTCGAGCACGAAGCTCGCATACTCCCGCCCATCCAGGATGGCCGCGTCGTCGGCCAACGGCCGAAAGCCGAGCCTCGCGACCACGGGCCCGTACGTCGGCACGTCGTGGACGACGAGGTACATCCGCCGCAGTGCCGGCCGCAGCGCCATGTACGTGCGCTTGACGTCAAGAAAGCAGGCGGCCTGCGACGCGCACGGCAGCTCGCCCCGCTCCGCGTCGAGCCAGCGGCGCAGCCCGAGCGCCAGCTGCCCTTTCGGAAGTGGATGCTCGCGCAGGTCGCGCGCCCAGGCCTCGAGCACGGGGTCACCGGCGACGAGCGACCGATGAAGCATCCGGCCCTCGAAGAGCGTGAAGAATCCCGCCACCGTGCCGTCCCGGTCGCGCAGCACGGAGAAGGTGTCCGGAGCGTCCCGACACCAGCGCTCCAGCAGCGCGGCGGCATCGCGATCCTCGTGACGCCGCGCGACGGTGGCGATCGCGGAAGCGTCGTCGGCCCCTGCCGGCTCGACGGCGAGCGGCTGGCTGCCGCTCGGGAAGAAGGCCTCGCGCGCCACCGGGTTGTCGATGAGGTACAGCATGTCCGCGGTGTATCGCCACAGCTCGGCCGGTCCCACTTCCCGCGTCTCGGTGCGGAGCTCGCGCCACGCCGCCCTGCGATAGCTGCGGTAGCGGGTCGGGTTCGTGCCTTTCAGGAAGCCCGCGACCGCATCGCGCACCGCCTCGTGCACGACGAGGCCGTCATGGCCCGCGTCGACGAACGGAAGATCCAGCAGCCGGCGCAGAGCCTCGCCAGGATCAGGCTCCTCCAGCATGGCCGCCAGGAGGGGCTCCGTGACCCGTCGCACGACCGAGGCCGCTTCGAGCGCCCTTCGGGAGAGCGGGTCCTCGACGTCTTCCAGGTAGAGCCGCGTGAGCTCTTCGACGACGCGTGTGAGCGCCGCGTCCTCGAGCGCGAGGTCGGGGCGCTCGGCGAGACCGGCGGAGGCGAGCACGAGCGCGAGCGGATGCCCGCGCGCGATCCGGTTCAGCCGCGCCGCGTCGCTCGCCCGGACCCCGAGCCGCTCCAGCAGCGAGCAGGCGTCGGCCTGCCCGAGCGGATGGAGCGGCACGCTGCGAAACCCGTCGAGGGCGAACCACCCTGCAACGGGGCGCTCGCGTCCGGCCAACACGAGGCTGACACCAGGCGGCAGCGACGGGACGAGCACCTGGCGCAGCCAGGTGTCCATGAGCCTGAAGACCTCGTAATGATCGAGCGCGAGCGCGACCGGCGGCGCGAGACCACGCAGGTGCCGTGCGAGCTCGGAGACGTCGTCGAGCCCTCCGACGGCCTGCAGGAAACCGCACTCGGTCGGTTCGACGGCTCGGCAATCCAGCTCAATGACGCTCGCGCCGCCTTCATGCGCGCGCTCGACGAAGGCACGCAGGACGCCTGACTTGCCCATCCCGGCGATCCCGTGCAGGCAGATCACCCGCGTCTCGCCGCGCAGGAGCTCTTCCAGGGCCCGAAGCTCCGCTTCGCGACCGACGAAAGGGACGCGGCGCCGCTGGGGGACCGCCGTGGCGATGCCCGCAGTATCACCGCGCGCGCCCCCCGGTGCAAGGGCCGGTTCAGACGCGCTCCACCGCCCGCGACGGGCAGCCCGCGGCGCACGTTCCTCTGGTAGGACGCGGACTGCGAGATCGCGATTGCCATCAGCACCCAGAGCCAGCCCCCTCGGACCCAGTCTGGGCGCGGCGGACAGAGCACGCCTCCACGCCCGGCCGTCACGTGGGATCTCGAGCAGCTACGAGACCGCGGACAAGCCGAGAGCAACGCAGGGCGAGCTCCCGCACCACAAAGCCACTCAGCGAGTAGCCCTCTGCCCCCGGACCGGCCGCCGGGCTACCCGAGACGCTCGCTTGTCGCGCGACGGGGGCGTGTCCGCCACGAAGCCGCGAACGCCCGCTCGGGACGAGCCGCGATCGTCTCGGCCGACGCTGGAACAGCACTCGCTCCGCCCAAGGCGGAGCAGGAGCGCCGGGGCGGTCCTGCTCACAGCAGACCGGCTCTGGATTAGAGCTGCAGGCCGGCGGTGGCGGACATCATCGGCGTCGGGCGCATGTGGACGGTGGCGATGATCTCGTCGGGGATCGATGCCCTGGAGGGTGATCGCGGTCGTGCCGACGTTGGCGTGCCCGAGCTGCGGCTGGATGAAGTTCAGCGGCACGCCTTCGCGGGCGAGCTCGAGCGCATGCGCGTGGCGGCCGCCACATGATCGTCACTGGCGATCCGACGAATCCCGTGCGATCGACGATCACGGGGCTTGACCGGAGTGCACCTCGCGGAAGAGGATCGGTCCGTCACGTCTAACGGAGGTGGTTCTCGATGGCCTGGAGCCTGAAGGGCAGCTACGCGGAGACCTGCTCGTGCGAGCTGATGTGTCCATGCAACCTGACCCTGGACCACGGCGCGACGTATGACTACTGCCGCGCGACGCTCGGCTTCCACGTCCGCGAGGGCGAGATCGAGGGCACGGACGTCGGTGGCCTCAACCTCGTCGCGATCGTCGACTCGCCGAAGGTCATGAGCGACGGCGGCTGGCGGCTGGGCGTGTTCGTCGACGAGAACGCGACAGACGAGCAGGCCGAGAAGCTG